>NZ_JAGGPO010000013.1:0-117585 GCF_018613775.1 Arthrobacter sp. ISL-69
ATTATTTCAGCAGTCTCCTAGAGCGTGTCCCTGCCATAGGGGATGCGGTTCAGCCGTTCCCCCACACCGGTGCTGCGTGCCCGCGCCCGGCTCAGCCTGGTCAGTTCACGCTCGCGACGCTCCACCAGGACTGCCGCCAGGTATTCTTCCGGGCCTGTGCCGGCAGGTGGCGGCGGGGCCACACAGGCTGAAACCTCGTTGGCCAGCGACACCGCCATTGAAGCGCGGGACGACGGCGACATCCGGCCCGCCTGGCGGATGAACTGCGCGGCCCGGCGGGCTACGGCATCCGGTATCCGGCCGATGTCAGCCAGCGCTGCCCAGGACCTCAGATGCGGAGGAACGAACGGGACGAACGGCGGTTCCGCGGGCACACGGCGCCGGAGCGAGTAGGTTCCTGCGACAACATCGCCGAGCCGCTTGGACTTGTCGTTGAACAGCGCGACGGCGATGGCCAGCCCGCCGAACGTCATGTAGATCTCCAGGAATCCAATGAGGCCACGGATCAGCGCGTGGCGGAACCGGATGGCGCCGCCGTCGTCCCGCACGATCCGGAGCCCGGCGGCCAGCTTGCCAAGCGACAGGCCGCGGGTGAGGGTCTCCACCGCCACGGGGAGGATCACGAAGCAGAAAACCACGCTGACCAGTACCAAAGTGCGCGCCGCCGCTCCGTCCAGGTCGCTGTAGGCGGACGCAATCACTGCCATCATTCCAATGAGGAGGACTATGTTGGCTATGACGTCCAGAATCACGCCCAGAGCCCGTGCCGCGAACGACGCCGGGCGAAGCTCCAGTACAACTGCTTCACCTGTGATGATTGAGCTCAAGTCGGGTCCCCGTCCCTACACGCTACCTACGAACGCTCACAGTCTAATCCGGGCGCGCTAGGGTAGTGCCGTGGACATCGATGCGTTCTCCGCGGTCAACGGGGACAAATGGGCGCGGCTCTACGTGCTGGCGTACAAACGGCGGCTCAACGGGAGCGAGGCCGACGAACTGCTGCGCCTCTATCAGGGCACGTCATCGCATCTGTCCCTGCTGCGCTCCGTGGCGCCGGAGAGCGGGCTCTCCGCCACGCTGTCGGCCACGCTTGCGCAGGCACGCACCCGCTTCACCGGGGCACGGTCCAACTTCATGGACGACCTCGCCCGGTTCTTCGTTATCGCGCTGCCGGCGGCGTTCTACCGGCTCCGCTGGCTTACCGTCTGGTGCGGTCTGGCGTTCTGCCTGATCGCGGGCGCGTACGCGCTGTGGATCGCCACGTCACCGGATGCGCTCCGTGCCCTCGGGTCGGACTCCACCATCAAGCAGTACGTCGAAAAAGACTTCATCGACTACTACTCGGAGAATCCCGCCGCTTCATTTGCCGGTGCCGTCTGGACCAACAATGCGTGGATCTCAGCCCAGGCAGTGGCCCTCGGCATCACCGGCTTCTGGGTTCCCATGATTCTGTTTGGCAATGCCCAGGGCGTGGGTGTCGCGGCAGGCGTCTTCGCCGCAGTCGGCAAGTCGGATGTGTTCTTCAGCTACATCCTTCCCCACGGGCTGATGGAGCTCACCGCGGTGTTCATTGCCTGCGCGGCCGGCCTGAAGATCTTCTGGGCGCTGGTTTCGCCGGGGCCCCGGACCAGGGGCCAGGCCGTGGCGGCGGAAGGACGTTCCCTGATCACTGTGGCACTGGGACTTGTCCTGGTGCTGTTCGTCTCCGGCCTCGTGGAAGGGTTCGTCACACCAAGCGGCCTTCCCGTGTGGGCCAAGATCGGAATCGGCGCCGCGGTACTCGCTGCGTACTGGACCTACGTCCTTGTATGGGGCCGGCGCGCCTACCGTTCGGGGGCCAGCGGCGACCTGGACAGCGCGGATGCCGGGTACACGGCCTTGGCTGCCTGATTCCCCCTCCTGAATCCCGCTGCCTGAATCCGGTGCGGAACGGGGTGGCACCTCCCGCCATGGTGTGCCTGACGGTAGGCTCATCTGGAGATAAGTAGCGTTGCCTGGCGGTGTCAGGGCAGCGCGGACGCCTACGGAAGTGAAGCTGCAGTGACTGAGAAAACTCCCACCCCGCCGAATCGGCAGGATCCGCATCTGGATCCCGCCGATGACACTGACGAACCCGCGTTCGACTGGATGAAGCCCGCCGCTGCGGGAGCAGGCTCAGCGGCAACGGCTAAGGGAGCAGCTCCGGCAGGAAAGGCGGCCCCTGACGCAGCCAAGGACCAGCCGGCAGCGTCCGCCGGTACCTCTGCACGCCAGGGCGAGCCTTCCCAGGGCGGGACTGCCCAGACCGCTGCATCCCCGAACGCTACAAGCCAGGCCGCTACATCCCGGACCGGAACGCCGCAGGCTTCCGCGCCGACCCAGGCCGGAAGCCGCGCGGACCGCAAAGCCGCGGAGGCCGCCGTCGAGCCCGCAGCCTCCGAGCCGCAGGGGAGGGGGACGCACTTCCGGGAACCACTACCCACCTCGGCGCTCCAGGTGCGCCCGCCGCAGGATGAGGTGGAGCGCCGGAACGCCGAGCGCGAGCACGCTGCCAACACCAAGCCCGTCCTGCCCCGCGTGATGCAGGTCCTGCTGGCTGCCTTCTATCCGGTGATCCTGTTGGTCCTTGCCGTGCGCGCTGTCACCAGCCCGTTGTTCCTGTGGGTGGAATATAACCGTCCCGGTTTCCCCGGCGACGGTTACGGCTTCAGCACGGATGACCGCATGACGTACGGGTCCTACGCGGTGGACTACCTCAGCAACTGGTCCGGCCCGCGGTATCTCGGCGAGCTCGTGAACCGCAGCGGCGATCCGCTGTTCCAGGAAGGCGAAGTCAGCCACATGGCCGACGTCAAACTGGTCATCCTGTCCGCTTTTGCCGGGGGCACGCTGCTGATCCTGCTGGCCATCGTTGCCATGATCTACCTGCGGCGCCGCAGCACCGGGGGAATCCGGCGCGGCCTGTTCGCCGGCTCCATTGTGACCCTCGTGATCATCCTTGGGCTGGGCACACTGGCAGCGCTGGGCTGGCAGCAGTTCTTTACGGAATTCCACCGGATCTTCTTCGCCAGCGGGACCTGGACGTTCGCCTTGGAAGACACCCTCATCCGGCTCTTCCCGGGACAGTTCTGGGTTGATGCCGGGATCGTGATCGGAGCCCTCGTGCTGATCGCCTCCGTGGTGACGCTGGTCCTTACCTGGCCCACCAGGAAGCGCCGTGGCATTGCCAAGGACGGTAACGCCAAGGACGGCGCTGCAAAGGACGGGACAGCCGAGGACGAAGCAGCCGCGGTGTAGCAGCCGCGCTGTGTGAAACGGCGCAGAACACAAATGTGAAGGCGACCGGCACCCGTGCCGGTCGCCTTCAGTTGTCTTGTGCCCCGTCTCGTCGTGCGCCCCGCCGTGCCGGGTGCGGCGGCCGCCCCGGTGCTAGCGGTACAGCCTGTCGATGTGCTCCTCGAAGTCGCTGACGACGGCGGCCCGTTTGAGTTTCAGCGACGGCGTCAGGTGGCCTGACTCAACCGTGAATTCAGTATCCAGCAGGGCGAAGCTGCGGATGGATTCCGCCTTGGACACCAGCTGGTTGGCCTGGTCGATCGCGCCCTGGACAGCCTCGCGGACCTGGTCATCGGACGTGGCTTCGGCAACACCCATGACCGGAATCTTCCTGGCTGAGCACCAGTTTTCCAGGCCTTCCGGATCGAGGTTGACCAGCGCCGAAACGAACGGCCGCCCGTCGCCCACCACCACGGCCTGCGCCACGAGCTGATGCTCCCGGATCTTTTCTTCCAGCGGTCCGGGTGCCACGTTCTTGCCACCGGCGGTCACGAGGAGATCCTTCTTGCGGCCCGTGATGGTGAGGAATCCGTCCTCATCCAGCGAACCGAGGTCCCCGGTGCGGAGGAACCCGTCCACAAACGCTTCCGCGTTGGCGGCCTCGTTGGCGTGGTAGCCCTTGAAGACGCCGATGCCCTTGACCAGGATCTCGCCGTCCTCTGCGACCCGGATGGTGGTTCCGGCCACGGGGATGCCCACCGTGCCCACCCTGGTCCGCGACGGGGTGTTGGCGGTGCACGGGGCCGTGGTCTCGGTGAGACCGTAGCCCTCGAGCACGGGGATTCCTGCGCCGCGGAAGAAGTGCGCGTCGTTGGAGTTCAGCGGGCTGGCGCCGGAGACGGTGTACCTGACCTGGCCGCCGAACGCCTGGCGCAGCCTGGGGTAGAGCAGCCGGTCAAAGACGGCGTGCTTGGTGCGGAGCACGAGGCCGGGCCCGGTGCCCGTTCCGCGGGCCGCAGCGTCGAGGGCCTTGGAGTAATCGATGGCCACTGCGGAAGCGGCGGCGAACAGCCGCGTCTTTCCGGCGAGGTCCGCCTTATGGCTGGCACCCGCATGGACCTTTTCAAAAATCCTGGGCACTACCAGCAGGAAGGTGGGTTTGAAGGTGGCCAGATCCTCCAACAGCTGGGCGGCACCGGAAGTGTGGCCCAGCGTTACTCCGGCGCTGAGGCACACCACCTGGACGGCGCGGGCCAGGACATGGGCGAGCGGGAGGAACATCAGCGTCCGGGCACCCTCCTGCCGCAGGAGCTCAGGCAGGAATTCCACAATGTTGGCGGCCACGAGGGCGAAGTTGCCGTGCGTTATCTCGCAGCCCTTGGGCTTGCCCGTGGTCCCGGAGGTGTAAACCAGCGAGGCGACGTCGGCCAGGACCGCTGTGCTGCGGTGCCGCTCCAGCTCCGCGTCGGTGACCCCGGTGCCTGCCCCGGCGAGGCTCGCCAGGTTGGGCGCGCCGCCGTCGTCGTCCATCCGCACAACCGTCAGCACAGCGTTGCCGAGCAGCTTGGAGTCCGCCAGGACGCCGGCCACCAGTTCCTCCTTGGCCCGGTCCTCGACGAACACCCTGCGGGCGCCGGAGTCGTGCAGGATCCACTCGACCTGGCTAGCCGAGGAGGTCTCATAAACCGGAACGGTCACGCCGCCGGCAAACCAGATGGCGAAGTCCACGAGTGTCCACTCGTACCGTGTTCCGGACATCACGGCCACGGTGTCGCCCGGCGCCAGGCCCCCGGCGATCAGTCCTTTGGCAAGTGCCCTGGCCTTGTCCAGGAACTTCCCGGCGGGTACGTCAACCCAGCCGTTGGGGCCCTTGCGGGAGTACACGGCGTGGGAAGGGTCCTTGGCGTGCTGCCCGAGCAGCAGGTCAGTGACGTTGCTGTCCTGATCCAGCTCCACGAGCAGTTCAGTGCTTGCTTCTCTCACAGCCAGTCTCCGTTCCGGATCCGTGGTTCGATGTCCCAGTACCGCGTTCCCCCGTTCGTGATTCCACCGCACGCGGCACCTCTGCAATACTGCCCTAGATCCAGGACGGCATCCACATCCGGAACCGCCAGTCCTGGTACGGAATGATTTCCGCGGTCCAGATGGGGTAGAAGAACGCCGAGAGCAGCACGGCGCCGGCCACAAACAGCGCCACCAGGTACAGCCCGGAGCGTCGGCGCCACAACGGGTCCTCCCGCCGTCCGAGAACCAGGCCCAGGCAATATGTCAGGGCAAGCACGAGGAACGGTTCAAAGGACACGGCGTAGAAAGTGAACATGGTCCGTTCCGGATACAGGAACCAGGGGAGGTAGCCCGCGCCGACCCCCGCCAGGATGGCACCGGCCCGCCAGTCGCGGCGGCCTGCCCACCAGAAGAGCAAGATCACCAGCGAAACCGTGGCGCTCCACCAGATCAGGGGATTGCCCACCGAGAGAATGGCCGACGTGCAGCTGGCAACGTCGCAGCCCGGGCTTCCCTGCTTGGGGGACTCGTAGAAGAACGACGTGGGGCGCCCCATCACCAGCCAGCTCCAGGCGCTGGCCTCGTACGGGTGGTCGGAGCTGAGCCCCTGATGGAACTTGTAGGCTTCCAGGTGGTAGTGGGCCAGGGACCGCAGCGGCCCCGGGATCCAGCCCCACTGGGCCGAGGGGTTGGTGTCGGCCCAGTGGCGGAAGTACGCATCCTTCGACTGGAACCAGCCGGCCCACGTGGAAACGTACACCAGGGCGGCAACCGGGACGATGCTCAGGAAAGCGGGAATTCCGTCCTTGATGATGCCGCCGCTAATCCAGCCGCGGATCCCCGCGATCCGGCGCGCGCTCAGGTCCCAGAAGACGGTCAGCAGCCCGAAGGCAGCCATGAAGAACAGTGCGGACCACTTGGTGCCCACGGCCAGGCCCAGGCAGACCCCGGCCGCCACGCGCCACCAGCGGACACCCAGCCACGGTCCGGAAACCAGCTGAAGCACCGACGGCCTGCCGTCCGCGGCTGCGGCGGAATCGCGGCCCAGCTTCGCGGCCAGCCGCCGCCGGCCGTCGTCGCGGTCCATCAGGAGCGCACCGAAAGCGGCGAGGATCCAGAACATCAGGAAGATGTCCAGCAGGGAGGTCCTGGACATCACCAGGTGGTGGCCGTCCACTGCCAGCAGGAGGCCGGCCACGGCCCCCAGGGTCAGCGAATGGAAAAGTTTCTGCGCGATCAGGGCGATCAGGAGGATGGACAGGGTCCCGGTCAGCGCCGCGCTGAACCGCCAGCCCAGGGGGTTATCCGCGCCGAACAGCCACATTCCTGCCGCGATCATCCATTTGCCCACCGGCGGGTGCACCACGTACTCCGGGGAGGACAGGATGACTTCAGGATTCCCTGCCACGAAGGATTCGTTGGCCTTGTCGGGCCAGCTCCGCTCGTAGCCGCTGATCAGGAGCGAATAGCCGTCCTTGACGTAGTACGTCTCGTCAAACACCAGGCTCCGGGGAACCTCCAGGCGGACAAAACGAAGGACGCCGCCGATCGCCGCCGTGATGGCCGGAATCAGCCAGAACCATAGCCGCAGCGACGGCGGATAGTCCCGCCAACTGCGGATGGTTCCGAGCAGCCGTTCCTGGAGGGCGCTTTCCGTGAAGGCCTCCCGCGGCCGGCGGATCCACCGCTGCCCCTCAAGGTTTCGTCCCAACGTCCCGGACGCCGGCTGTGCCGGGCTGGCTGAGTCGGCCTCGACAGGAGGTACGGAGGTCTGCGTCACGTGCCCATGCTACCTTTTGGCGCTGGAAGAGCCTGCCAGCAGTAGGCTGGTCGTGTGGACCAAAAACTAAGCTCTTCCCGCCCGGACGGCTCCGATGGTGCCAGCAGCACCGACGACATCGTCACTACCGACGATGCCGACTGGGCGCCCGACGTCGCGGCCGATGCCACGGACGAGGACTGGAGCAGTGATTCGGCTGCGGCTGCGGCGCCGGCCGGGGAACCGGCGGACCGCTCCACGTCAGGGCAGCCCGGCAGGATCGTGCTTGCGGCGACCCCCATCGGCAACGTCGGCGATGCGTCCCCGCGCCTGGTTGAACTCCTCACCACGGCGGACATTGTTGCCGCCGAGGACACCCGGCGCCTGCACCGCCTCGTGCAGAACCTGGGGGTCACTGTGGGCGGGCGCGTGATCAGCTACCACGAGCACAACGAAGCGGTGAAGACCGCCGAACTCCTGGACCAGGTGCGCGCCGGGAAAACCATCGTGATGGTGACCGACGCCGGTATGCCCGCCGTCTCGGATCCGGGTTTCCGGCTCGTTGAAGGTGCGGTGGCGGCCGGACTGACGGTCACCGCGGTGCCGGGACCGTCCGCGGTCCTGACGGCCCTCGCGCTGTCCGGCCTGCCCACGGACCGGTTCTGTTTTGAAGGGTTCCTTCCCCGCAAGGCGGGCGAACGCGCCTCCCGCCTGTCGGACCTCGACGCCGAACGGCGGACCATGGTGTTCTTCGAGGCGCCCCACCGGCTTGAACCGATGCTGCGCGCGCTGCGGGAGCGCTTCGGACCGGACCGCCCGGTTGCCGTGTGCCGTGAGCTGACCAAGACGTACGAAGAGGTAATCCGCGGCTCGCTGCGTGAACTTCTCCTGTGGGCAGAGACCAACGAGGTGCGCGGTGAAATAGCCGTCGTGGTGGGCGGCGCGCCGGAGCGGGAACCCGGCAAACCCGAGGACCATGTGGCCGCCGTCAACGGCCTGATTGCGCAGGGAATCCGGCTGAAGGAGGCCGTGGCTGCAGTGGCCGAGGACGCCAAAGTCAGCAAGAGGGAGCTCTACTCCGCGGTCCTGGCCGCCCGCTAGAATCCGGGGCAGGAGCTTGTGCAGCTGCACAGCAAAGCCCGAACTGCATAGTGCGCGCATGCATAGACGCTCCGGAGCGCGCGGCAGTACCGTGGCTTTAAAGCAGCCGAGAGCTGAACCCATCCCCAACACCAATTGCTGACGAGGGAGTCATCGTGACTGTAACTGCACAGCCCACCGTTACTGCGGAGCGCGAGAGCGAGCTGCTCGCTTCTGTTCCGACCGGACTGCTGATCAACGGCGAGTGGCGCCCGGCGGCGTCCGGTAAGACGTTCGACGTCGAGGATCCCGCCACCGGGAAGGTGCTGCTGAGCATCGCTGACGCCGGTCCGGAGGACGGCAGGGCCGCCCTGGACGCGGCCGCTGCCGCGCAGGATTCCTGGGCGCAGGTCCCGGCCCGTGAACGCGGTGAGATCCTGCGCCGCGCCTTCGAAATGGTCACCGCCCGCGCCGAGGACTTCGCGCTGCTGATGACCCTGGAGATGGGCAAGCCGCTGGCCGAAGCCCGCGGCGAGGTCACCTACGGCGCCGAGTTCCTGCGCTGGTTCTCCGAGGAAGCCGTCCGCGCGTTCGGCCGCTACTCGGTCTCCCCGGACGGGAAGTCCCGGCTGCTGGTGACCAAAAAGCCGGTGGGCCCGTGCCTGCTGATCACGCCGTGGAACTTCCCGCTCGCCATGGCCACCCGGAAGATCGCCCCGGCCGTGGCCGCCGGCTGCACCATGGTGCTCAAGTCCGCGAACCTGACCCCGCTGACCTCGCAGCTGTTCGCTGCCGTGATGATGGAGGCCGGCCTGCCCGCCGGTGTCCTGAACGTCATCCCGACCTCGACGGCCGGTGCCACCACCGGGCCTTTGATCAAGGATCAGCGGCTGCGGAAGCTCTCCTTCACCGGGTCCACCGAGGTCGGCCGCCGGCTGCTCTCGGACGCCTCCGAAACGGTGCTGAGGACCTCGATGGAGCTCGGCGGGAACGCCCCGTTCGTGGTCTTCGAGGACGCCGATATTGACGCCGCGGTCGCCGGGGCGATGCTGGCGAAGCTGCGGAACATGGGCGAGGCCTGTACCGCGGCGAACCGGTTCATCGTGCACGAGTCCGTCGCGGCGGAGTTCGCGGAGAAGTTCGCCGCGAAGATGGCGGACATGACCACCGCCCGCGGCACCGAAGCGCACTCCAAGGTCGGGCCGCTGATCGATGCCAAGAGCCGGGACAAGGTCCACGAGCTCGTCACCGACGCTGTGGCCTCCGGGGCCGTGGCCGTGGCCGGCGGCGGACCGGTGGACGGGCCGGGCTACTTCTACCAGCCCACCATCCTCACCGGCGTCACCGAGGGCACCCGGATCCTGTCCGAGGAAATCTTCGGACCCGTCGCGCCGATCATCACCTTCACCACCGAGGACGACGCGATCCGGCTGGCGAACAACACCGAATACGGCCTGGTCGCGTACGTCTTCACCAAGGACCTGAACCGCGGCATCCGGATGGGCGAACGCCTCGAGACCGGCATGCTCGGCCTGAACGCCGGCGTCGTGTCCAACGCGGCCGCGCCGTTCGGCGGCGTCAAGCAGTCCGGCCTGGGCCGCGAAGGCGGCCTCGAGGGCATCGAGGAATACCTCTACACCCAGTACATCGGCATCGCCGACCCCTACGCCAGCTAAGCAGTTCGCTGGCTAAGCAGTTCTCCGGCGCAGGCTAGCCCTGCCGCAGGCGTCGCAGGCCGTCGCGCACCGTCCGCCAGGACCGCGCGGCGGCCTGCCCCAGTTTGGCGGCGGGACGCGAGATTGCCCGGAAGGGCGCCGATGCTATGAGTCCCCAGCGATTCATGACCGAGGGCGGCAGCCACTCCGCCCGGAGCCGTTGGGGCAGCCGTGAGTGCCGCCGCAGGGATGCCTGGGTCCGGGCTATCCTGTCGGCAGCCGAAACCGCGGCGGCAGGTTCGCCGGCCAATGCGGCGCTTTCGGGAATACCGGCAGGCCGGCCGTACTGCTGGCGTTCAAAGTCAGCGGTGAGCGAGGCAACCGCCCGCGCACCGGCGTCGTCCGCTCCATCCGGCCCGCCCAGCGCACCCGATTCGCGAAGCCTGCCGGAGAAATGCCGGGGAGTTTCGCTGACGCCGGGAGCCAGGCCGTAGTCGGTGGCCAGGTCCCGCAGTTCAGCCCAGGCCGAGGTGGCCGTGCTGCCGCCGGGGGAGGGTGAACCCCTGAGCCGTCGGGAGCGAATCCCGGCCCGCACCATCCGGGGCGAGGCGGCGAGCAGGGCAAGGAGCAGGATGCCGGCGGCCAGGTAGAGCGGCAGCCTCAGCGCGTGTCCGGCTTCGCCGGAGGAGTCGAGTCCGGGCAGCGGCACGGGCGTGGCGCCAGGTGTAGCGCCGGGGGTGGCGGCGCTGGACGGGATGAGGTCGTCGTTGTTTTCGTTGGTGCTGGCACCGCCGGGGGTGGAGGCCTGAGAGGCGTAGTCCGGCACCACTCCACGCGACGGGGTGGGCTCGAACGCAACCCAGCCGAGGCCCTGGAAGTAGAGTTCGGGCCAGGCGTGGGCGTCCCTGGAATCAACTTCGTATTCAGTCAGGGCGCCTTGCCCGGGAACCGAAACCGTGGCACCGGTGGACCTGCCGGGGGCGTAGCCCACGGCAATGCGGCTCGGAATTCCTTCCAGCCTGGCCATGACAGCCATGGCCGAGGCGAAATGGATGCAGTAGCCGCTCTTTTGAGTCAGGAAGTCCGCCAGGACAGAGAGGCCGTTGCCGTCGTAGCCGCCCTGGACGGGGGACTGCAGGGAGTAGGTGAACTCCACGGAGCGCAGGTAGTTCTGGATGGCCATGGCCTTGGCGTACGCAGTCCGGCTTCCCTCCGTCACGGTGTCCGCCGTGGTGCGCACGATGTCCGGCACGTTGTTGGGCGGGCGGATGAACTCCTCCGAGATCCCGCGCACGGGCGCGGATGACTCGGCCAGCAGCTCCGGCGTGAGCCGGGGGGAAGTTGACTGCACCACGTACTGCTGATTGCGCGCGTTGGTGTCCACGCCCTTGATGCTCAAGGTGGCCGGATCCCAGCTCCATCGTCCGTCAAGGCCATTGACCGAGTCCGGAGCGTATGGCACCGGCAGGTACGGGCTGGTGAAACGTCCGGTGTCGATCGCCGTGACCGTGCGGACCTGCTCGTCAGCGAGAACCTCGTAGCCGACGTCCATCCGGCCAACCCCCACCCGGCGGGAAGCGTCACGGTCGTCCGGTGACCAGGAATCGCCGTCGAACCGGTCCACGGTGACCGAGCGGAGGTACTGCGGGCGGCTGGCGTTGGAGGCGTAGGTGATGCGCCCGTCGCCGGAGGGACTCCGCAGGCTGTTGCCCAGGCTGATCATCGGGTTCAGCCCGGTGGAGGAACCCCACGGATTCAGCCGGGAACCCTGCGGGAAGGTGCCCTGGTCGAAGCCGGGAACGGCGAGGGGGAGGAGGAGGGTGATGACCAGCGCCATGCCGCCGGTGAGTGCCGCCCGGCGGAACTGTCCGGGGTTGCGGGCAGTGTCCGCCGTGGTCCGGTTGTCCGGGGCGAACCACTGGCTGCAGGCCAGGATCATCAGGTACCCGGCTGCGGCAGCGGCGAACCCCCACGGGCCGACGCTCTGCGGCTTGACCATGGCCGGCACCACCAGGATGGCAAGGAGACCCAGTCCGCTGGTTGCCGGCAGGGCCAGCGGCACGGCGAGGGCATCCACCAGGATGACCACCAGCCCCAGGACCGCGCACGTGACCAGCACGATGCCCGCGTTGGGCGCGACCGGGGAGCTTTCAGCCAGGACGGTCTCGCTTGCCCGCCGCAGGTACCGGCCCAGCTGCGCCATGGTGTCCCCGGAGGGGATGAAGCCGGCAATGCTGTCCCTGCGGAAGAACGTGAACGTCAGGATGAAGACGAGGGAGGCAAAGCCTCCCAGTGCCACCAGGAAGGGCTGGGCGCGCAGCGACCGCAGGACCGCCATGGCCAGGGCCACAACGCAGACGGTGGTCAGCACCGGCACGTACCAGGCCCAGCCCCGGAGTACCCCGTTGAGGGTGAGTGCGGCGCCGGCCACAGATACGGCGACGGCGGCCGCCATCACCCACGGCTGCGCGCCAACCCGGCGCGACTGTGCGGACGGGGCCGGTGACGGAGCCAGGACTTCAGGCGTACGGCCAGTGTCCGGACCGGAGTGCCGCTGGGGAGTCAGGGTCATCGACTGACTCCCGTGCCGCGGCGGACATCCGCGGCGGCCGTGGCGGCTGCCGCATCGCGCTGGTCGAAATAGGACCACGCCGCCGGCACCGACGTGCCGGGGGCAACGGCCACAGCCCGCCAGCCGCCGGACCTCAGCGATTCCAGGGCGGCCTGGCAGTCGCCCGGATGGTCGGTGACGACAATCGCGAACGCGTTGGCCCCGAACCCCGCGCCGGCGGACAGGGAGCGTGCCTCTGCGGCCTGCAGATGTCCGAGGATGGCCAGGATGGGGCCCCGCTGCCGGTGGGCGGAGAGCTTGTCGATGAGCCTGTCGTCGAAGGGGTGCAGGGCTGACTCAGGCGCCGGACCGTGGTGGGCGCCGGTCAGCTGGATAGCGGCCAGGCTCTCCGCAATGGACTGCAGGCCGCCCGACCCGGAGTATTCCTCCGCTTCGGGTTCGGGCGCCGAAGGCGAGTGCAGGAATGCCGGTTCTCCCGCGGGATCGAGGAACCGCAAGGCATAATTGCGTTCCGCCAGGTGGGCGCTGACAGACATGGCCGCCGTAACGGCCCATTCGAACGTGTCGCTGGTCACCAGGTCGTGGCCGTCCTCGCCGGAGGTGGCGGAAAAGGCGGCGCCGGGTCCGCGCGCAAACGCAGCCCACCGCTGGTCGAGGATGATGGTGGCCTCCGGAGTGGTGACCGACTCCTCCTGCCGCACCATCAGGGCGCCGTGCCTGGCCGTCGCAGCCCAGTGCACCCGGCGCATCGGATCTCCATGGCGGTATTCGCGGGTCATGACGTCGTCGTCGCTCGGATTCGCACGGATCCGCGTGGCCGTGACGCCGTCGTTGCCTCGCGCGCCGGCGAGTCCGGTCGCAGGGAGCTCGACGGCGGCGGGCGTCACGGTCAGCGTGTCGCCGTCGTCGATCGCGTGGCGGTGCAGCGAGAGCCCGAAGGGGTCCGTGAACTCGGCCGTCACCGGGCCGATAACGAACTGGCCCCGTTTGCCGGAACGGAGGTGGTATTCATAACGGCTGGTCCCGCCGACGGCGGAGCGGGCCGGGAACCGGAAGGCCGGCGAGTCGCCGAACCGCGGCGGAAGGTGTTCCTCCATGATCACCTGGCCGGTGGCTATCCCGGTCCGCGCCACGGCAAGCCGCACGGTGGTGGTGGAGGATGTTTCCACGCTGGCGGGGTTGAACTCGCGGTAAACCTTGAACCTGGGTTTGAGGACGCGGATCCCCGCGAGGGAAACCAGCGGCAGGATGATCAGGAGGATGCCGAGCGTGAGCAGGTCCCGGCGGCCCATCACCTGGGCTGCCAGGAGCGACACCACGCCCGCGCCCAGCAGCCCCCAGCCGCGAGTGCTGAAGAGGTGTGCCGGAAGCCTGTCCGTCAGGGCCATCGTGGCGCCTTTGGCTAACGGGTGTGCCGCAGTTCCGGGCCGCTGCGCTGGCCGCCACCCCGCGACTGCGTGGACATATCCTGCGGCACCGGAAGCTTGGCCAGGATGCTGCGGACAACGCTGTGGGGGGTTTCCCCCGTGCTGGCGGCCTTGCGGTCAAGGATGATCCTGTGGGCAAGCACGGATTCGGCAACGCTGACGACGTCGTCGGGGAGGACGAAGTCCCGGCCCTCCAAGGCGGCGGTGGCCTTCGCCGCCCGCAGGAGTTGGAGCATGGACCGCGGGCTGGCGCCGAGGCGGAGCATGGCACTTTCGCGCGTGGCGCGGCCGATGGACACGGTGTATTCCTTGATCGCCTGCGAAACGTAGACCCGCTGGACGGTGGCGATCATGGCCGCCACATCGGCTGAGGTGACAACGGCGGTCACCCTGGTCAGCGGCGACGTCGCCTGGTGCGTCTCCAGCATTTCGATTTCCGAGTCCTTGTCCGGGTACCCCATGGAGATCCTGGCCATGAACCGGTCCCGCTGCGCCTCAGGCAGCGGGTACGTCCCCTCCATCTCGATGGGGTTCTGCGTGGCCACCACCATAAAGGGCTCATCCAGCTTGTACGAGTCCCCGTCCACGGTGACCTGGTGTTCCTCCATGCATTCCAAGAGCGCCGACTGGGTTTTTGCCGAGGCGCGGTTGATCTCGTCACCGATGACGATGTTGGCGAACACGGCGCCGGGCCTGAACTCGAACAGCCGCGACGCCTGGTTGTAGATGGAGACGCCGGTGACATCGGACGGCAGGAGGTCCGGAGTGAACTGGATCCTGCTGACCGAACAGTCGATGGTGCGGGCGAGTGTTTTTGCCAGCAGGGTCTTTCCCACACCGGGAACATCCTCCAGCAGCAGGTGCCCCTGAGCCAGGAGGACTGTGAGGGCAAGCTTTGCGGCCTCCGCCTTGCCATCGATCACGGTGTTGATGGCGGACAGGATGCGCTCGCTGGCGTTGTGGAAGGCCTCGGCCTCCATGGCCGGCGGCTTGAGGCCGTTCAGTTGGTTTCCGACAATTCCCGCACCGCCAGGGAAGCTCTGCCCTTCCGGGAGTGCTTCGTCTACTGTGGTGCGTCTGTGGGAATCCATCGACTGCCTTTCAGCACTGGGGAAGCCTGGACGGGTTGGCAAAGTAACTGCTGGCGCCCGCCGCCGGGCGTTCGCCCGTATGCCTACCAGACTACTAACACAACTGCCGGACCTGACAGAGAGTTCCGGTATTTCCCGGCGGGAGCCGGAGGGCCCTGGACGGCTAGGGTAGAAGGATGAACACCCCGTTGACGCCAGTCCCGTTTCGTGCGCCCGGAAGCGACGGCTCCGGCCGGCACGGCTATCCGCCGGCGCCGGAGCCGCTGCCCGTCCCGGTCATGGACAACCACACGCATCTGGACTTTCCCAATGCCGACGTGACCGTGGACGTGTCCGCGGCATTGGACATCGCCGCGTCGGTGGGCGTCCAGGGTGCCGTGCAGGTGGGCTGCGACCTTGAATCCTCCAGGTTCACGGTGCAGGCCGTTGACCTGGATTCGCGGCTGCTCGGCGCGGTGGCGATCCACCCCAACGACGCTCCGGACTATGCGAAGCGCGGTGAACTGGAAGATGCGCTCGCCGAGATCGAAGAGCTGGCCTCGCATCCCAGGATCCGCGCCATTGGCGAGACGGGCCTCGATTTCTTCCGTACGGAGGGGGAGGGGCTGAAACATCAGCGCTACTCGTTCCGCCGCCACATCGACATCGCCAAGCGGCTGGACCTGACGCTGCAGATCCACGACCGCGACGCCCATGACGACGTCGTCCAGGTCCTGCGCGAAGAAGGCGCCCCGGAACGGGTGGTGTTCCACTGCTTCTCCGGCGACGAGGAGCTGGCCCGGACGTGCAACAGCGAAGGCTGGTACATGTCCTTCGCGGGCACTGTGACGTTCAAGAACGCGGCCAACCTGCGCGCTGCGCTAGCAATTGCCGACCCCGCCCGGGTCCTGGTGGAGACGGATGCGCCTTTCCTGACCCCGCATCCGTTCCGCGGCCGCCCCAATGCCAGTTACCTGATCCCTCACACGGTCCGGACCATGGCGGAATTGACAAGCACGGAGCTGTCCGGCTTTTGCGCCCAAATCGCCGAAAATTCGGTGCGGGCATACGGATCCTGGGACTAACCGCGGCTCCGCTCAGGCAACAGTCAGGAATACCAGGTATGTACAAATTCTTGGTTGCTTTATAACGCTTCGGTTACAGTGGATAACTATTAGCCGGGGTCGGGGAAGGCCTTCGGATAATTTCACTCAGTTCCGGGCCTGCGCAAGCGGCGGGCCCATGCAGTGCTGAGTATGGCGGCGCACACGTCTGCTGCAAACATCCGGACCATGTCCGGAGTTGCCCTGAGGGTGTTTGCGTCGGTGGGTGATGTGCGTTTTTCCCCGTGCCCGGATGGTCCTAGAGTTACGGGCAATCGTGGTCAACTTCTTCACTTCGGACGGTAAATTCAGTTTCGTCAAGGTCGGCGCCCAGCTGGTTGTGCTCTCTGCACTCGTACTGGGTCTCGTGGCCTTCGTAGGCAACAACAAGACAGTCACCCTGAACGTGGACGGAAAAGTCAGTTCCGTCCAGACCTTCGGCGGGACCGTGGGCGAAGTGGTCAAGAGTGCCAAGGTGGAGCTGCAGGGCGCAGACCGGGTATCCCCGTCGGCGGACGCCCGCGTGGAGAACGGCTCGGTCATCAACGTCAACCTCGCCAAGGCCGTGAAGATCAGCCTCGACGGCGCTGAGAAGACGATCAACACCACCTCGGCCGACGTCGAAGGACTCGTCACCGAACTGGGCGTCGCAAGCGCCTCGGAAGTGTCCGTGCCCAAGGACGCTCAGCTGGCCGTCTCCGGATCCTTCGTGTCCATTTCCACGCCGAAGACCGTCAGTATCCTGGCGGACGGCAAGGCTTCCAAGACCACCACCACTGCAGCCACCGTGGCCGATGTCCTCAAGGACGCCGGAGTCACCGTCGGTGCCGGCGACCGGCTCTCCCAGCCCCGCAACGCCCATGTGGTCAATGACATGGCGATCAAGGTTTCCCGGGTTGATTCCTCGAAGACCGCCGCCACCACGGAAGAGGTTCCTTTCGAGACGCTCAGTTCCGAAAGCGCCGAACTGTTCGTGGGCGAGAAGAAGGTCACCCAAGCCGGTGTCCCCGGCAAGGTGGACAAGAACTTCAAGCTGGTGCTGGTGGACGGCCGCGAAGCCTCTCGGACCCTGGTCTCCGAGACCGTTTCCGTGCAGCCCGTGACCGAAAAAGTGGCGGTCGGGACCAAGGAAAAGCCCACGGCCGAAGCCGCCGGTGCGAACACCGGTGCAGCAGCCCCCACCATGATGAACGAAGCCATGTGGGACAAGATCGCGCAGTGCGAATCGACCGGTAACTGGTCCATCAACTCCGGCAACGGCTACTACGGCGGACTGCAGTTCGACATCCAGACCTGGATCGGTGCCGGCGGCGGCGCATACGCACCCAACGCCAGCCTCGCCACCAAGGCCCAGCAGATCGATATCGCCAACCGCGTCTACGCGCAGCGCGGCCTCTCGCCCTGGGGCTGCGGCTGGGCAGCGAGCAGCTAGCAGCCGTCCCGCAGTCCAACACTCCGCCGCGGCAGCTGACCACCGCCACGGGGGAATCGAAGTCCGGGTCCGGAATTGAACCGGATCCGGCCTTCGACCACCGCCACGGGGGAATCGAAGTCCGGGTCCGGAATTGAACCGGATCCGGCCTTCGCCGTCCCCGGAGACCCTTCACCGGCGCGGCCGCCGCGGGCCAACGGGATAGGATACCTAGGTGACTGAACCGACTCCCGCCGCCTCCGGCACCGCGCCCGCACCACTGCTGGGCGCTTCCGATGTCCGCCGGCTTGCCGAGGAGATCGGAGTCCGCCCCACGAAAACCCTGGGCCAGAACTTCGTCATCGACGGCAACACCATCCGCCGGATCGTGGCCACAGCGGACATCCACGCCGATGAGACCGTCCTGGAGGTCGGTCCCGGACTGGGATCACTCACCCTGGGACTGCTGGACGCCGCCAAGTCTGTTGTCGCCGTCGAAATTGACCCTGTCCTGGCGGCCAAGCTTCCGGACACCGTGAAGCAGTGGCGGCCGGACGCCGTCAAGGATTTCCACCTTGTCCTGGCGGACGCCATGAGGGTGACCGAACTGCCCGTTGAGCCGACAGCGCTTGTGGCGAACCTCCCGTACAACGTGGCGGTGCCGGTGGTCCTGCACCTCCTGCAGCACTTCCCGAGCCTCCGGCACGGCCTGGTCATGGTCCAGGACGAGGTGGCAGACCGGCTTGCTGCCGGCCCCGGATCCAAAACGTACGGCGTGCCCTCAGTTAAGGCCGCCTGGTACAGCAGCATGCGCAAGGCCGGCGTCATCGGAATGAACGTCTTTTGGCCGGCGCCCAAGATCCACTCGGGGCTTGTGGCTTTCACGCGCCGTGAACCGCCGGTGACGTCGGCGACCCGCGAACAGGTCTTCGCCGTGATCGACGCCGCTTTCGCCCAGCGCCGGAAAACCCTGCGGGCCGCCCTGGCCGGATGGGCCGGAAGCGCAGCTGTTGCCGAACAATGCCTGCTGGCGGCGGGCGTGGATCCCACCGCCCGGGGCGAAGTGATCGATATCGCAGCGTTCGCACGGATCGCCGAAGCCCGCCAGGCCCAGCAGGGTTGAGGCCGGACGCCGCTCCCGCATTGTGCGTAGCTGCCAGCATGCATGCTTGGAGCCTGACGCTGCCATGCCATAGCTTGGACTCATGAACGCAGTGAGAGGGCGCTTTGCCGCGAGGACGGTCCGGGTTAAGGCTCCCGGCAAAATCAACGTCTCGCTGGATGTGGGCCCGCTGCGTGAGGACGGCTACCATTCCGTTGCCAGTGTCTACCTGGCGGTGTCCCTCTACGAGGAAGTGGCCGCCACCAGCACCGCCGCCGACGGAATCACGGTCAGCATGAGTCCGTTCAGCACGCTGGACCTCGAGGACGTGGACATTCCGCTCGACGAACGGAACCTCGCGTACAAGGCGGCCACCATCATGGCCGATGTGTCCGAGCACTCCACCGGCGTGCACCTGGAGATCACCAAGCGTGTCCCGGTGGCCGGCGGCATGGGCGGCGGTTCAGCAGACGCAGCTGCCACGCTGCTCGCCTGCGACGCCCTGTGGAACAGCGGGCTGTCCCGCGACGAGCTGGCCCACCTGGCCGCAGAACTCGGGGCCGACGTCCCGTTTTCGCTACTGGGCGGCACCGCGGTCGGGCTTGGGGTGGGCGATGAACTGTCGCCGGCGCTGGCCAAAGCGCAAATGGACTGGGTACTGGTCACCGCCGACTACGGGCTCTCGACGCCGGACGTCTTCCGTACCCTGGATAGGCTCCGCCTTGCCGAAGGCGTGGCCGCCGAAGAGCCCACCGCGGTGGATCCGAAGATCCTGCAGGCGCTGCGCAGCGGCGACGCGGACGCCCTGAGCCGGGTCCTGGTCAATGACCTCCAGCGCGCATCCATTGAACTGGCGCCGGGGCTGCGCGATACGCTAGGCCTTGGTGAATCGTGCGGAGCCATCGCCGGACTGATTTCAGGCTCCGGCCCCACGGTCGCCCTGCTCACACACAGCCCCGCTGCAGCGGCCGGGCTCGCCGAAGACCTGGGCCATCACGGCCTGAATGCCCTGGCCGTCCACGGCCCGGTGCACGGGGCGCGCATCATCTCCGATACGCTCCTTTAGTACCTTTTGACCAGTACTTCCTTACAAATTTCCACCGAAGAAAGCAGTTCCCAGTGGCTCACCTGCTCGGCGGCGAGAACCTTACGGTCTCGTATGCAACCCGCACCGTCCTCGACGGCGTTACCCTCGGCCTTGAAGAGGGTGACCGGATCGGCATGGTGGGCCGCAACGGTGACGGCAAGTCCACCCTGATGCGGCTCCTGTCGATGCGCTCCACCCCTGATTCGGGGCGGGTCACCAAGCGCAGCGAGGTCAACATCGGGTACCTGGACCAGAGCGACGTGCTCGACGGCGACCTGACGGTCGGCGCCGCGATCGTCGGCGACCAGGCTGACTACGAGTGGGCCCGCAACCCGCAGATCCGCGAGGTCATGGGCGGACTCGTGTCCGACGTGGACTGGCACGCCAATGTGCACGCGCTCTCCGGCGGCCAGAAGCGCCGCGTCGCCCTGGCCAAGCTCCTGATCGAAGACCACGACGTGATCATGCTTGATGAGCCCACCAACCACCTCGACGTCGAAGGCGTCGCCTGGCTGTCTCGGCACCTGAAGACCCGCTGGCGGGCCAACCAGGGCGCGTTCCTGGTGGTCACCCACGACCGCTGGTTCCTCGATGAGGTCTGCAACAAGACCTGGGAAATCCACGACGGGATCATGGACCCGTTCGAAGGCGGCTACGCGGCCTACGTCCTGGCCCGCGCCGAACGTGATCGCTCGGCTTCGGTGATGGAGGGCAAACGCCAGCAGCTCGTCAAGAAGGAACTGGCCTGGCTGCGCCGAGGCGCCCCGGCACGCACCGCCAAGCCCAAGTTCCGCATCGAGGCAGCCAACGCCCTGATCGCCGACGTCCCGGAGCCGCGCGACTCGATGGCGCTGAGCAAGATGGCCACGGCACGCCTGGGCAAGGACGTGCTGGACCTTGAGCACGTTTCGCTGGACTTCCTCGGTGGCGACCCCGGGCAGAAGCTGTTCGACAACATCACCCTCCGCCTCGCGCCGGGTGAGCGGCTGGGGCTGGTGGGCGTCAACGGCGCCGGCAAGACCACCCTGCTGAAGCTCCTCAACGGCGAAATCCAGCCCACCTCCGGCAAGGTCAAGCGCGGCAAGACAGTTGTCACCGCCGTCCTCACCCAGGAGGTCAAGGAGCTCGACGACGTCAAGGACCTGCGCGTCATCGAAGTCATCGAGCGCGAAAAGCGGTCCTTCAACGTTGGCGGCAAGGAATTCAGCGCCGGCCAGCTCGTGGAACAACTTGGCTTCACCAACGAGAAGCAGTGGACCCCGGTCAAGGACCTCTCCGGTGGCGAACGCCGCCGGCTCCAGCTCCTGCGCCTCCTCGTGGGCGAGCCGAACGTCCTGATGCTCGACGAGCCCACCAACGACCTAGACACGGACACTCTGGCCGCCGTCGAAGACGTCCTGGACGGCTGGCCTGGCACGCTCGTTGTGGTCAGCCACGACCGCTACCTGCTGGAGCGCGTCACGGACCACCAGATGGCGTTGCTGGGCGACGGCAAGATCCGCGCCCTGCCGCGCGGCGTTGACCAGTACCTCGAACTGCGCGAAGGCGCCCTGGCCGGCTCCACCATCACCGGCGGCGGCAACCCTGTCACCGCCGCCAGCGGCAGTTCGGAACCCGCCGCCGCCGGCCCGTCCGAAGCAGAAAAGCGCGACGCCCGCAAGGCGAAAAACAGGATTGACCGCCAGCTGGGCAAACTCAAGCAGCAGGAAGACAAGATCCACGCCCAGATGGTCAAGAGCACAGCCGACAACGACTTCGACACCATGGCCGATCTCAACAAGAAGCTCAAGACCCTGGCCGAAGAACGCGAAGCCCTGGAACTCGAATGGCTTGAGGCACTGGAAGTCCTCGGCGAGTAACCTCAGCGCGTACCGGGTCTGGCTGAGGTGCCGGAGCCGGCCCTTCGACGTCGCTTAAACACGACGCGTAGAGGGCATTCCGGTCGCTGGGCGACCTCCATGCCCTGACGCGCCGCGATGCGCTCCTCTTCGAAGGACCGCCTCCGGCGAGGAGAGTCACCTTGCCGCTGTGGAACGGTAGGCATCCCCGAACCTTCGGCAATTACGGTGGTAGAAGATCCCCGAACGGAACCTTCTTCAGTAGCGGTGCGGGGGGCCTTCGCGTAGTCGCGCATCGCGGCGCATCGGGCTCCGGAGGTCGCTCAGCGACCGCAGGTGCCCCTATGCGCTGTGTCTAAGCGACGGCGAAGGGCCGCTGCGCCGCGGGGGTGACCGCGGGACCGTGGCGAAGGGCCGCAGCCTAGCCGTCGCTGCGGAGCTCGGGTTCCTTTTGCAGGCCGGTGAGGCCGTTCCAGGCGAGGTTCACCAGGTGGGCGGCCACGGCGCGCTTGTCCGGGGTCCGGCTGTCCTGCCACCACTGCCCGGTCATGGCGACCATCCCCACCAGCATCTGCGCGTACATGGCGCCGTCGGCCGCGCTGAAGCCGCGGCGGGCGAACTCGTCCGACAGGATGTGTTCCACCCGTGCAGTGACATGGGAGAGCAGGGTGGAGAAGGCGCCTTCGGGCTGCGACGGCGGGGCGTCGCGCATCAGGATCCGGAAACCGTCCGTGCGGTCCTCGATGTACGTCAGCAGTGCCAGTGCAGCCCGCTCCACCTGGACCCGTGGCTTCGCTTCATCCGTGAGGGCGTCGTTGATGGCTGCCAGCAGGATCCGGAACTCGAATTCCACAACCTGGGTGTAGAGGCCCTCTTTGGACCCGAAGTGTTCGTAGATCACGGGCTTGGACACGCCGGCAGCGGCCGCAATGTCTTCGATTGTGGTGCTGTCCAGGCCGCGGATGGCGAAGAGGCCGCGTCCAATGTCGATCAGCTGTGAGCGGCGCTGCGCCCCGGTCATGCGCGGCCGGGGCACGTACCCGGGAGCCCTGACCGGCCTGCCTGGATGGTTTCCGGCACCGTCGGGTGCACCGTTGATCTTGCTCACCGTCCAATCATGCCTTAACGGCAACCGGGCCCCGAGTCGCAAGAGCGCCGACCTTCGTGGCAGAATTGGTTCTCGTGCCACGGGGCTTCGGGTCCGGGCACGGTCCGCCCTGGTGTAATGGCAGCACCCCGGCCTTTGGAGCCGTGGAGTATAGGTTCGAATCCTATGGGCGGAACTGCCGCTGTTGACCGGGTGTTATTTCCGGAACAGGCTGGCAGGGTGTGAAAGTGCGCGCAACTGAGATCCACCAAGCAAGGAGAGCCTGTACGTGAGCCCCGAGACAACCGGCCCGGCCGCCGTCATCGTCCTAGCTGCAGGTGCGGGTACCCGGATGAAGTCCCGGACCCCCAAGATCCTTCACGAAATCGGCGGCCTGTCGCTGGTTGGACACGCCCTGCGTGCCGCCCGCACCATCGACCCCCGGCAGCTTGCCCTTGTGGTCCGGCACGAGCGTGACCTTGTGGCCGCGCACGTGTCCGGGCTCGACCCCGCAGCGCTGATCGTCGACCAGGATGAAGTCCCCGGCACCGGCCGCGCCGTGCAGGCGGCGCTCGAAGCCCTCGACGCCCGGGGTCCGCTCGACGGCACCGTTGTGGTCACGTACGGCGACGTGCCTTTGCTTTCGGCGGAGCTGCTCGCCGAGCTGGTGCTGATCCACGAACACGAACGCAACGCAGTCACCGTCCTGACCGCGGTCCTGGACAACGCCGCCGGCTACGGCCGGATCCTGCGCGCGGCAGACGGTACCGTCACGGGCATCCGGGAGCACAAGGACGCGTCCGACGAGGAACGTGGAATCCGCGAGATCAATTCGGGGATCTACGCTTTTGACGCCGCCGTGCTCCGCGACGCCCTGGTGCAGGTCACCACGGATAACGCGCAGGGCGAGATGTACCTCACGGACGTTCTTGGGCTGGCACGCTCGGCCGGCGGACGGGTTGCCGCGGTTGTCACCAACGACCGCTGGCAGGTCGAGGGCGCAAACGACCGCGTGCAGCTTTCGGCGCTGGGCGCCGAACACAACCGCCGCACCGTCGAAGCCTGGATGCGGGCCGGCGTCACGGTCGTGGACCCCGCCACCACCTGGATCGACGCCACGGTGACGTTGGCAGAGGACGTCCGCATCCTGCCCAACACCCAGCTGCACGGCGCCACGACAGTGGCGAAGGACGCCGTCGTCGGCCCTGATACGACGCTGACGGACGTCACCGTCGGCGAAGGCGCCAAAGTGACCCGGACGCACGGTTCCGGTTCCACGATCGGCGCGAACGCCAGCGTCGGGCCGTTTACCTACCTCCGCCCCGGCACGGTGCTGGGGGAGACGGGCAAGATCGGCGCCTTCTACGAGACGAAAAACGTCACGATCGGCCGCGGCTCCAAGCTGTCGCACCTCGGATACGCCGGTGACGCCGAGATCGGCGAGGACACCAACATCGGCTGCGGCAACATCACTGCCAATTACGACGGCGAGAACAAGCACCGCACCGTGATCGGCTCGGGCGTGCGCACGGGTTCCAACACCGTCTTCGTCGCTCCGGTCCAGGTGGGCGACGGCGCGTACAGCGGCGCCGGCGCAGTGATTCGCCAGGACGTTCCCGCAGGCGCACTGGCCATCTCGGTGGCCAAGCAGCGGAACGCCGAAGGATGGGTCATCTCGCACCGGCCCGGCTCCATCTCAGCAGTACTGGCCGAAGCCGCGGGGGCAACGGCGCCGGTCAGCGAAACAGCCGCGGCACAGCCGCCCCTGGATTCCTCAAGCACCCCGGCACCTACAGAAGAGGGCAAGCAATCATGACCGAAATTACGGCACGCGGCGAGAAGAAACTGGTTCTCGCCGCTGGGCGGGCACACCCCGAGCTTGCACGGGAGATCGCCAAGGAGCTGGGCACGGAACTGCTGCCGGTGGATGCCTACGATTTTGCCAACGGGGAAATCTACGTGCGTGCCGGGGAGAGCGTCCGCGGCACCGACGCCTTCGTCATCCAGGCACACCCGGCACCGCTGAACAACCACCTCATGGAGCAGCTGATCATGATTGATTCGCTGAAGCGGGCATCCGCCAAGCGCATCACCGTGGTCTCGCCCTTCTACCCTTACTCCCGCCAGGACAAAAAGGGCCGCGGCCGCGAGCCGATTTCCGCCCGCCTGGTGGCCGACCTGTACAAGACTGCCGGCGCCGACCGCATCATGAGCGTTGACCTGCACACCTCGCAGATCCAGGGATTCTTCGACGGCCCGGTGGACCACCTGATGGCCATCCCGCTGCTGGCTGACTACATCCGCACGCGCGTCGCAGCGGACAACATCACCGTTGTCTCACCGGACACCGGCCGCGTCCGTGTGGCCGAACAGTGGGCTGAGCGCCTCGGCGGTGCCCCGCTGGCGTTCGTCCACAAGAGCCGCGACCTCACGGTTCCGAACCAGGCCGTGTCCAAGACCGTCGTGGGCCAGATCGAAGGCCGCACCTGCGTCCTGATCGACGACATGATCGATACCGGCGGCACCATTTCCGGGGCCGTCCAGGTGCTCAAGAACGCCGGCGCCAAGGATGTCATCATCGCGGCGACCCACGCCGTCTTCTCCGATCCGGCGGCCCGCCGGCTGTCCGAGTCGGGCGCCCGCGAAGTGGTGGTCACCGACACGCTGCCCATCCCGGCCGACAAGCGCTTCCCGCAGCTGACTGTGCTGTCCATCGCTCCGCTGATTGCACGCGCCATCCGTGAAGTGTTCGACGACGGATCCGTCACCAGCCTTTTCGACGGCAACGCCTGACCGCAGTACCCGGGCCCATCCGGCGTCGGGCCCGTTTTCAGTAACCGGGACCGACGCTGGTAGGCTGGTCCACGATACCTTGGCGAGGGAGAGCGTTCTCCGTTATCGACTGGGTCTGAATCTCCCTTCTTGAAGGGCCGGCCACGGGCCGCCCGGCGTTGAAGGTCGCAAACAGACCTCCGCCCTTGCTGAACACCGTTTAGATTTCAAGGAGATTTACATGTCTGAGCAGAAGCTCGCAGCAGAAGTACGCACCGAATTTGGCAAGGGCTTCGCCCGCCGCGCACGGATGTCCAACCTCATCCCGGCCGTCATCTACGGCCACGGCGCAGAGCCGATCCACATCACCCTGCCGGCCAAGGCCACCACGCTGGCCGTCCGCGCTGCCAACGCCCTGCTCACCCTGGACATCAACGGCGAACAGCACCTCGCGCTGGTCAAGGACATCCAGCGCAACCCGATCAAGCAGATCATCGAGCACATTGACCTCCTGACCGTCCGCACCGGCGAGAAGGTCACCGTGGACGTTCCCGTCCACCTGACCGGCGAGCTTGCCCCGGGCAACGTCTACAACCAGGAAATGACGGTCGTCTCCCTCGAAGCCGAGGCAACGCACCTGCCCACCGCCGTCGAGGTCAGCATCGAAGGCCGCGCCGCCGGCGAGCACATCCACGCGTCCGACCTGGTCCTGCCGAAGGGCTCCGTCCTGCTGGCCGACGCCGAGGCTCTCGTCGTTCACATCTCCGAGGCCACTGAGGTTTCTGAGGAAGAGGCTTCGGCCGACACCACGGAAGGATCCTCGGCCGCCGAGTAGTTCCGAGGAATTCTCCGGTGGCCGGGTCCCTGGCGGGGCCCGGCCACTGCCGTCTTAAAAGCCCTCCAGCACCAAACCCTCAGCCGCAATGGGGCACGCCCGGCACAACCGGCGCACTGCCTTAGCGGCCGGACCCGGACCACTCTAGGATTGACGCATGACTGACACCTGGCTGATCGTAGGCCTTGGCAACCCCGGCACCGAATACAGCAACAACCGGCACAACGTCGGCCAGATGGTGCTGGACGAACTGGCGCGGCGGGTAGGGGGCAGCTTCAAAGTGCACAAGGCGCGCGCCCACGTGCTGGAGGGCCGGCTCGGCATCGGCGGACCCCGCGTGGTGCTGGCCAAGCCGATGAGCTACATGAATGTCTCCGGCGGTCCCGTGTCCGCGCTGGCGAAGTTTTACGACATCGATCCGGAGCGCGTGGTGGCGGTCCACGACGAGATCGACATTCCCTTTAATACTGTCAAGCTGAAAGTCGGCGGGGGCGAAGGCGGACACAACGGCCTGCGCGACATTTCGAAGGCCCTGGCCACCAAGGACTACCTGCGGGTCCGCGTCGGGGTGGGACGCCCGCCGGGCAGGATGGACACTGCGGACTACGTCCTCAAGGACTTCGCCACCGCCGAGAAAAAGGAGCTCCCGTTCCTCCTGGATGACGCCGCGGATGCGGTGGAGACCGTGGTCAAGGACGGGCTGCCGGCCGCACAGCAGAAATATCACACTGCAGTTCAGTAACTTTCCCATGCACCCGGACCTAATGGCGGTAATGTGCGGGTGGGGGACACGCTCCGGTTAGTACCTGGCAATTGGTTAACCAAGTCAATTAAGTCGCCTAATTGTTTAGTCATATCTGCTATGGTAATTTTCACATTGAAGGTCTTGTTGCCTGGTTTGGCGGCATCGGAAAGCTAAAAACCCGACGGCTCAGCCAAGTCGCATCAGCTGGAGCCACGAAGGTAGCGTGATCGATCGTGCTTGCATCACACGGCTCTGAACATGGGGGGCTACTGGAGACTGAACGCCGGGGCATGGGCGCCTCAGAGCGTCGTAAGTGGTCGTCCCTGGTGCGGCAGGATGTCCAGGCAACCGTTGTTTCCATCCTCGAGGAAAGCGACCTTCACGGCGTCGTCGTGGTCGGCGCCCAGGGCGTCGGAAAATCCACCTTCACACGGGCTGTCGAAGCCAAACTGGCGGGAAAGACACACGTCATCCACCTGCACGGGACGTCGACTGATCCTGCCATTCCTTTCGGCCAGTTGGCGTTTCTGGTGGCCCGGCTGCCCGGCCACGCGCTCGATTCACCGGGTGGAATTGTCCACGGCATTTCCAGGCTAATCCGCGAGGACGCCGCCGGACGACCCGTCCTCGTCGTGCTGGAGGACCTGCCGGCGATCGACAGCATGAGCACTGCCGTCCTTATGCACCTCATCCTGAGCGGCGCCGCAAAGCTCATCGTCACCGTCCGGAATGTCACGGACATGCCCGAAGACCTGATCCGGCTCCTCCGCAACAATTCACTGGAGGAAGTGCGGCTCGAGGTTTTCTCCCGTCCGGAAGTGAGCAAATTGCTTGCCGGAGTTTTGGGGCGCCCTGTAACCGCCACAGCCGCCAGCTCGCTCTATGCGGCGAGCGGCGGAAACCCACTGGTGCTGCAGGCCATCGTTATTGAACAATTGCGTTCGGGCAACCTCCACCTGGCCGGAAAAGTCTGGGCGCTCAGGGGGGAAATCAACCTTGCGGAAGCCGACGCCCTGGTGGATCTCGTCAGGTCGAGGCTGGCAAGGGAGTCGCCAAAGGTCAGGGAGGGGCTGGAATGGCTTGCCCTGATCCGCCGCGTGCCGTTGTTTGTCCTCCTGGATGTCCTGGATCCCGCCGTCGTCGCGGATCTGGAGAAGGCCGGCTACCTGCAGGTCGGCGAGACAGGGCGGCGCTGGGTCAGCCTGAAGGACGACTACGTCGGCGAAGTCATCCGGGGCTGGATGGACCTTCCGCGGCGCAAGGAACTGCACCAGCTGGTGGCGAGGGTTGTGGGAGCCACCCCGGCGGAGATGGACGTCGAAGAACTCCTAGGCTACGTGGCCTGGACGCTCGATTGCGGCGAACCCGTGGAGCCGGCCTTTGCGCTGGCCGCGGCTGTGGCGGCAAACCGGCTTTTCGACCCAATGTTCGCCTTGGAGGCCCTGGCCCAGATCCGCGTTGAAGACCCGCACTGGGCCGAGGCAGCCCAGCAGCGGGCGGCCGCCTATATGACACTGGCAGAGCACGAATCCGCCGTGACCGTCCTGGAGGAAGTCACCCCCGAACAGCTTTCCGAGCTTCCGGCCGCCGCCTACGCCAACTACATCCTGGATTTCTGCAGTTCGCTGCTCTGGGTCCACGGCGGATACAGCCGGATCGGCGGCATCCTGTCCACGGCACGACACGAACTGGCCCGTCGGGAGCGGGCATCAATCGGCAATGAAACAGCAGCCGACTTTGCACGATCCTATGAGCTGATCAGGCTCGCCGAATTCGAACAGTTGGTCCACCAGGGGGACTACGAGGCTGTTGCCGAAGACCTGGAGCGGGCCTACAAAGAAGACGGCGACCCGCTGTATGTCCTGAACTGCGCCTGCCTGCTGACCATGGCCTGGGCGGTCCTGGGCAGGGAAGCGGACGCAATGGCCCTGGCTGCCGAGATCCAGCAAAGGATGGAGCAGTCCAACGTAGTGCCCGGCATGCTGAGCTGGCGGGCGGAAGGCCTGTTCGCCGCCCTCCTTTGCAGCGGCCAATGGGAGGACTGCGTCAGGATACTCACCGAGGCCCTGGACCAGAAGCCGAAAATCATGCAGTACCTCGGCGGAGCCGCCGAACTCGCACTCGGTGTGGCCTACACCTACGCCGGAAGGGCCGACCTCGCCATTGACACGCTGCTGGGTGCCCAGGCGCAGCTGGAAATCAGGCGGAGCTACTACGGGCCGTCCCTGGCCTGCTCGGCACTCGCCTTCGCCTATGCCCAGGCCGGTGACGTCCAGGAGTCGCGCAATTTCCTGGACCTGGCCGCGCAGGAGGAGCAGCACGTCGCCTGGTTTACTTCGTGGATGACCGACTTCTGCGTCCGGATGGCCAGGCGGTGGCTCAAGGATCCGGGAGCCAAGCAGAAGCTGATCGAGTCGGCCCACGAAGACATTTCCAAAGGGCGGACAACCACTGCCTCCATCAGCCTGTTCGGTGCTACCGTGCATGGAACGGAGGAAGAACTGGCCCTGTTGATCGAAATTTCCTCCCGCCGGCAAGGAAAAATGGCCAGCGTCAACCGTCTGGTCGGGGAGGGGAGCAGAAAGAAGGACTCCAAGGTACTGCTTCAGGCGGCGTCCCTGGCCCAGGAGCTCCACCTCGATGTTGTGGAGTCGCGGTGCGTGGTGCTGGCGCTGGACATTGCCAGGGAAAAGGGAGATTCCCAGTCCGCCCGGGCGGCCCAGCATCGTCTGGATCGGCTCGTGGAGACCCTGCCGGTGCTGCCGCTGATGCCGCATACAGTAGGACCGGAATTGACCGAAAGGGAACGGCAGGTTGCCAGGATGGCCAGTCAGGGGTTGAGCAACAAGGAGGTTGCCAACCGGCTGCAGCTTTCCATACGAACTGTGGAAGGCCATCTCTACCAAATCTTCACGAAAATGGGGATTTCATCGAGGAGTGAGCTTGAAGGATCCGCTCAAGTCTGATGGGAAGGCTTCGGCACGGCCGCGCGCAGGGACCCAGCGTCAGAATGCTGGTGAGCCGTGGATAGACCGGGGGGACATGCTGTCATCAGTGCAGGACGCCCTTGCCACGGATGACTGCTGGGCTGTTTTCGTCGTTGGCGACGCCGGGCTGGGAGCGTCCTCGCTGCTGGGGCAATTGAACAACGGAGGAAACGGCCGGACAGCAATCATGACCGTCCACGGGAGCCCCTCACTGGCACCCGTTCCCTACGGGGCGCTGTCCCCGTACCTGTCTGATCTCTCCGTTGAGGATGTCACGTCAAAGGTGGCCGTGCTGCGGGCACTGTGGGCGTACCTCGAAGGTGCCAGGAAGAATCCCGGACCCGCCTTGCTGCTGGTTGATGATGCCCACGATCTCGATACCGCCACGGCCGAGATGATCTCCGAACTGGTCCAGGCAGGTTGGGCCAAGCTCGTGGCCACCTGCATTCCGAAGCCCGGCATACCCCAGCCCTTGCTGCGGCTCTGGCACGACGGCACTGCCGAGCGGTTCGATATTGCCCCCCTGACCCTGGACCAGGGGCACCAGCTCTGCGAGGCGCTGCTCGGCGGCAAAGTCCTCAACACCACGTCGCGTGAATTCTGGCAGGAAGCCGGCGGGAACACGCTGCTGCTCAAGACCCTGGTCCGTGAAGCCCAGCGTTCCGGCGACCTGATCCAGCGGAACGGGGTCTGGCTCAACGCCGGTTCCTCGCGTGTCCGCACCCTGGAACTCACCGCCGTCGTCAAGGTCCAGCTCATGCGCATCTCGGCCGACGGCCGGGAGGCCCTGAACCTCATCGCCCTCGCGGAACCGGTGGACAGGACCCTTGTCGGCGAAATCGCGGGTGAACCGGCCGTCAAAGAACTGCTGGACCAGCGGCTGGTGGTCCAGTCCGTGGACAGCGAACCAACGCTTCGGCTGGTCAGCCCGGTCTACGGCGAAGTGCTGCGCAGGATCGTTCCCGCGGCCCGCAGCCTCCAGCTGCACCGGGAGCTCGTGTCCCGCATGGAGGTCTCCGCGGACAAACCGGAGTCACTGCTCCGCATGGTGTCCTGGTCCCTGGACTGCGGCGCCGAAGTGCCCGGCCGGCTCCTCATCCGCGCCGCTGTCCTTGCCTGCAAGCTCTTCCAAAGCGAGACGGCCCTTCGCATCGCCTGGGCCGTCCGGGACCCCGAACTGCAGCAGACTGCCCGGGCCGTGATGGCCCGGTCGCATTACAACCTCGGGCACTACGACGAAGCCGCGGCCCTGTTGAACGTCAATGTGGACGCCGGCAGCGGGCTCACGCACATGGTCGTCAACAGCCTCCTGAGGTCGGCCACTCGGACCGCGCTCGGGCACCCTGCCTCGGAAATTGCGGACGATGCCCGCAGGCTCCGTCAATGGGGCGACGAAGAGGCCGCGGCCAACCCCGCGGACGCACCCGGGATTCTCGCGGCTACGGCGCGCCGGGCAACCTTGGTGGAACTGATGGCGTATTCACTGTTGGGCGACTACCGGCAGATGGGCCCCATGCTGGAGGAACTCCTGGAATCCGGCGTTTCGGCGGCCGAACCCGACGGCGCCCTCACCAGGTCGATGGCGCTGGCCCTGCAGGCCGAGCGGCTGTGCGCGCTGGGGTACCCGCTGCAGGGGCGCCAGCTCGCCATGGATGCTTTCGGCCAGGCCCAGCCTCCCGATAACGACATCTTCTTCCTCCCCGAGTTCATCGTGGTCCGGCTCGTCGCCTGCGACCTCGCCGCCGGGGACTGGGCGGAGGCGCAGGAGCTCCTGGCGGGCTATGCGGATACGTCGTTCGGTTCCGCCATGGTTTCCTTCAGTGGTGCCGCCTATGTCGTGATGGGATACATAGCTGTCCGGCAGGGAAAACTTGCCGACGCCCTGGAGCTGCTGACCACGGGACTCGAGGCCCTTCGTGACAGCGATCCCCAGCAGATGTTCCGCCTTTGCGCCGCCATGGCCTACTACGTCGCGGCCACCCAGGGCGGCAACGCGGAGGCCGACAGGCTGAGGCAGGACTACGAGGCCTGGGGCGAGCGCGGCATGCACCTGGTGACGGCATTTGCCCGTGATTTCCTGGCTGCCGGGGACGAACAGCTGCGCGGCGACGGCAGTGGAATCGAGGCCCTGCACAGGAGTGCGGAGGAGGCTGCGCAACAGGACGCCCGTTACCTGGAACTGAATGCCCTGGCCATGGCGCTGGCGCTGGGCGACACCACCAGGCTGGAACGGCTGGCTGTCGTCGCCGGCGCAGTGGAGGGCCCCTGGGCAGGCGCCCTGGCCGACTACTGTTCCGCACTTTCGGACGGCAGCGCGGAACAGCACCTCCGAGCGGGGGACGCCCTTTATGCTGCTTCTGTCTTCCAACTCGCGTCCGACGCCTACTCGGCCGCCCTGGCGTCGTTGGACCGCAGTCGGAACCGGGAACTGGCGGCCATGGCACGCGCCGGCATTGCCCGGTGCAACGAAGAGCTGGGCCATGCGGGCAGCGAGGCCCAGCCGGACACCGTGGTACCTATCCTGACCAAGCGTGAGCGGAACATTGTGGGACTGGCAGCCACCGGACTCAGCGACCGCATGATCGCGGACAAGCTGCAGATCTCCGTTCGCACGGTGGAGGGCCACCTGTACCGGTGCTACCTGAAGCTCGGCATCGCCGGACGTGACGAGTTGGCCGCGGCCGCCGGGCTCGCTGACGATGCAGAGATTCGGGCCAACCGATCACCCGGGAAATGAGTACCTGGACCGCCGGGCACTACTCGGCGGTGGTGCCGGGCCGGCACCGCCTCAGCGACTTGTTAACTATTCCGACGCCGCGAAGGCGCTGATTTGGCCGCGTTGTAGCGGCTTGCTGCCGCCCTGCGTAACCGGACAGGGCAATCGGGGGTACTTGCCTTGCAAGTACAGGTATGAGTAACGGGCAAAATCGAGTACTCACTACTGGTGCCCGCGGGCGTCCCAGCTGGTTAATTTGGGGTACCAGAAATCGCTCATAAATACAGAGGTCTCACTCATGCTGATAGCCGATAATGTGGCCAGGACACACGCCACCAGATCCGCCGGAATGACACGGGGCGCCGCATGGCCTTTGATCGGTCGGAAGCAGGCTATCAGCGACATTACCAGTGCCTTGGCCGAGTCCACCGGGGGAGTCCTGGTGACCGGATCCTCGGGCACCGGGAAGACCTTCCTCACCACCCACGCCCTCAAACAGTTCCGCGACGATTCCCTGGTAGTGACGCTCCGGTGCAGCGCGGCCCTCTCCCGCTCACCCTACGGCGCGCTCAACATGCTGTTGAGCGACCTCGAGCCCGGGTATCTGAACCACCCCGTGCTGGTCCTGTCCGGGCTCATGCGGCTCCTGCGGGAGCGCGCCAACGGGAAGACCGTCTACCTCTTTGTCGACAATGCCGGCGAAGCTGACGAACTGACGGCCGTGACAATCGCCCAGCTGGCACGAAACCGCGCCGTTCGCCTGGTCCTGACGTGTTCAGACCCGCTGCGGCTCTCGGCGGAGATCTCAGGACTCTGCGACGGCGGGTTCCTTACGCGCATAAACCTCGAACCGCTGTCCTTCCGCGAGGCTGTCAGCTGGCTGGAAGAAGGCCTCAGCGCCAAGGTCTCGCACTCCGCCGTCCAATCGCTGTGGGCGGCCAGCGACGGCAACCCGCACTACCTGAAGATGCTTGCGATGGAGCTCGCCGATTCGGGCTCACTGGTTGTGCGGGACGGCGTCTGGGTCCTGACAGCGGAACACCACGTTCACGGACGGGCGATCACTGACCTGATCGCCACCCGGCTGGGGCGCATGGGCGAGGCTGACCGGCGAATCCTGGAAATCCTGTCGCTGGCGGAGACGCTGCCCCTGGACACCTTGCTCACACTTGTCGATGCCGATGATGTGGACGCCCTCGAGGAGCGCGGGGTCCTGGCGGTCGAGGACTCCCTGCCCCGCCGCGTCAGGATACAGAGCCAACTGGTCGCCGATGTGGTGCGGGAAAATGTCCCGCCGGGCCGGAGTAACGATCTCCGCGAAATGGTCCTCTCGGCTGCGGCGCCTTCCCTTCGGACGCCCGCCACGGAACTGCCGTTCGCGGTCTGGGCCCTTGATTGCGGCGCAGTGTTGTCGACGGACGAGTCCCTCTCTGCGGCACGCCTGGCCAACAGACGCCTGGATGCGCCCTTGGCGCTTCGGTTTGTCCGCACTATCAAGGGACACGAGGAGCTGGCCGGAGCGGTCACCGAGGAGGTCACGGCGCTGATGACGCTCGGCGAGGTGGAGGAGGCCCTGGCCGTGGTCCGCCGACATCGCGAGGTGTCCCGGGGGAACCCCGCGCTCGCGGAATGGATCGGGCTTCTCCTGGCAGAGAGCTCGGTGTTCCTCGCCACCCGGGATGCCTGGCAGGAAGCACCTGATTCCTTGGCCCGGGCACGGAAGGTACTTTACGAGGACTCAACAGGTCCGGTCGCCGAGATGTCGGCACCGGACCTCAGGCGTATCCGGGAACAGCTGACGCTGGCCGAAGCCGAAGCAGCCAGCTACGCCGGAACCTACCGGGAAATGGCTGCCAGCCTTGCCGAGGCCCTCGACAACGTTGAATTCCACAGCGCGGAATTCCGGCTCCAGGCAGGCAGCTGGCTGTGTGAAGCCTGGGCTGTGACGGGGCGCCAGTCCGATGCCGCCGAGCTCGCCGAACAGCTGAAGCTGCAGTGCCTGCGGCCGGAAATCCCGGTTGCCATCGCGCAGTCGGTGATCTCCCGGCTGCGGTTCGCCTACCTGGTGGCCGGCCGATGGGACGAGGCGACGGAGACGCTGCCCACCGAGGATTGGCTCCCGTCGTCCGTGGTCTACCGGCGGTTCAGCGCTACCGAAGTGCCGGAGGCGATCTGTGCCTGCATGCAGGGCCGCGGACGCGACGGACTGGACCTGCTCGTTCCCGGCATCAGCCAGCTGCGGATCCAGGACACCGACGGCATCCTCACGCTCGCCTGTGCGGCGGCGGCCTACGCCTCGGCGCTGCAGGGTGAGCGTGAACAGGCACTTGGCTTCCTGGCAGAGACAGCCTCCGGCGCCAGGCGGAAAACATGGAAGGTATCCAGGGCGGAGGGGTATTTCACGGCGCTGGCGCGGGCGGAGCTGGACGGCCCGCGGACGGGAATTGCGCAGCTGCTGCGCCTGGCAGACGAGGACCGCGCCACGGGCACGGTGGGGCATGAGCTGCTGTGCCTGAGCTCGGCCGTCCGGCTGGGAGAAACCGCTGCGGCACCGCGGCTGCTGGATGCTGCATCAAACAGCCAGGGGCCCTTTGCGGAACTGTGCGCGCAGTACGCGCGGGGGGTCATGTCCGGCGGAGCCGACGAACTCATGGCGGCCGCCAACCTCGCAGCCCGGCTGCACAATGACAGGTTTGCCCTGGACATCGCCGAGTCGGTCCTGAACCTCGACCAGGCACGGCTCGAGAGGAGCCTGATCCGGCAGGCCAAGCACCTGGCGGAAACCTGCCGCAGGAGGTTGCGGACGCCCCAGGACGGCAACCACGACAGGCTCACACTGACCCCACGCGAACTCCAAATAGCACAGCTGGCTGCCGCCGGAGCGAGCAATAAGAGCATCGCGGCCCAGCTGCACGTTTCGGTAAGGACGGTAGAGGGCCACCTCTACCAGATCTACGGCAAGCTAAAAATCGAAGAGCGCTTGGAGCTTCCGGTAGCCCTTGGCAGTACAGGAGATGACTAGCCATGACTGAAACCACCCTTACGGCAGAGCGGCTGATCGGGCGCTTCGGCATGGTTGCCTCGGTTGTTGATTGCCTGCTGGACGCCAACGGACCGGGCGCCCTCATCCTCGGCGACGCCGGCATCGGCAAGACGGCGCTCACCAACGAGGTGCTCTTTGAACTGGGCAGCCGTGTCCGTCCCTTCTACGTCTATGCGGGGCCGTCGCTCTCCGAAGTTCCCTACGCAGCCCTTGCCCCCTTGCTGACCGCGCTGACACCCGGCCAGACGGACCAGCCCCGCGCCGTGCTTAAGGCGCTCGTAACGGAACTCAATCCGGACGGTCTGAGGGATCAATCGCAGGCCGTGCTGGTGGTCGAGGACGCGCACCACCTGGATGACAGCAGCGCTGCCGTCATAGCGCAACTGGCTGCGGCGGAAGCCGCCAGGGTGGTTCTGTTGTGCCGGCCGCACCCGTCGCCCCCGCCGGAAGTGCTGTCGATGTGGTCGGAAGGCCTGGTTGACCGCTTTGAACTGCAGCCGCTGACCAAAGATGAGGTCGACGAGCTCTGCACCCGGGCACTGGGTTCGCCGCTGGTGCCCAGTGCAAGCGCGGTCCTTTTCAGGTCGTCCGGCGGGAACCCGATGTTCCTGCTGGAACTGCTAGCCCACGCCAGGAGCCGCGGCAATCTGTTGCGGCGCAATGACACCTGGGTGCTCCTGGGCGAGCCCGGAGCAGCCACCGTCCGGCTGATGGACCTGGTCAGGAACCAGATCATGCAGTTGAACCCCGACCAGCGCCAGGCCCTGGAATCAGTGGCACTTGCCGAAGCGATCCCCTTGAGCGTCCTGCAGCGCGCCAGCGACAGCCGGGCCGTCGATGAACTCAAGGAGCTCCAGTTCATCGCGATTTCCGCGGACCCCGCCAGGCACGTCCGCCTGGCGCAACCGCTGATCGGCGAGGTGATCAGGCAGCTGGTACCGACTGCCCGCAGCGTGACCATCCGACGGCGGATCGTAGACCTTCTGGACTCGCGGCCGGAGACACTGGACGGCAGGCTGAGGCACGTCACCTGGGCCCTGGAGTCCGGAGCAACCGTTCCCGACGCCGACATCCTGGAGGCCGCGCAGTTGGCGAACCGCCTTTTCATCCCCGAGTACGTGGAACGGGTGGTGGGCGCCATCAGGGAGCCGTCCGTGAAGCTCGCAGCGCAAGTGGAACTTGCCCGCGCCAAGCTGTACGGCCGGGATCCGCTGGGAGCCAGCCTGTGCCTCGAAGGCGTAGTGGAACAAGCTACCGATCTGCGGACGGTCCGGCAGGCTTCCATGCTGGCGGCCCAGCTGGCCGCGGGCCAGCGCAACGGACCGGAGGCTGTGCTCCGCGCCGCCGATGCGTGGGCGGAAGCCGTCTCGAGGCTGGAAGAGGCCCATCCGGAGTTCGACGCGAAGGAGCTTGAGACGGCGCGGCTGGGCAGCCGGCTGCTGGCCCTGGAGGGCTACCAGGCGGCTGGACGCCACGTGGAAGCAGAGCCGGAACTGCAGGATATCTGGGAGTCCACGGACGACGACGAGTCCCGGCTGCTGGCCGGAACGCTGCTGGCAGAGTCGCTGGCACTCACGGGACGTGCCGTTTCGGCACTCCAGGTGGTGATGGTGGTCGAGGACATCCTTGCCGCCAGCGGTGACCGGCGCCTTGAGTACGCCGAGTTCGTGATGCGGCGCTACCTGCTGGCGCTGCTCCATGCCGGGGAACTCGACGTCCTGGATGACTACCTGCAGAACCACATCGCCCAGGCCTCCAACTCGCTGATCTACTTTGGCGGGATGTTGCACCTGGCGGCCGGGAACGCAGACCTGCGGCGGGGCACCATCGGGGCGGCCCTGCCAAAACTGAGCCAGGCCGCAGAAGTGCTGCGCCTTTCCGATGCCGGCGGCGACTTGCCCGATGCCCTTGCGGCCACCGCCTATGCAGCATCCATCCTCAACCGGACGGACACCGCCAAAGCCCATGCCGACGCCTACGACGCGCTGCTTTCGGACCACCGCCATGCCTCGCTGCTGGGGCGGGCCTACGCCGTGGCGGCACGGGCCGAACGCGTCGGAGTCCAGGCTGCCGCATCAAAGCTGATGGTCCTCGCCGATGCCGCCGAAGCCTCCGGTTTCCTCAGTTATGAGGTGGAGATCCTCTCCCTGGTGCTCCGGCTGGGTGATTTGTCCGTGGTGCCGCGCCTCGCCGCCGCAGCGGAGGGCTGCGAAGGCCGCAGTGCGGAATTTATGGCGGCGTACTGCCGTGCTCTCGCCGCCAAGGACGTCAACCGGCTTGTGGAAATGAGCGACGCCGCCGCACGGGACGGGCTGGACCTGGCCGCTGCGGAATGCGCTGCCCACGCCCTGCGGATCCTGGAGACCAGGGGTGACAAGCCCCGGCAGTTCGAGGCCCAGAAGCTCGTCAAGCAGCGCAATGCGGCACTCAACAAGACCGGGTCATCGGCCGCTGAGATTCCGCCGGACCTGCACAAGCTGACGCGGCGCGAGCAGGAAATCGCAGCCCTGGTCCAGGCCGGTGCGAGCAACCGTGAGATCGCGCTGCAGCTCGGGCTTTCACTCCGGACGGTGGAAGGGCATCTGTACCGGATGTTCGCGAAACTCGGCATCAGCCATCGGGAAGACCTGGCGATGGTTGCCTACGGTGCCCGCCACGCCGGATTGCCCGGCACCGCGTAGTTACGCCATCTCCAAGCCACACGGCAGCGGCCCGGACCGGGTGCGCTCCGACATCGGCTTCCGGCTGCCGGGCCAGCACCAGAGCGGCTGCCCGGGGCCGTAGTCGAGCCGCCGGCTACCCGTTGAAATCCGCCTGTGCGCCGAAAACGGAGCTTCCACTCATTTCGTGCTGCCCGCAAACGAGTACTGATGCGAGTAGTGGGGGCGGGCCGGGCGCGTACCACCCTGTTCCGGTCAGTGATGCACCCGCAAAGACGGGTAGAGCCCACTCGCGCCCCGGCAGGTGGTTGGTTAATACGCTGTAGCTTGTTGGGCCGCAGGCAAATATTGGGGAAAGAAGTGGGTCTCTAAATGCATCAATCAGCTGACACTTGGCTTTCGGAATTTCATGTGGCAATCCACCTGGAACGATCCTCCAGGGCGACCAGCATCCCGCTAACGGCGGGTACCCCATTCGAGCCGGCGACGATCCGGGCAGCGTCTTCTGAGACCGGGATCTGCCAGTCTTCGTCGCCGGCTTTCTTACAAACGGGACAAATCGAATACCGGGAGGTCGGTTTAGCATGACACCGAACACCAAGCTAAAAACCCATAAGGCACCGCTGACCCGGGCAGCACTTCCTCCACTGCTTGAGGATTCCCGGGAATGGCCGGAAAACGGAGCCGGAGCGCCTGAACCGGCGGCGGACGCCGTTGAGTCACAGGCCCCGGAGAGCGAAACCGCTGCCCAGGATCTCACGTTCACGTTCGACGTCGCGATTGTCGGGCTGGGCTACGTCGGCCTGCCGACCGCCCTCGCCATCAACGCTTCAGGACGGCGTGTCCTGGGACTGGATGTGTCCGAGAACAGGCTGGCGGTGATCCGGTCCCAGCAGGCAGACCTGCTCGACTCGGACAAGGTCCGCCTCAACAGCGCCCTCGAGGATCCGTCCTTCATGATCAGCACGGACCTGTCCCTGCTGGCCCGGGCAGCAGCAGTTGTTGTTTGTGTTCCCACCCCGGTGGATCCCTACTTGGTGCCGGATCTCGGGATTCTCCGGGCGGCGTGTGCTTCGGTGGTCGAATTCGCGGTTGCGGGCCAGCTGCTGATGCTGACGTCCACCACCTACGTGGGCTCAACGAGGGACCTTCTGGCCGTTCCGCTGGCTGCCAAGGGCCTTATCCCCGGCAGGGATGTGTTTGTGGCCTTCTCGCCGGAGCGCATCAATCCCGGCGTGGACGCTTTCTCACACGAAGACGTGCCGCGGGTGGTGGGCGGAGTCACGCCGGCCTGCGGTGAAGCCGCGGAGGCGCTGCTCCAGGCGAGCACCAAGCTGGTGCACGTGGTGCCGTCAGCAGATGTGGCAGAGATGACCAAGCTCGTCGAAAACACCTTCCGGGCAGTGAACATCGCCTTGGCCAACGAGTTCGCGGACATTTGCCACGGGCTGGGCATGGAGGTCATGGACGTGATTGATGCGGCCTCGACCAAGCCCTACGGCTTTATGCCGTTCACCCCCGGCCCGGGCGTCGGCGGCCACTGTATCCCGTGCGACCCGCACTACCTGCTCTGGCAGCTGCGGAAAGCCAGGGTCACGGCTCCCGTCATCGAGCACGCCATGGCCGGCATCGCCGGAAGGCCCCACCAGGTGGTGGAAAAGGCGCGCCGCATCCTGTCGGATCGGAACCACGGAATCTCCGGCGCCCGCGTCCTGGTGCTTGGCGTGGCCTACAAGCCCGATGTCGAGGACCTGCGCGAATCTCCGGCACTGGAAATCATCGCCGCAATGATCGCCGACGGCGCAGACGTGGCGTATCACGATCCGTGGTGCCCCACCGCTCCGGACGGCCAGGGCGGTGCGCTGGAGTCCTTGGAGGATCCGTCGGTTTGGGACGCAGACCTGGTGATCCTTCACACGAGGCACGCCGCCATGGATATCGACTGGCTGCGTGAAGCGCCCGCCGTCCTTGACACCACCTACCGGCTGCCCGCCGGCACAAACGTCACCCGGTTGTGATTCCAGCGGCCTCGTTGGCCTTCAGAAGAAAGTAGGAGAAGTGAAAACAGCAATCACCGGCGGAGCCGGCTTTATCGGGAGCCATCTCGTGGAGCACCTCCTCGCGGCCGGCGACAAAGTCACGGTGTTGGATGACCTCTCTACCGGCCGCCTGGAAAACCTCAGGACCGTGATCGGCCACCGGGATTTTCATTTCGTCGAGGGCAGCATCCTCGACCGCGCCGCAGTGGATCGGGTGGTGGCCGGCGCTGACCGGGTCTTCCACCTGGCTGCCGCCGTCGGCGTAAACCTGATCGTGGAGCACCCTCTGGAGAGCCTGCGGACTAATATCCACGGCACTGAAGTGGTGCTGGATGCCGTGCTGGAATCCGGAGCGTCGCTGCTGCTGGCATCCACGAGTGAGATTTACGGCAAGAACACTTCAGACAGCCTGTCGGAGGAATCGGACCGGATCCTTGGCTCGGCCCTCAAGTCGCGGTGGACGTACGCGGCTGCCAAAGGAATCGACGAGGCGTTCGCACACGCCTACTGGCGGCAGTTTGGGCTTCCGGTGGCGATTGTGCGGCTGTTCAACACGGTGGGTCCGAGGCAAACCGGCCGGTACGGAATGGTGGTGCCGCGCCTGGTCAAGCAGGCGATGGCCGGCGAGCCGCTGACCGTTTACGGCGACGGCAATCAGACACGGTGCTTCTCCTACGTGGGCGATATCGTCCCCGCCATCACCAGGATCTCTGAGGAGAAGTCCGCCTACGGCAATGCCTACAACCTGGGCGGCAGCTACGAGATTTCGATCCTTACCCTCGCCCGGAGGATCGTCGAACTGCTGGGCAGCGATAGCCCCATCACGCTGGTGCCCTACGAGACGGCCTACGCCGAGGGGTATGAGGACATGCGTCGCCGTGTACCCAACAACAGCAAAGCGAAGGATCTGGTGGGCTTCGATCCCAAGACCACGCTCGACCAGATCATCCAGAACGTGGCGGCAGACCACCGCCCGGTGAAAGCACCCGATCCGCTCGGGTGGAAAGTCACGATGGCGGCCAACTAGCCGTCCGTGAGGTGCCGCGCCGGACGGGGGGCGGCAACCGTCAAAAGTTATGTGCACCTTCGACGAAAGAGTTGAGTCCCATGACGCTACTGCAACGCTACACTGCGGTCTCAGAGCCCCGGCACAGGGCTGAACGTCCACCCGGCCGGCGGAAGTCCCGCTGGCTGGCCGCTTCCACAACGGTGGCCCTGGCTGCCTCCCTGATGGGGCTCACCGCCCCCGCCGCCAATGCGGTCGGCGAGACTGTCGTGACGCTGACGTTCGACGACGCCAACGTAGACCAGGTTGCCGCCGCTGCAACGATCAATTCGCTGGGCATGCATGGAACGTTCTTCCTGCCGTCCGGCTTCATGAACAGGCCGAACTACATGACCACGACTGATGCCCAGGCCCTGCAGGCAGCCGGCAATGAGATCGGCGGGCACAGCGTCACCCACGCGGACCTGACGGGTGTGGGTACCGATGAGCTCGCACGGCAGATCTGTGGCGACCGTGTCACACTGGCAGGGTATGGCTTGGACATCCAGAACTTCGCCTATCCGTTTGCTGCGTCCAATGCGACTACGGAGGCGGAGGCAGCGGCCTGCGGCTACAACAGCGCACGTGGCCTTGGCGACATCCGGAGCAAGGTTGTGGGTTCGGAGACATTCCCGTTTGCCGAGACACTGCCGCCGGGGAACCTTTACTACACCGGAGCACCCGACCAGCTGGATGAGACCTGGACCCTCGCGGATATCCAGACCCTCGTCACCCAGGCCCAGGCCAACGGCGGCGGCTGGGTACAGCTGACCTTCCACCACGTCGGGACGGGCATCGATCCTTCCTCCGGCGTGAAGGATCCGCTGACCGTCAGCACGGACACGTTTAATCAGTTCGCCACCTGGCTGGCCAACCAGGCAGCCACGAACACCACGAATCCAGTCCAGGTCAAGACGGTCAAGGAAGTCATAGGCGGAACCACCAAGCCACTCGTGGCCGCCCCTCCGCCTCCCGCGCCGCAGACCACCGGAAACCTCATCAAGAATCCCAGCCTTGAAACGCCTGGCCTCGCCGGTGCGATAGTCCCACGGTGCTGGCAGGGTGGCGGTTACGGAACGAACACCAGAACGTTCAGCATCGTTACGCCTGGCCATGCAGGAACTGCCACAGCCGCCGAGCAACTGGTGGTGTCGGGGTACACAAACGGTGACGGCAAGCTGTTGCCCACGCTGGACACAGGGGAGTGCGCCCCCAGCGCCACCCCGGGCCACACCTACCTTGCCAAAGCCTGGTATAAGTCGACCGGCGGGAATACCCAATTCGATCTGCACTACCGGACTTCGACCGGAACGTGGGTGTACTGGACGTCTGGCCCGCTGTATCTGCCCACGAATAATGTTTGGACGCAGGTCACCTACACCACGCCGGCTGTACCGGCTGGTGCAACCGCCATCAGCCTGGGCTTGAACATTATCAACAACGGAACCCTGATCACCGATGACTATGAGCTGTACGACACCGCAGGCGTCAAGACGTTCACGGACATTCCCTCGACGTTCCTCTTCTACAACGAGATCAGCTGGATGGCCAACAACCTGATCACCACCGGATACGCCGATGGCACCTTCAAGCCTGGCCTCACCTTGGACCGCGGCATGATGGCGGCCTTCCTCTACCGCTTTGCCGGCAGCCCCGCTGTACCGGCCGGCGCGCAAAGGTTCCCGGACGTTCCCACCACCCATGATTTCTACAAGGAAATCCAGTGGCTTGCATCCCAGGGCATCACGCAGGGTTTCGCGGACGGCGGCTATCACCCCTACGAGCAGGTCAATCGTGACCAAATGGCGGCGTTCTTGTACCGCATGAACGGAAAGCCGGCGGTGAGCGCAACGGCACCCGTCTTCCCCGACGTCGGGCCCGGTAATGGCTTCTACAACGAAGTGCGTTGGCTGGCGGACATGAAGATCACGCTCGGCTACGCTGATGGCACCTTCAAACCGGGAGCATCCATCAACCGTGACCAGGTGGCTGCGTTCATCTATCGCTACAACCTGAACTTCCCCAAGGGCATGTAGGGCCGCCCGGCAGGCAAGTTCACGGCAACCCAGTTTCCAGCAATGGCACGGGCGGCCGTGCATCCGGAAGAAGTCATCGGATGCACGGCCGCCCTCGCCGCTGTCGAGTCCGCAACATTGCAGGTCCATTAATTCGGGGGATCAGAAGTGAAACATCGAGGCTCCGTGCGCAACCGCCGCCTGTGCGGAATTGTGTCAGCAGTCCTGCTGCTGGCAATGGTCGCCACGGCCTGCACGCCTCCGAAGCCGGAGCAACAGGGTAAATACCCCTGGCATACGAATATTGTGGTCACCACCTTTTGGGTGGGGGAGGTCTTTGACCCTAACGCAGCGGACGGCAGCCAGGTCTTCTCCACCTATGACTCGCAGTGGATGGAGAGCTACGGCGGCTGTGATGGCCAGGTCACGTCCGGCGGATGCGAGACCGAAGCGCGATCGGGTTCAAACGGTTACGCGCCCAGCAGCTTCAAGCCCAGGGAGAACCCTTTTTACCTGGACCTTCCCTATGACGACATCAACAACGCGGCAGCCTTCCGCGAGCGGGCCAGCGTTATTCCCTGGGCCAACGACGAAGGGTACAAAGGCCAAGCCACCAACCGCTCCTTCAGCTACATGAAGAACCGCTGGGTCAAGATCCGCAAGGACGGCAAGGAGTGCTACGGCCAGATTCAGGACGCCGGCCCAGGGCAGTACCAGGACAAGGAGTACGTCTTCGGCCCAAACGACGCGCGGCCCGCCAATGAGAAATTCAACGGTGCCGGCATGGACGTTTCACCGGCACTCAACGGCTGCCTCGGCTTCAGCGACCTGGACGGCGAAGCGGACAAGGTCGACTGGCAATTCGTGGATTTACAGGACGTTCCGCCGGGCCCCTGGCTGGACGTGGTCACCACCAGCCAGGTGAAGTAGCGGCACACGCTCAGCCCATCCTGCCAGGGAGCCCGGATCCCAGGAGATCGGCGAAGCGCGTCGTGCCCTGGTCCACGCCGCTGCAGGTGAAGGACGCGTCCTGCCCCTGATCATTGGAAGGGCAGGGAGCATCGCGGTTGAGCGACCACATCGACAGTCGCTGCACACCCAGCCCCACCCCATAGTCTTTTAGGCCCCGGGCCGCGTCCAATTCGAAGATCTCGCCGGGCAGGTCATTGCGCCCGATCATGGGGGTGAGCCCGATCTTTTTCCAGACCTGTTCGCGGCTAAGGTTGACGCCCGCGCGCTGGTAGACGATGCCCAACTGGTCGTGGGTGGCGGCTGCCGCTGCTGTGGCGGCCTCCAACATCCCCTGGGAACTGCTGCGGCTGGCACCGTAGTTCATGGTCATGATGTTGACCCCGGACAGCTGGACGCCTGCCTGGAGCATCTGCTCCACGGCGCCTATGCCGGCATCGGTAAGTCCACGCGGGGAAGCCGGCAGCGTCAGCCAGACGGCGAGCCTTTGTCCCGACGCATTGCGGTCCCCTTGCAGGGAGGCCACCGCCTTGGCGCGGCGCTCGCTGGCGGCCTGGTCAAGGAGATCGGCGCCTTCCAGGTCGAAGTCGATGAACGAAGGCTCGTAGCGTTCAACAACGTCCCGGTAGGCAGTGCGGAGCTTGGCCTCGTCCTGGCACGCGGTGGCCAGTTCACGGTTCAGGGAACCGCCAAACGACACCGAGACAGACCCTCCCCGGGACCGAAGCACGGAAATCCGTTTGTCCAGGCGCAGGGCCGTACCTGCCTCTTCGAGGCCGTAGCCGGCGCCCCAGCTGGCCACGCAGGAGTCCTGGGGGGACGCTACAAGGAACGCCAGTACCACGTCCGTGCTGGCCGGCCCGGAGGGCTCTTCAAAAGCGTAGGGAGGCGACACGGTGACGTCCACATACCCGGCGAACCACGTCGGCTGTGCGGCGCCTGTGGCCAAGCCGGACCGCCAGGTCCAAAAGAAGATGACGCAGGCCAGGATGGTGGTTACGGCAACCGCCGCCGTCAGGGGGGTTGACGGCCGGCGAAGCCGTGGCCGCAGCCGTTGGCGGGAGCGCGGGCCGCCCGAACCTGGCGGCGGTGCGGGCTCCGCCTGCGCGTTGGCGGCCGGATCCGAGCCGCGGCTAAGTGCTGTCATATGGATCCCACGCCCCCCTTTGGTGTGCTTAGACACCATTTCACCACGGCCTGCCTACCGACGCTGTCTGACCGCCAGCCAACACGGGTGTTGTCAGGCGTACATCGAGTATCAATCCGGGTAGCGGACGAGTGGCACTGTGCCTGCCCGGCACCTGCCGGACGGAAAGACGGGTAGGCACCACTCGTGCCGCCGAACACTCTCCTTAATAGGCTTTGGATGTCGGATAGATACAGAGTTCCGGGGGAGAATCGGGTCTCAAAATGGGAATGGACGCACAATTGCGGGCGGAAGCCCGCAACCGTGCCCCTGAACGGCAGTTCGTGGTCAAGGCGGCAGGATTGCCCCGGCCATCGGTACTGGCTATGACTTTCTCTCCCGCTCTTGCCGACACCGCTGCCGTGAGGCAGCCAGCCCTGGCGCACAGGCCCGGGGCCCATGATCGGGGGTCGGTGGCGAACAAGCCTTTGAGACCAAGGCTTCCCCCCAGTCGTCACCGACCCCTTCGGGGTGTCAATCGATGAATCACTGCGGCCTGGGGGGATCCTCTTGCGGCCGGGCAACACGGATGTAAGAGGGGATATCTGTCATGAGGCAACGGCTGGAACCATTGGGGGGTCAGGGCGATCCGCTCCGGTCCGGGTTGACGAGGCAGCGAAAGCGGGCAACGCTCTGGGCAGTTTCGTCGCTGGCGGCGCTTGCCCTCTTCACGGGGTCCGCCGCCCTGGCGCCGAACAACGGCCCGGCTCCGGCCGGCAATGCACCGGGGCCACTGAAGAATTTTTCGGCACCCGTGGACACCAGCCTTGCGCTGACCACCGTCACTCTGACTTTCGACGGCGGGAGGGCCAGCCAGTTGGCCGCCGCCCAGGTCCTGAAAAGCAACGGATTGCGGGCGACGTTCTTCGTCAACTCAGGCTTCGTGGGGGCAAAGGACTACATGACAGTGGAGGATCTCCACGCCCTGGCTGCCGACGGAAACGAGATCGGCGGCCACACCGCAACCCTTGCTGACCTGACGGCGCTGGATCCTGACGAGGCCAAGCGGCAGGTCTGCAATGACCGTACGAACCTGACCGACTGGGGTTTTAAAGTGACCTCGTTCGCCTATCCTTTTGCCGCAAAGTCACCGGAGGCCGAGGCAACGGTGGCAGGATGCGGATACAACAGTGCGCGCAGCCAGGGTGATGTCCGTAGCAGCCTGGGCTGCGCGGATTGCGCCGTGTCCGAAACGGTGCGGCCGGCCGACGTCTTCAGCACCAGGTCGACGCCGGAAGTCGGTTCTGCCTGGACCATCAATGACCTGCAGCAGGCAGTCATGCAAGCGGAAACGGCGGGAGGCTGGCTGCAGCTGAGCTTTTTCGACATCGATGACAGCGGCAGCCCGCGGTCCGTCAGTCCGGCGCTGTTCAGCGACTTCGTTTCCTGGCTGGCTACCCGCACCGACGAGGGCACCACCGCCATCCGCACCGTCCACGACGTTATCGGAGGAGGGGCAAAGCCCGCCGTCGCCGGGCCCGCTGCTCCGCCTGCACCGCCGGGCGTCAACGCGCTGCGGAACCCCGGGCTGGAGACAGCAGGGAAATACGGACTGCCGGAGTGCTGGCAGGTGTCCTCATATGGCGAGAATTCACACGTCCTGAGTACATTGACCCCCGGACACAGTGGGGGCATCGCACGCCGGCTGGATGTCACCGGCTACGCATCCGGTGACGCGAAACTGCTGCCTGTCCTTGACCTGGGGGCCTGCGCGCCGAGCGCCGTTCCCGGCCACAGCTACACCCTGCGGGCGTGGTACACGTCCACGGCATCCACGCAGTTCGAGTTGTATTACCGCAACAAGGTTGGCACCTGGACCTATTGGACAGCCAGCCCATGGTTTCCTGCCAGCTCTGCCTACCGGCAGGCTGAGTGGACCGCACCACCGGTGCCGGCAGACGCCGTCGGCATCAGCTTTGGACTGAATCTGTTCAGCGACGGGGAGCTGGCTACAGATGACTACGAGATGTTAGACACGGGGACGCCGGTCGCCCCGTAATGCCCCGCCCGTTGCCAGCGCAGAGGCTTCCACGGGCTCGAAAAATAGAATCGAGTCGATTCCCATGAGGTTAAAGACTTCCGGGCGAATAGTAGGCCAGACTGACGTGGATGTCGTGCGGCACAGATTGCGAATATGGGCGCGAACGGCCGTGACGGCCATGGGCATCGTGGCCCTGGCCGTCTCCGGCCTGGCCGTGCTGGCCGTCCCGGCCCAGGCGGCGGCGCCCACCGTAGTGTCGTTGACGTTCGACGACGGCAATGCGGATCAGCTGAGCGCTGCCCAGATAATGAACAACTACGGCATCGACGGGACGTTCTTCGTTCCTTCAGGAAATGTCAACAATGCCGGCTACATGACGCTTGCGGATCTCCAGGGCCTCGCGGCCAGCGGCCACGAAATCGGCGGCCACACTGTGACCCACGCAGATCTCACCACCCTGCCTGCAGACGAGGTCACGCGTCAGGTCTGCAACGACAGGGTAAATCTGACCAACTGGGGATTCAGGGTGACGAGTTTCGCCTATCCTTTCAGCGCGGTTACTCCTGCCGTGCAGACCACAGTGAAAAACTGTGGCTATAACAGCGCACGTGCGCTCGGAGACATTCAATCCCGCTTTGGATGTTCGGGGTGTGCTTTTGCGGAAACCGTTCCTCCCCAAAATCCATTCCGGACCGCGGCATTGGATCAAGTGGATAGCCCGTGGACATTGGCTGATTTTCAAAACAGCGTTACCAGAGCTGAAAGTGTGGGTGGGTGGGTCCAATTTACTTTTCACCACATATCGTCCACACCCGGCCCGCTCAGCATTAGTCCCGCGCTCTTCACTCAGCTCGCTTCCTGGCTAAAAACCCGGCCGGCCACAACAACTGTCAAGACGGTGGACCAGGTCATCGGCGGAACCGTGAAGGCGGCCGTCTCCGGCCCGGCATTGCCCCCGACACCATCGAGCGGTAATCTCGTGAAGAATCCGAGCCTTGAGACCATGGTCAACGGCGTGCCCCAATGCTGGCAGGCAGGAAGCTATGGGACGAATTCCCACACGTTCACCACGGTGAGCCCCGGACGGACGGGGTCACGGGCAGAGCGCCTGGTGGTGACCGGCTACGTCGACGGCGACGCGAAGTGGCTGCCGTCCCTGGACCTCGGCGGATGCTCGCCGACAGCAACGTCCGGGCACACGTATACGCTGGGCGCCTGGTACAAGTCCACTACCAACACCCAGTTCGCCCTCTACTACCGGACCGGCCTTGGATACTGGGTCTATTGGACCTCGAGTCCGTGGTTCGGGCCCGCCACTACGTACCAAAAGGCCAGCTGGACCACGCCCGCGCTGCCTTCGGGAGCGAGCGGCATCAGCTTCGGACTCAACCTGTTCAGCAACGGAACCCTCACCACCGACGACTACGAAATGAACGACGTTGCGTCGTCCCCGCCACCGCCGCCGCCAGCGCCGGCCGGTACGAACCTGGTGCAGAACGCCAGCCTTGAAACGGCGGGCGCCGGTTCGACGCCACAGTGCTGGCAAACCGCCGGGTACGGTTCGAACACCGCGTCCTTCAGCACCGTCGCCACGGCCAGGACCGGGACAAAGGCGGAACGCCTCGCGGTGAGCAACTACGTGGACGGTGACGCTAAACTCCTGCCGACCCTGGACTCCGGATCGTGCGCGCCGGCCGCCGTCGCCGGCCATACGTATTCGCTGCGCGCCTGGTATACCTCCACGGCGGTGACGCAGTTCGCCGTGTACTACCGGAACTCTGCTGGAACCTGGACCTACTGGACGTCCAGTCCATGGTTCGCCGCGGCCGGCTCCTACACCCAGGCGAGCTTCACCACCCCGGCGTTGCCCGCCGGCGCAACCGCGATCAGCTTCGGGCTGAGCCTTTTCAGGAACGGCACCCTGACTACGGATGACTATGCCATGTACGACACGATTGGAGCGCCGTCACTGTGATAGCCGTCTACGTTGTCCTTGTCCTGGGAATCAGCACCATCTTCTGGTCACTCGTTGGGCTGCTGCGGCTGGCCAACGAGCAGTACATCCGACGGGTGACGCTGGGACCCCCACTGAGCGGGCGCGTCCTCGGGCTCCTGCAGCGATGGCAGCTGGCCAACCGGATTGGGTCCGGCATTCACGGCGTCCACGCGTTGCCGGCGCCAAGGACGCACCGCGGGGAGCTGCAACGGGAGCATGGCCGCCACCGTGCCAGGGACCCAAGGATCCTGCCGGCGAATGTTGCGGTGCTGATTGCCGCCCACAACGAAGCCCTGGTCATCAGGGAGACCATCCGGGCCGCCTCGGTGCTGGTGCCGCTCAGGAACATCCATGTGATCTCGGATATGTCCACGGACGACACTGCTGCCATTGCCCGAGCGGCCGGAGTCAAAGTGCTGGAACTCGAACCGAACAGGGGCAAGGCCGGTGCGCTTGCCGCCGGGATCGCCCACTTCGAACTGTGCCGGAAGTTCAAAGTGGTGATGCTACTTGACGCAGACACCAGGCCCAACCCTGACTACCTCGAAACCGGGTTGCCGCTGTTCATTGACCGGGACGTGGTTGCCGTGGCCGGCCGCGCCAAATCCATCATGACCCCGCCGGCACCTACGGTGCTCGGCCGTTTCCTGGTGGCCTATCGGGAACGGCTCTACATTGTGGTGCAGCTGCTGCTCAAATACGGCCAGGCGGCCAGGGGAGCAAACGTCGTTTCGATCGTGCCCGGCTTCGCCAGCATGTACCGGACAAATGCACTCGCGAAAATCAAGGTGCTGGCACCCGGGCTGGTCATCGAGGACTTCAACATGACGTTTGAGATCCATGCCAAGAAGCTGGGCCGGATCGCTTTCCACCCCTCAGCTGCCGTGGCCTATACGCAGGATCCGGACAACCTGCAGGACTACACCAGGCAGGTCCGGCGTTGGATCCTCGGCTTCTGGCAGACGGTGCGCCGGCACCGGCTGCAGGCCGGAAAATTCTGGTTCGTGCTGGTGTTCTACATCATCGAACTCGTCATTAGCTGCATGTTCTTTGTGTTGCTGATTCCGGTCTTCCTGCTGTCGCTCGTGGCGGCCATGCAGGTACAGGCATTCGGCGAGAACGGCGAATCCTTCCTGTACCTGTCCGGACTCATGCGTCCGCAGGACGTCATCCTGGGGGTCTTCCTCCCGGATTTCCTGCTGACTGTCATCGCGGCACTGGCACTCCGCCGGCCGGGGATCCTGCTGATGGCGCCGTTCTTTCCGTTCATGCGGATCCTCGACTCGGTCATCTGCCTGATGGTGCTGCCGCGGGCGTTCTCGGGGGCCTCATCGGGCGTGTGGGTCAGCCCGTTGAGGCGTGTCCAGGGGGAGGCCCTCGAGCTGGAGGAAGCCACGGCGGGCGCGGGAATCACCCACTAGCGCCGTCACCGGACCCCGGGCGCGGAAACGAAAAGCGCCCCTCCCGCAGGACACTGTGGTCCAGCGGGAGGGGCGCCTCAGGGTCCAGCGCGATGTTGCGGTTATCAGCTCACTCCGGAGGTGGTTTCCACGTTCAGCCACGGACCGGCCGGGACAGCGGCGCGGTCAACAAACCGCCACGAGACGTGATCGCCGCTGCCGTCCAGCTCGGCAAAGCCGAGGCAGCCGTTCAGGGCGGGAGAAACATCCATTCCCGCGCCTTGAGTGCCGTCGGCGGAGAAGTCGGTGTTGGCCGGGCGGGCCTCGGCTGCGCCGAAGACGTAGTTGGCATCATGGTATTCGGAACCGCTGGAAGGACCGGCATCTTCGATCTGTCCGTAGCAGACGTTGCCGTTGGGCCCGGTCATCTGCACCCAGTGGTTCTTCATGTAGGAGTAGTTGCCGTCCGCACAGTGGTCAACACCGGTGGCCGCATTGTCCGCGGCAGCCCACGGAATGACCTGGCAGCGCTGCTGGAACGCGACGCTGTCATTGATGTCGTCGTAGGGCAGGTCGAGGTAGAACGGGTTCTCCAGCGGCGTGGGCTGGTTCTTGGGGAAGTACCCGTTGGAGGCGTCGCGGGCTTCCGTGGCGCAGGCGAATGAGCTACCGGAACCGGAGCTCACGCCGTCGCAACCGCCGTAAATGCTGCCGGGGCAGCCGGAGGCCGAACCGGGCGTGGTGCCGGCGTTGATCCCGGTGTGCTGGAAGGCCCACTGGCCGTTGTACGTCGAGCAGACCTGGGAACCGTCGGCAAGGTTCGCGTTGAAGATTTCGCCCACCCAGAAAGTGGTGCTCACGATATTCGTGTGCAGCGGGTATTTGCTGGCGGCCGGTGCGGCCGCGGGTTCGGCGGCTGCCACTGCCACGGTGGCAGGAGCTGCTTCCGGGGCGGGAACCGCAGCGGGTGCAGGTTCCTCGACCTGGGCTGCAGCCGGGGCCGAACTAGGTGACGGTGAGGCCTTCGGTGTTGCCGGCGCTGCCTCTGCGCTGGCCGATGAAGGACTGGTGGAGGCCGACGGGCTGGGCGCCGATTCGGCGGCGCAGCCGGAGGTCAATACTCCGACAAGGAGGATCAACACAGCCATGATGGGGGTGGTCATGTGTTTCATTTTTATTGGGATACATATCTGTTTGGGGACATTAACAAGGCTGGCAGGTGCCGCTAAAGGGCACGCCAAGTACGGGTCATGACCGCCAGATTGGCGCAGCCGTGGCCGCGCCTAAGAATCATTGCTGGTGTGAAAACCAGCTGCGCCGCTTACTCCCCAGAAGCAGCCAGCAGGACCGTCAGGAGACCCGTGGAGACCGTTAACACCCGCCCCACTTTACACGGATGCCCGTGAGTAGCCTGAACGGGCCTGCGCGAGGCGGTCCGGGATATTCGAGTAGTCACTACTCACGCCAGCGCAAACAGTAGCTAGGTAGCGTAGGACTTGCTAATGCCGGCAGGTGGGTTGGGGGCGGTCCGGAACTTCACGCTCCGCGGCAAAGGAATCGACGCACCATGGACGTTTGGGCAGGAAATTCATCTTTCCCCCGGGTCATTCGGGAGGCCGAACTGCGGGCGGCAATCGGCGCGCTCTCCGGCTCCGTGAGTTCAGGAGTCATCGTTACAGGGGCTGCCGGCTCGGGCCGGACCAGGTTCCTTGCGGCCGCCGCCGAGGCGCTCTCCGGACAGCTAACCGTTGTTGCCCACAACATTCCCGAATCCTGCCGCCGGATGAAGTTCGGCATCGGCAGTGTGTTGGTGCCGGGCCTGCCGGCAGGGGCCAAGGTGTCGCCGCTGACCATTACCGGGGCCTGCCGCGATGCACTGCGGAGCCAGGATCCCGGAGCAACCGGCATCCTGATGGTCCTGGACAACGTGGACCACCTGGACGGTTCCTCGCTGTGGGTCCTGAACCAGCTTCTCTCGGAACCGGACATCAAGATGCTGGCAAGCCACCGTTCAGACCGGCAACTCCAGATGGAACTGATGGAATCTGTGGTGGCCCGGCAGTTGTCCGTCGTGACCCTGGAGGAACTGACGCTGGAGCAGCTCCGGACCTTCCTTGAGCACCGCTTGCCGGCCCGGCCCGACCGCGGCCTGGTGCGCGACATCCACGCCGCCTCCGGCGCCAACGCGTTAACGGCCAGCTGGCTTGTCGAGGAAGCCTTGGCGGGCGGCCAGATAGTGGAGCAGGACGGCAGCTGCGCCATGGTCCGTCCGCTGGGGCCCGGGGAAGCACGTCAATTTGACCTGGCCCGACGGCGGATTGAGGCCCTTCCGCCGGTCCAGCGCCAGGTGGTCGAATTCCTGGCGGCTGCTGATCCGGCTCCTCTATCCGTCCTTGCCCGGGTGGTGCCGGCGGAAGCCCTGGCCGCCTTGGAGCAGCGCCATGTGATCCGTCTTCAGATCAGGAGCAACGGCGGAGCGGACGTCACCCTCAACCACGAGGCTGAGGCCAGCGCGGCCCGGCATTTTCCCGGTAAGACGAAGCCGTTGGAGATGCAGGACACAGCCTCCGCACATTCCGGTCGCCCGGGGGAGGAACCGCTATGGGATCTCCTGCGCCGGGTGGAGGCGGCACTGGATGCCGGGTGGGCTGTTCCAGACCTGGATCTCCTGGCCGTGGCCACCACTGCGAACAACCTTTATGACAGTGAGCGGGCGCTGCGGGCGGCCGAAACCGTCAAAGCGCCCGAGCTCCAGCTGATGGCACAGACGGAGGCTGCCCGGGCCCTGTTCCATTCCCGACAGTACGGCAAGAGCGCGGAGTTGCTGAGGAGCCTCGTGGAAACGACGCCGGCCGTGCTCAGCATAGAGTTCGCCCGCGCGGTGTCACTGCTCCTGCAGGCGTTGATGCCGATGAATCCTGGCCGCGATGCGCTCAACGCCGTGCTGGACGGGGCAAGGCGGCGCCTGAGCCTTGCGGCCGCCGCGTCGGTTGGTGATTCGGCCGCCGATACCTACCAGAACGCCGTCCAGGATGAGCTGGACGTCCTGCAGCTGTTCCTGGAGTCACGGGAGGGGAACTGGCCAAGTCCGGGCGGCGAGCTGTTCCACCGCCTCTGTCCCGACGGTTTCTGCGAAAGCGGGCACGCAGGTCATGACGATGCACCGGGAACCCACGCCGGTATCCTGCTGCTGGCGCTGGCCTCCCAGGGACTGTCCGTGCGGGGAAAGTCCGCTGACGCCGTCGCGCTTTCCACCCGGGCGCTCAACGCGGTGGAGCGGCTGCCGCGGTGCAGCGTTGATTTCCACTCGACGGTGCTCACCATCCACGCCTCCAATCTCACGAGTCTGGGGCAGGCTCCCGGCGCCGGGGCTGCGGACGAACGTGCCGGCACCAAATGGATGAGCTACCCCGGAGGGCCGCTGCAACTTTTCCGGGCCATGATGTTTTGCCGGAATGCAACCGCCAGCCGTGCAGCCGTACGCGCGCAGGGGGCAGGTGGCGGAATATCCGGTGACCCGGATGACCTGCTGGCCCTCACGCTTGGCGCGCAGGCCACCGCCGAGTGGCTGGCCTGGGATCTGGCGCAGGCGCCGGGCCCCGCGGCTTCGCCGGTGGGCGGCCGGTCCGCCGACGGCGACGTCGCGGCCAAGCTCGCTGAAACCTACGCGTCCGTGGCACGGCCGGCCGTTACCGGCGCCGCAGGTCCGCCCCCGAGGACGCTCCGGAAACCGGCCAAGGCGCCGGGCGGCGGTGGCAGGGGCCGCAGGGCTTTTGAACTCCTGAATCTCGGCGTAACGGCACGGCCTGAGAAGCAGGGAAGTGAACAACCCGGCGACGGGGCTGCCGAATGGCGGTGGTCGAGTGACGGGAACAGTGGGCCGGTCTCCGGCGAAACACTGTCCGGCCAATCCGTGCCCGGCGCAACGCGGTCCGGCGGATCCGCGAAGAACCGGCTGGCCGTGGCCGATCCGGCCAAGCTTTCACAGCGGGAGCGTGAAGTGGCTGTACTTGTTGTCTCGGGCTTGGGCAGCGCACGGGTCGCGGCGGAACTCGGGATAGCCGTGAACACGGTAAACGCGCACCTGCAGAGGATCTACGGCAAGCTTGGGGTTTCCCGCCGCCAGGAGCTCGCTGAATTGTGGAAGAGCCTGGACGGGGCAGGGCGGTGATGCCGGGCCCGGAATCCGTGCCGGTCAATAGTGGGACAATTGAGGAGTAGCACCGCGGACCCAAGCGGTGTGCCTCGCCGTTGCAGTGAGCTGTCGGCAGGTCTTGCCTATCAAGGAGCTCCAGTTTGGTCATGGTTTCCACTCCCGCTACCGCAGACACCCACGTCGCGTTAAGTGAAGTCGAGGTCCTGCGCATCCGCAACGACTTCCCGGTCCTGGATCAGGAAGTCAACGGCAGGCCCCTCGTTTACCTGGATTCCGGCGCCACCTCACAGAACCCCCGCAGCGTGCTCGAAGCCGAGCAGGAGTTCTACGAACTGAGGAATGCCGCGGTGCACCGCGGAGCCCACCATCTGGCCGTCCAAGCCACCGACGCGTTCGAGGACGCCCGGGCCACAGTGGCCGGCTTTGTGGGGGCCGCGGAGGACGAGCTTGTCTGGACTGCCAATGCCACTGCCGGGCTCAATCTCCTCGCGTACGCCTTCTCCAATGCCAGCATCGGCACCGTTGGGGCCGACGCCCGCCGTTTCGCCCTCGGCCCGGGGGACGAGGTGGTGGTGACGGAAATGGAACACCACGCCAACCTGATTCCGTGGCAGGAGCTCTGCCGGCGCACCGGAGCCACGCTGAAGTTCATCCCCATCGACGACGACGGCGCGTTGCGGCTTGACGAGGCGTCCCGGCTTGTTACCGGACGCACCAGGATCCTTGCCTTCACGCATGCGTCGAATGTCCTCGGAACCATCAACCCGGTATCCGAGCTGGTACGGCTGGCCCGGGAAGTCGGCGCCCTGGTGGTGCTGGACGCCTGCCAGTCCGCGCCGCACCTGCCCTTGGACTTCAAGGCCCTGGACGTCGATTTCGCCGTTTTCTCCGGCCACAAGATGCTGGCCCCCACGGGCATCGGCGGTGTCTACGGCAGGCGGGAACTGCTGAACGCCATGCCTCCGTTCCTCACCGGAGGCTCCATGATCACGACTGTGACGATGGAAAAAGCAGAATACCTCCCTGCGCCGCAGCGGTTCGAGGCCGGCACGCAGCCCATTTCGCAGGCTGTGGCGCTCGCCGCCGCCGCGAACTACCTGCGTGAAACCGGCATGGAACGTATCGCGGGCTGGGAAGCCTCGCTGGGCCAGCGGCTGGTCCGCGGGCTGAGCGCCATCGACGGAGTCCGCGTCGTGGGGCCGGGGCCAGGCGTGGAACGGCTCGGCCTGGCGGCCTTTGACGTTGCCGGCGTGCACGCGCACGACGTCGGACAGTACCTGGACAGCATGGGCATCGCCGTCCGTGTGGGGCACCACTGCGCGCAGCCGCTCCACCGCCGGCTGGGCCTGACCGCCACCACCCGGGCGAGCACGTACCTGTACAACACCGCCGATGAAGTGGACCTCCTGCTCGAGGCCGTGGCACAGGTCCGGCCCTACTTCGGTGCAGGAAGCGCGGGGGAGTCCAAATGAGCGCATTGGACGCGATGTACCAGCAACTGATCCTGGAGCACGCAAAGACCCGCAGCGGGTCAGACCTGACGGCTGACGAAGCCGCGGCCATACCTGAGCAGGCGGGGGTGGGGCAATGCCATCAGCTCAATCCGGTCTGCGGCGATGAAATAACGCTGCGCCTTGAGCTGGAGGCGGCCGGAGCGCAGCCGACGGTGAAAGGCATCCACTGGCACGGAGACGGCTGTGCCATCTCAATGGCCTCGGCCTCAATACTGAGCGAATTATCCGAAGGCGCGTCGCCGGCGGAACTGGACGAAATGATCGGTCATTTCAGGGAGCTCATGCGCTCACGCGGCCGGTTGGAGCCGGACGAGGCAATCCTGGGTGATGCGGCGGCCCTGGCGGGCGTGGCGAAATATCCGGCCAGGGTCAAGTGCGCCATGCTGGCGTGGGTGGCTGCCGAGGACGCCTTGCGGCAGGCCGTATCCACCAGCCGCTAGGTCTTCCCGGCCTCCGGGTGCTCGTCATCCGCGAGCGTGGAGTGGTGCTGGACGTAGTCCTCGATGGCATGCTCGGGGACCCGGTAGGACCGGCCGAACCGGACCGCCGGCAGATCATGCGCCTTGACGAGCCGGTACACGGTCATCCGGGAAAGGCGCATGACTTCTGCGACCTCGGAAACTGTGAGGAAACGGGTATTGGAAAAACCTTCAGCGGCCACTGTGCTCAGCTCTCCTGGGACGTAGTTCAATCCTGAGGACGTACTTGAATCCTGAGATAAACGTCGCTGAGCCGATCGCCGATCTTACCGCTACTTTATGGCATGGTGAGCTTGATGTGAAGAGCGCACGGCAATGGGGAAAAAGACAAGTAGTGACTACTCTAGTGGCGTCCGGGGCTTCCCCGTAGCCTCTAAATATGGCTGATATCCAGGACGACGCTGAATGGCGGCAGACGCAGCACAGGATTCGCAGGGCGGAAATTGTGTGCGTTATAGCGCTGGTGGTACTTACGGTACTGACCATCGTTGCCGGCTACTCGGACTTTGTCCGGTAGCGCCGCAGGGCGGGAAATCAGGCACGGCAAACAAAACTCCGGCAGGTGGGGACCAACCGGAGTTTTGATTGTGCAGTGGAAATTTGAAGATTAGTGGGGAAATACAAGAATTACCCACGCGATAAGCCCCAATAGTGTAAGGCCGAAATATAACGACCAATTTCTGCGGTCGTTTTTACGGTGGCTGCCGTGCCAAACCCGTTCCATATCGTTCGCATCCATAGCAGAAAATCTATGGCTTATCACGATCAGATAACAGCGTGTTGTCCACCTCACTTATGCCCCCGCCTACTCCATTTTCCGCGCGGAGTACTCGAGTGCCCGGGCGGCCAGGCGATCCCTAAGTCCGCCTGGCCGATGAGCAGGCTAGGTGCCCAGGCCGGCGATGCCGATAGCCGCTGTGGCGGCACCGAGCACCATGGAGACGGACACCAGGACCACGTGCACGGTAAGGAACTTTGTGGCCTTGCCTGCTGCGTCACGGGCCCGCCGATCCTTCATCACGCGGCGGAGGAACTGGGGCCAGACCACCAGGGACCAGATGCCGGCAATGATCAGGATCCAGGCAAGAGCTACCGGGAGATGCACGGGATTAGTGGCTTTCCAGCCAGGCCTGCGCCTGCTGCGACTGGATGTTCAGTGCCTTGCCCACCATGGGCTCGGCAGCATCGGCGATTTTGCCGCCGAGGAACGGGACCGAGGACGTAACGGTGCCTTCGAGCTCTACACGGGTGCTGCCGCCCTCGGCGATGAGCCGCTGCACAGCGCTAACGTCCAGCGGTGCACCGGAAATCTTCAGGCTGATGTTGCTCCGCCGCGAGCCGTCCGCGGCGGGGGCTTCCCAGGTCTCAAGCTGGGTCACGGTGAGGCTGTCGCCCACGAACTTCCGAGCAATCTCCGGCAGCCGGGTGGTGGGCAGGGTGCGCACCGAAGTGGTGCTGAAAGCGCCGGCGACATCGCCGTCGACCTTGAACGATTCAAGGGTTCCGCCAACCAGTTCACTGGTGTGGCGCTGGAAATCTTCATTGGCGAATACCGCCGCTACGCGATCGACGCTGTGCGGCAGGGTGGTGGAAGCACTCAGTGCCATTGTTCCTCCATAGGTTGGGGGTATGGGCCATGGTTTTTGCCTCACACATCCTACGTTGCGCGCCCCGCCTACTCCGATTCGGCCGCCTCCAGCTTTTGCGCCGCGGCCGTGATGTTGTGTGACATCGCCGGAAAGATGACGCTGTGGAACGGGAGCACGGCGAGCCAGTACAGCCGGCCGCTGAGGCCCTTCGGGAAGAAGATGGCGCGCTGACGGTACCGGCTGCCGGTGCCGTCAGGTTCCACCGACAGCTCCAGCCAGGCACGGCCCGGCGCGCGCATCTCGGCACGCCACCAGTCCACCACCTCGCCCTCGGCAAGCAGGTGCGGGTGCCGTCGGCCGCGAAGCAGACCGGCACCGCCGGTCAGTTTGTCCAGCCATCCACGGACCCGCCACGCCAGCGGCAGGGAGTACCAGCCGTTGCGGCCACCGATGCCCTCGATGATGGTCCAGACATACTTGGGGTCCACCGCGCTGCTATAGCTCCGTTCGTCGACGAACACGCGGTGCCCGGCCCAGTCCGGGTCGCTCGGCAGCGGGTCGGCGTCCGCGCCCGCGCTGGCCCAGGTGGTCTCCACCTGGGCGTCGCGTTCCTTGCTGAGGGCGAGCGCGACGGCGCGCCGGTACGGGGTCAGGCCGCCTTCCGGCAACGGGATGTACTTGTCGATGTCGTGCTCCCTTGACACGGCGTCGTGTTGGAGCGACTGGACCAGCGGCAAGGACATGGACAGCGGGATGGGCGTGGTCAGGGCCACCCACATGCCGGCGAGTTTGGGCGCGGGAATGGGCAGCGCCAGCACCACGCGGTGCGGCAGTCCCGCCTCGGCGGCGTACTCCTTCATCATTCCCGCGTATGAGAGCACCTGGCGGCAACCGATGTCGAAGGTGCGGTTGATGGGCCCTTCCAGGGATGCCGCGGCGACGAGGTAGTGCAGCACGTCCCGGACCGCAATGGCCTCAATCCGGTTCCGCACCCAGCTGGGCGCCGGCATGAGGGGGAGCGTCTCTGAGAGGTGCCGGATCATTTCGAAGGACGCCGACCCTGATCCGATCACGACGCCCGCCTGGAACACGACCGCATCCACCGGACCCGTGAGGAAGACCTTGCCGACAGCTTCCCGGGACCGCATGTGCGTTGAGAGTTCGGCGCCTTCCGGGTGCAGGCCGCCGAGATAGACGATTCGCGCTACGCCCGCGTCAGCTGCGGCCTTTGCGGCGGTCCCGGCCATGGTCTTCTCCTTGGCCTCGAACCCGGCGCCTGCCGCCATCGAGTGGACCAGGTAGTAGAGCACGTCGACGCCGTCCAGCGCTGCGCGGAGCACGTCGCCGTCGTCGAGGCTGCCGGGAATGACTTCAACCTGCTCCAGCCACGGCACGCCGGCGATCTTGGCCGGAGTCCGCACGACGACTTTCACCGTGTGCCCGGCCTCGAGGAGCCGGGGAACAAGCCGCCCGCCGATATAGCCGGTGGCACCGGTGACAAGCACGGTTTTGGGGGTGCCGTTCATTGGATCTCCTCGGAACGTTCCTGGAAAGCATCGATAGAAAGCCAGCTTAGCAATCCAAGTTTTTCCAAAGGCCGCTAATCAATGCTGGGGCCATCCATTGAACCGAGCAACCACGTTGAGGGGGAGCCGGTATGAACCCGATGGAGGAAAAAGGTCATGGCTAAACATCGCAAGTCCCGAAAGGGGGACGGCATGCTGCATACACAGGACGGCACTTTCTCGAGATATTGCTGCTGAATTTGGGCAATCCCGTCTCCAAGAGCCGGATAATCGACATTCTTTGGGGCTCCAGCGCCGGGGGCGGAACCGTCGCAACCCTGGAAAGCTACGTCAGCGGCATTCGCCGCGCGATCCAGCCGGGCAACACCAAGAACGGCCCGCTCCGCACCGCCAACGGAGGCTACCTCCTGGATCCGGAGCTGGTGGACCTGGACCTCTCCAAATTCCGCCAGCTGGTCAGGAACGCCTCTCACGCCTCGCCCGAGGAGGCGTACGCGCTGCTGGCCGACGCGCTGGAATTATCTGCCGATCCGCTCCTGGGCTCAGAACTGGCCGCGGACTGGGCCGATGAGGCGAGGACCCGGCATCTGGCCGAGCGCGTGGCTGCCCAGATCCACGCCGCCGAAACAGCCGCCCTGCTCAACAGGCCCACCGAATCGGTCCGCCTGGCACGGGCCGCCGTGGCGTCCGACCCCCTCAACGAGCGGGCATGGACAGTGCTGGTGACGGCCTACGAACTGGCCGGACTGCCTGCCGAAGGCCTGGCCGCCTACGCGCGCTGCCGGCGGATCTTTGACCGTGACCTCGGCTGCGCTCCGGGCCCGGCGCTGCAGGCCGCGCACCTAAGGCTCCTGCGCCAGCGCGCGGAGGCAGATGTGGAGCTGTCGGAAGTCATGGCCGCGCTGCTGTACCTGGGGGAGACCCTGAGCGGCCGCAGGCAGCCACCCGGGTTCGCCGCCGAGGCCGGGCTCACCCGCGAACACGCCGGGCGCATCGTTGACTCATTCCTCCAGAGGGCGCGGGCCGCGGTCTGACGTCCGCTGCCTGAAGCCCGCGGTCGCGGTAGGCTGGGAAGACCCGGGATTCTCGCGAATTTCGGGTCTTCGTGTTGCCTGCTTTCCCGTGATCATTCAGGAGTTTCTGCCATGAGCCTCAACGGCCCGTCACTCACAGGCCTGCGCCGCGCGCTCGCCGGAGACCAGACCTTCGCCCGTGTGCAGGCTGAAGCGTCCCGGAGCTTTGGATCCCGCAGCGAGGACTACCAGATCAGCGCGCCGGCCGGCCTGCGGGCGGCCCTGCTGGCGGAAATGTCCGACGGCCTGGCGGCGCTCGGTGCGCCGGACGGAACCCACGACGACGGCGGGGCGCCCCTGGTGCTGGCCGTCACCGCCACCGGACGCGAAGCAGAAGACCTTACCGCGGCCCTGCGGGCCTACCTGCCGGCCGATTCGGTGGCTGAATTCCCCAGCTGGGAAACCCTTCCGCACGAGCGGCTGTCCCCGCGCTCGGACACCGTGGGCCGCCGCCTGTCCGTACTGCGCAGGCTGGCACACCCCGAGACAGCCTCCGGCGGGCCGCTGCGCGTGGTGGTGGCTCCCGTCCGGGCGGTGGTCCAGCCGATCGTGGCCGGACTGGGCGAACTGGTTCCCGTCACGCTGCGGGTTGGCCAGGAGGTCCCTTTCAGCGACGTGGTGCGCAGCCTCGCTGACGCTGCCTACGCCCGTGTGGACATGGTGACGCACCGCGGCGAGTTCGCGGTCCGCGGCGGCATCCTGGACGTGTTCCCGCCCACCGAGGACCACCCGGTCCGGGTGGAGTTCTTCGGTGACGAGGTGGACCAGATGCGCTGGTTTGCCGTCGCCGACCAGCGGTCCCTCTCCTCGCCCGGCCTGCACCACCCCACCGAACTGCATGCCCCGCCGTGCCGCGAAATCCTGATCACCCCAGCCGTGATGTCCCGCGCCGCGACGCTGAAGGCCCAGCTGCCCGCCGCTGCCGACATGCTGGAGAAGATCGCCGGCGGCATCACGGTGGAAGGCATGGAATCGCTGGCCCCCGTCCTGGTGGATTCCATGGTCCCCTTCGTGGAACAGCTGCCCGCCGGGTCCATCTCCGTGGTGATCGAACCGGAGAAGGTCCGCACCCGCGCCCATGACCTCGCAGCCACCAACGAGGAGTTCCTCGAGGCGGCGTGGTCCACGGCGTCCGACGGCGGCACGGCACCCCTTGATTTGAGTTCCGCGGCGTCCGAAGCGCTGCATTCGGCCAGCTTCCGCTCGCTGACTGAAACCCGCAGCTCCGCCCTCGGCCAGGAAGTCTCGTGGTGGTCCATCACATCACTGGCCACTGACGAAGAGCTGACACCGGACATCAACGTGCTCAACCTGCACGCCCGGGAGCCCCGCGGCTACCAGGGCGACGTGGCGGAGATGATGGAGTTCATCGGCTCGCACGTCCGGGACCAGTGGCGCATCGTGGTTGCCACGGAGGGCCCCGGCCCGGCGCAGCGCCTGGCCGAACTTTTCCACGACGCCGACATCCCGTGTGCCCGGGTGGACTCGCTGATTGACGAACCCCAGGCCGGCATCATCGAGGTGACCACCGCCGCCGTCGGACGCGGTTTTGTCCTGGACGGTCTCAAACTCGGCCTGCTGACGGAAGCGGACCTGCTGGGGCGCACGTCCGCCGGTTCCACAAAGGACATGCGCCGCATGCCGTCCAAGCGGCGGAACGCCGTGGACCCGCTACAGCTCGTGGCCGGGGACTCCGTGGTGCACGAACAGCACGGCATTGGCCGGTTCGTGGAGCTGATCCAGCGCCGGGTGGCCGGTGGAGGAGACGGGGTGCGCGAATACCTGGTCCTGGAATATGCCCCGTCCAAGCGCGGAGCCCCGGGCGACCGGCTCTTTGTGCCCACCGACCAGCTGGACCAGGTCACCCGGTACGTCGGCGGGGACACCCCGGCACTGAGCAAGATGGGCGGCGCGGACTGGGCCAGCACCAAGTCCAAGGCCCGAAAGGCGGTCAAGGAGATCGCCGGCGAGCTGATCCGGCTCTACTCGGCCCGGATGGCCTCGCGCGGCTACGCCTTCGGCCCGGACACCCCGTGGCAGCGGGAACTGGAGGAGGCCTTCCCGTACGTGGAGACCCCGGACCAGCTGACCACCATCAATGAGGTCAAGGCCGACATGGAGCGCGAGATCCCTATGGACCGGCTGATCTCCGGCGACGTCGGCTACGGCAAAACCGAGATCGCCGTCCGCGCCGCGTTCAAAGCCGTCCAGGACGGCAAACAGGTCGCCGTGCTGGTGCCCACGACGCTGCTCGCCCAGCAGCACTACGAGACGTTCACCGAACGGTTCTCCGGCTTCCCGCTGGTGGTCAAGCCGCTGTCCCGCTTCCAGAGCGGCAAGGAGGCCAAGGAAACCGCCGACGGCGTCAAGAGCGGTTCCGTGGACGTTGTGATCGGCACACACCGGCTGCTGTCCAAGGACTTCGGCTTCAAGGACCTCGGCCTGGTGATCGTGGACGAGGAGCAGCGCTTCGGCGTCGAACACAAAGAGGCGCTCAAGAAGATGCGCACCAACGTGGACGTGCTGGCCATGAGCGCCACCCCGATCCCGCGCACCCTGGAAATGTCCTTGACCGGGATCCGCGAGACTTCCACGCTGGCCACTCCGCCGGAGGAACGGCACCCCGTCCTGACCTACGTGGGCCCCTACACGGACAAGCAGACCTCCGCGGCGATCCGCCGCGAACTGATGCGCGAAGGCCAGGTGTTCTTCGTCCACAACCGGGTGTCAACGATCGACCGCACCGCAGCGAAGATCCGGGAACTGGTACCGGAGGCCCGCGTGGAGGTGGCGCACGGGCAGATGTCCGAAAGCCGCCTCGAGCAGATCATCGTGGACTTCTGGGAGAAGCGCTTCGACGTCCTGGTGTGCACCACCATCATCGAAACCGGCCTGGACATTTCCAACGCCAACACCCTGATCGTGGACGGCGCGGACAAATACGGGCTCTCCCAGCTCCACCAGCTGCGCGGACGCGTGGGCCGCGGCCGCGAACGCGCCTACGCGTACTTCCTGTACCCGGCGGAAAAGCCCCTGGGCGAGGTGGCGCTGGAACGGCTCAAAGCCGTGGCCGCCCACAACGAACTGGGCGCGGGCATGCAGCTGGCCATGAAGGACCTGGAGATCCGCGGGGCCGGCAACCTGCTCGGCGGCGAACAGTCGGGCCACATCCAGGGTGTGGGCTTCGACCTCTACATCCGCCTCGTGGGCGAGGCCGTGGCAGACTTCCGCGGCGAGGCCGAGGAAAAGGCCGCCGAGATGAAGATCGAACTGCCAGTCAACGCCCACCTGCCGCACGACTACGTGCCAGGGGAACGGCTGCGCCTCGAGGCCTACCGCAAACTGGCTGCCGCCCTCACGAACGAGGCCATCGACGAGGTCCTGGCCGAACTCGTGGACCGTTATGGCGAACCGCCGCTGCCCGCCCAGAACCTGATCGCCGTCGCCCGCTTCCGCGTGGGAGCCCGCGAAGCCGGGCTGTCCGACGTCGCCCTGCAGGGAAACTTCATCAAGTTCTCACCGGCGCAGCTGCCCGAATCGAAGACCATGCGGCTCAATCGCATGTATCCCGGAGCGCAGTCCAAGCCTGCCCTCGATGCGGTGCTCATCCCCAAGCCAAAGACCGCCAAAATCGGTGGCCGGGACCTGCAGGACGCCGAGATCCTGGAGTGGGCCAACGGAGTGATCCGGAACATTTTCTCCGACGCGCCGCTAGCGGTGAAATAAAGAATGATGGGAGGACATCACGCCGCGTCGGGAGCCGCGGCGTGGGTAGCTATTGCGTCCACGGGGTCGTACACCCTGAGCTGGTACCCACTGGACGCCACCGGAATCCTGATTGGCGGCATGGCGACGGCGGGGACGGCGCTGATTTGCGACTGGGACCACCGGCACAGCACCGTGGCCAACTCGCTGCCGCCGCTGTCCAACGTCATTGCCGTGGGCATTGAGAACGCCAGCGGCGGGCACCGGCAGGGCACGCACTCGGTGCTCGGGGCGGCCTTCTTCGTGCTGCTCGCCACGCTGGCCGGGCAGATCCAGCTGCAGACGGACTGGGGCCTGCTGTCGGTGGGCGCCGGCCTGCTCTGCATGTTCATGATCAATATCGCCGCGAAGGCGCTGAAGCTGTTCCCGAAGGCCGGCTTCATCAGCAACTGGCTCTTCGCCCTGGCCATGGCCGGGCTGGTGACCTGGTTCGCGCCGGACCAGTGGACGTGGCTGCCCGTCTCCATGCTGACCGGCGTGGTGGTGCATATCGTGGGAGACATGATCACCACCGGGGGAGTGCCGCTGTTGTGGCCGATCGTGATCAAGCCGCCAAAGTTCCTGCGGAAACTGCCGGTGCTCAACGACGTCTGGAAGGCGAACGGCGCCTTTTCCATTCCGCTGCTGGGGCGGGCCGGCTCCAAGCGGGAATGGCTCGTGCTGATCCCGGTGAGCGCCTACGCCATGGTGGGAATGTGCGTGGCAGCCTGGTCACTGGCCAAATCGCACTACCCGGCAGCGCTTGCGTTCGGAAGCACCCTGGTGAGCGGCCTGTTCGGCGCCGGCTAGCCGCTCAACTGCCTTGCCGGTCAACTGCCAAGCCGCTGAAACGGCTGGCCGCTTAATTGGCTGAAGCCCCGGAAGATCCGGGGGCTTCAGCTGTTTAAGTCGTGGGTCCTAGTGCTCGCCGGCCGAATCCGAACGGCCCAGGACGGTCTGCGGGATCCAGAACGCTGAGGCGAAGAGACCCAGGCACACAGCCATCGGCCACGGGTTGCCCAGCGTGAGGAAGGACAGCGAGTAGATGGAGCCGAGGAACAGGGCCATCATGATCACGAAAATGACGATGCTGGCTGCAAGGTTGTTCTCGTTCTGAGGGGTCTTGGGGCTATCAACGGTCTTGGACATTCATTCCTCCTCGGCCCCGCAGGGCTCAAAACGCCCCGAAGGGCTCAAAAACTGTGGCGCTGCCGGATCTGTCAGTACGCGGACGAACCCTGTTCGCCCTTGACGATCGCGATGCCGGAGCTGGCGCCAATACGTGTTGCACCTGCTGCAATCATAGCCTGAGCATCGGCCAGCGAACGTACGCCGCCGGAGGCCTTGACCCCGACATCCGGACCCACAGTGCGGCGCATGAGGGCCACGTCCTCAACCGTGGCGCCGCCGCCGTTGAAACCCGTGGACGTTTTCACGAAGTCCGCACCGGCCGCCACCGCCGCCTCGCAGGCGAGGACCTTCTGGGAATCGCTGAGCAGTGCGGTCTCGATGATCACCTTCAGGATGGCGTCACTGGCGTGCACAGCCTCGGCGACGGCCCTGATGTCGTCCACCAGCGCACCCTTGTCATTGGCGCGGGCGGCGGCAATGTTGATCACCATGTCCACCTCGTCGGCGCCGTCCAGCACGGCGCCCCGGGCTTCGAAGGCCTTGACGTCGCTGGGCGTTGCACCCAGCGGGAAGCCGACCACCGAACAGGTCAGCACGCCCGAGCCCTTGAGCGCGGTGGTGACGGTTTTGACCCACACCGGGTTCACGCAGACGGACTTGAAATGGTACTCGGCGGCTTCGGAACAGACCTTGAGGATCTCCGCTTCACTGGCCTCCGGCTTCAGCAGCGTGTGGTCGATGAAGGAGGCTATTTCTGCCGGGGCGGTGGCCGCCCCTGCTGCTGCGTCGGGCATTCCGGGCGCGGTGGCGTCGTTGCTCATGGTGGTCCTTCCTGGGTGGGCCTGCCGGGCCTCGTGGGCAACAGGCTCCGTGTTCGGCGTGGCTTCTCAGGTGACCATCTTGCCATAACGGCGCTAGGCGGCAGCGGGGACGGCTTCCTGCAGGGTTGCCTGCATGAGCTGGGCCGCGCAGGCGCCCGCCGCCGAGCCGGATGCGACGAGGAGCCCGAGGCGTACACCGTCGAACGAGGCGGCATCGCCGATGGCCCAGATTCCCGGGACGGACGTCCGGAAGTCCTGTCCGATGGCGATTCCGCCGTTCGCTGCTGTCGCAAGGCCTGCGCTGGCTGCCAGCCCGTCCCGGGCCACCCGCTCCTCGGCGAGGACCACCAGGTCGCCGTTCATGCTGCTGCCGTCGTCGAAGACAATTCCGGCGGCGGGGAGTGCGGAGCCGGCCAGCGTCGGGACCACCGATGCCGGCCGGAGCGTGGTGCGGATGGGCCGTACCCCCCGTGCACGCAGGACCGCTTCCGCCTGGCCCGCCTCGGGGCCGGTTCCCACCAGGATCCCCAGCGGCCTCCGGCCGAGGACCCGGGTCACTTCCTTGACGGCTTCGCCGATCCGGGCGGCGTCGTCGATGGTGGAGTAGCTGAGGCAGCGGCTGGCGCCGTCCACGGGAGACAGGGCCGGGGCGGAGCCGGTGGCAATCACCAGCTGGTCATAGCTGAATTCCAGGCCGTCCGCGGTGGCCACCCTGCGGTTGGCTGCATCGATGAAGCTGGCCGGCTGGCCGAAACGGATCGAAACCTGGGGGAGCGCGGCGAGCTCCAGGAGCTCGGACGGGGCATCGTCCCGGTTGCTGAGCACCGTGATGCTGCCGGCGAAGCGGGACCGGTCCAGCTGGCTCACCAAGGCCCGGGCAGCCGGTCCGGCGCCGGCGATGACCACCCGCGGCGACGCGGACGACGCCTGGGACGTGGCGGAGGAGGAGGTGGACGCTGCCGAAGCGGACATGTGAAGGCCCTTTCGCTGGTGAGACCCTTGTTTGGCCTGGTGTTGGTGATGGGATCCAGCGTAGGCTGACGGTTTTTCGCGGGTGTTTCCCGGTTGTTGCCGGAATGTCCCTCTACGTTCGAGGGTGTTTACCGGGCGGTAACAAACGTGTCCGGCCGCGCACTTCACCCATAGCGGCGGAAGGCCTCCCGTAGTCCTCCGGCAGCCACTTTCGCGACGACGGCGGCCCGGTCGCCGGGCCCGTGGATTCCCGCCGGCTCCACGGAGGCGATGAGCGCCGCCGCGTCCGCCAGGCCCATGGTGACCGGAATGTCCAGCAGCGACCCCACAGTGAGCCGGGCCTGCCTGGTGTCCTCCCAGGCGTCCGGTCCCGGATCGTCGTGGAAGACCCGGGCCAGGGACAGGCGGTGCCACGCGCCGCCGGCTCGGACGGAAGCACGGTAGGTCACCGCCCCGCCCCGGACGTCGACGCTTCCGCCCGCCAGGAAAACCCTCGGTCCGAAAGACGCGTGGTCGAGGAAGCCGGTGAGCCTGGCCGGTGCCGCTGAAGGGTCGAGGGGGAGTGCCACCGTGACAGTGAGCCGAACGTCCTGGCCGCCAATGTTGCCGCCGAACCGCTCCGTGAAGCGAATGCCGGCCGGCGGTTCGGCCATGGCCGTACAGGAGGGGTCCTTGGGCAGGCCCTCGGCTGTCATTCCCTTGAGGTAGCTGCGGGCGTCCCGGTAGCCCATCCCGATCAGCGTGTCCGCATCGATCCGGTCCAGGTAGAACTCCGGATCCAGGGGCAGGGGATTCTCCGGCCTGACCACGTGGAGGGTGAAATCCCGGCCTGCCGCCTGCGCGGCCTCGAAGTCGGCCAGGAGGGCGCCCATGGCGCTCATCTCGATCATGTGGACGTACTGTTCCAGCGGACCGTCGCCCCAGTATCCCGTGTTTCCGATGCACCAGACCAGCCACACCTCATCGGCCCCGCGGCGGAGGGCTTCGCCCACGTTGGCGTCCCGGACCCAGACTGCATCCGTCCAGATCTTCCCGTCGCGCCGCAGCGGCGTAAGGAAGATGGGCAGTGACATCCCCGCCGCCATGAGTTCGGCATCCACATTACGTGCGTCGATGGCGTGGCAGCTTTTCCCGGTGAACTCCACCACGTTGAAGGTGCCTTCGACGGCGCCCGGCAAGGCGGCGCGGCGCCGTATCTCGCCGTCGTCGATGCCGAGGGCCGGGAAGACCTTGCCGAGCAGGCCGTCCGCATCGCCGATTGCGGGCAGCGACCACGGCCCCTTCACGTAGTCGCCCAGCGGCAGTGCGGAGCCGAAGTCCTTGACGTTGACACCCGACCAGTTCCGGCACATGTCCCCGGGGGAGACCCCGGAGAGCAGCATGCCCGCCGTCAGGATGCCGCCGGACGTCCCGTCCACGTGGTCAAAGTGCAGCCCCTCTTCAGCGAGTGCGCGCACCACTCCCGCCTGCCAGGCCACGCGCATTCCGCCGCCGGCCAGGACCAGCGAGCGCTTCACTGTCGGCTCCCCGGTCCGGTCCCGTGGTCACGGGCGCCGTTTTCCCAGTAGATCCGGCGCAGGTAGATCAGGCAGAGTGCCGCCGTCGCCAGGTCGAAGGTCGCCACCCCCAGCGCCACCGCGGCGAACACGCCGTTCAGGACGCCGACCGCGACGGCGGCGCAGGCTCCCGCCTTCTGGATGCCGGACCACAGCAGGACTTCCGGGGCCGGCTTCGGCCGCAGCAGTGTGTGCAGCACGAGTCCGCCCACCACCACCATGAACATGCCCACCGTGGCGAACAACTGGCGCGCCGCCGTCGTCGGCTCCGCTCCCAGCAGCTCCAGTACGGCGCCGCCGAATGGTATCTGGACCGCGCCGGAAAAGACGGTGACGACGGCGATCGCGGCCAGGACGGCGCGCAGCGGATCAGCCGCGATCCACGTGCCGATGCCGGGGACGTGCGCCCCGGACGGACGGGCGGCCCCGCTCATGCGAAGGCCTCCCACAGCCGGCCCCTGTCCACGAGCAGCCAGACGATGGCCAGCCAGGTGAGCGTGGAGACGTAGAAGCGGATGTCGTTGAGCAGCATCCACCGCCGCAGCAGGGAGCGAAGCTCGGTGTCGTCGGCGAAGGTCCCGCCGCGGATCCTGACGTTGATGGGAATGATAAGTGCCTGGCCCACCACGGTGAGGACGATGATCCCGGCGAGGCACAGCACCGCGGGGATGAGCCGAACCGTCCCCCATTCCGACCAGACGAGGATGATGCCGGAGATGAACATCGGCGGCACCACCACGGTGAAGAACTTCGTGGCCTGGCGGGTGGGGATGCCGAAGTGCATGTCCACGTTGCCCCGGTCCAGGGACTCCCATGTGGGATAGAGGAAAAACTTCAGGACCCACATGGTCCCTACATACATGGTGGCGCCGAACAGGAAGTACAGCGCGTTCAGCAGCAGGAGCCAGTTCACGGCGTGCCCCCGCTGCGGGCGGTGTCTTCGCCGCGGGCCTCACCGCCCCGGGTGGTGACACTCCGGTCCGGCGCGGGCAGCCATTCCTGGCCCTGGCCCAGCCCCGCCACCGATTCGAGCGGATCGCCGCCGGGGATCCTGGCGGCGTCCTCGGCGGTTGGGGCGGTGAGGAACCACGCCTCGTAGTGGTCGTCGAGGACTCCGTGGGCTTCGGGGAGGTAGGCGGTGAACACCGGTTTGTCCGCCGGCTGGAGGGACCTGAGGGCGGCCACACCGGGCGCATCGCCCAGCACCAGCCGGGCCTTGGCGTCGCCTCCTAGCGCGATGTCCCCGGTGGCTTCGAAATAGATGTCGGACTTCATCAGCATCCCGCGGAAGGCGCAGTAGTTGGAGGCGGCGAGTTTGAGCGGAAGACCCATGGGTTTGGGGCGTTCGATCTCGATGAAACAGCCCAGCTTCCCGCCGTCGTCGTACTGCGCGGAAACGGCGGCTTCGGTGACCACAAAGTCCAGGTTGGCCTGGTGCTTGGGCATGCCCCAGATGCCTTTGCCGCCTTTGACCGAGACTTCGGTGCTGACCGGGAGGTCCACCACATACTGGCCCAGCCCGAACGTCTTTTGGAAGACGAGCGGCAGGAGCGGGGGCACCGCGCGGGAGCCGTGCGTGACGGCGATCGCCAGGGAGTATTCGATGTATTTGCCGATGTCCGTCGCTCTGTAGTTCACCACGGTGACCACCAGCAGCCCCTTGCCGCCGAGGCTGAACGGCCGCAGTTCCGTGCCCGGCAGGACGGCCGCGGCGGCCCGCTTGTTGATGGGGAACGCAGCCATCAGCACGGGGGAATCGTCCGAATTGACGGGCATGGAGTACTTGATGGCGTCCACTGTGGCATGCTGTCCGCGCAGGCGCTCCTGGCGGCGCGGCACGGGGGAGGGCGCCAGCCTTAGCAGGGATGCAGCCAGTCCGATGAGTTTGTTCATCTGTTCAGCTCCTTGATGATGATGGGATAGGTGTCCGCCCAGGCGCGGGCCCCAAAGAAGACGTCCAGGTGCCCATAGCCGGACAGCAGGTGCAGCGAGTCCTTGCCGGGACGGTGGCCCTGGAAGAAGCTGAAGGTCCGTTCCTGGCTTTCGGGCAGGAAGCAGCGGTTGTTGCGGCCCGCCAGGAAGGAGAACCTGGCGTCCGTCTGCGGGGCTTCGGCCAGGAAGTTCGCGGGCAGTTCCGGATGGTTCCCGGCGGCCACGATGCGCCTGGCCAGCACGCTGCGGCCCATCTCGGACAGGAACGTGAACGGGACCTCGGCAAACTCCCCGCTGATCCAGTTGTGGGTGGCCTCGTCCAGGTTCTCGTGCGACCACAGTGCGGGCCGGCCGCTGCCATACGTGAAGCTCACCAGCCGGCAGACCAGGTTGTCGCATTCGCGGTGGGTGGCCTTGACCATGGACCTGAGGACCCGGGAGAAGTACCCGTTGGACTTGTAACCCCATGCCGGGGACAGGTACGGCGTGAACGGCTTCAGCAGCTCCGCCAGGTAGGTGATTTTCACGACCGACCACAGCGGAATCACGGGATGCAGGGACACGGCGTTGGAGACCACGGTGTCCACCCGGGGGAGGAGGCCGGCAACGGCTGCCATGGTGAAGGAGACGGACCCCTGGCAGTGGATGACCGCCTTCAGGGTTTCGGCGCCGGTCGCCTGCAGGACGTAGTCGACGGCGGCGGGGTGGTCGTACACCGCGGCATCCCCGAGCGTCCAGGAGAGCGGTTCAAAGTCGATGGACGCCCGCCAGTTCAGGAGCCAGACGTCCCAGCCGTCCTCGAGCAGGGCATCCACCAAGGTCCGCGGCAGCGGCGGGCGGAAAAGCTCAGCCCGGACCCCGGCCCCGTGGACCAGCAGCACCGGCCCCTTGTCCGGGGCTCCGGCGTCGGGCGGCACTGCGGAGGTGACGTGGATCAGCGTGAGTGGCGTCCCGTCCCGTGCGGGGAACGGGATCACCTCCGTGACGTGATCCGCCCGGGTGATGGTGCGGGGGCTGTTCACGGCGGAAATCCCTCCCTGGCAATGGTCACCGGCGGTTCGAAAAGCCGGAGCGGCGGAAACCCGCCGGCCGGCACCGGGCGGAGGCCGCCGTCGCTGGTGGTTCCCAGGTTCCAGTCCCGGCAGATGCGGTCCACCGCCACCGGATACACCGTCAGGGTGCCGTCCGCGGCAATCCGGATCCGCAGGAATCCTTTGTGGTCCTCGATGGCCTGGCCGGACATGGCCCACGCGGCCACCTCGCCGCTGGGTGTGCCCAGGATAAAGAACGCGAACGCCTCGCTGCCTGCCGCGAAACCAACAACATAGATGATGGCGAGCACCAACCCGAGAGTCAGGAACGGCGGCCAGTTTCCGGGCCAGGGGATGAGGAGTACGACGGCGATCCCCGCTGCGAGTGCCGAAAGTTGCCAGAGCCCACCACGGGAAACGGTGAACCCGGCGCCGCTTTCCTGCGGTTCCCGGCCGAGGCCGAGTGCAGTGCCGAGGGTGGACAGCAGCAGAAGCAGCAGCAACGGGACGGCGATGATGGCCAGCGCGAGGAGCCCGGTATTGCCTGCCCTGAGGCTGAGCAGGCTTTCCACGAAGGACAGGCCGCGGAATGCGCTGAAGACAGTCCAGAGCGTCAGGGCAGCAACCACGTGCGCAGTGCCGAGCGCCGAGCCGAACCCCGGGTTCCGCACCGGGAGCCAGAACGGTGAGAGGGGATTGGCCAGGCGTCCCCGGAGGCGCCGGGACTCCGCCCGGCCCGGGAACGTCCCGGGAGCCAGGACAAAGCGCCGGCCGTTGCCAGGGGCACGAATCGGGGGTGGCGAAGCAGCCGACTGTACCGCGGCCGGAAGCGTCAGCTCAGCCGGGAGCCCCTGCGCGTCCGCTAGGAACGCCCCGCCCAGTCCGCAGGTGATGAGCTGGGTCCGTCGGGGATCGGCGGCTGCGGCCGGGCCGTCTTCACGACCGGGGCCCGGCGCCGTTTCCTCGTAACGCGAGTAGTGGTGCAGGTCCCCGGTGAGCCACAGCCGCACCGCGGCCCCAGTTGCCTCGAAGGTGCCGGCACGTCGGTTGAAGCGGCGGCGGAGGTAGTCCTGCTCGAAGAAATGCACCTGCCGGAACGCATCGGCGTCTTCGGCGCCCTGCACCCAGTACGGGGCGGCCACGCACAGGATGATGGCGTCGCCCGGCAGCAGCCGTGCGGTCACCGTGTTGTAGAAGTAGTCCAGCTGCGGCTCGTCGATGTACTGGCCCAGCTGGCTGTCCAGTCCCACGAGCCACCACCCGGGGGCATCATCGCCGCCGGTGAGCCGGAGGGCAAAGTAGCTGCGCGTCTGGATGGTCCGCCAGCCGCCGATGTTCCGTTGCCGGGTGAACAGCCGGATGAAGGACGTCAGGCCGTCGTACCAGTCATGGTTGCCGGGGAGGGCCAGGAGCACGCCGGCGCCGCCGGGGGAGCGGCCGCCGGGCAGCGCCGTCCGGTAGGGCCCCACCATGCGGTCCTCGTAGGCGGCCGGCGACGCCACCGGGTACACCTCGTCGCCGCCGAGTACCAGCACCTTGCCGCGCCGCAGTTCATGTCCCTCCACGACGAGCGACTTTTCGGCCAGCAACGACGCCACGGTGTAGGTGGAATCAAAGCCGTCCCCGAGGTCGGCCGTGAAATCGAGCCACAGCGCTGCGGTCCCGGCCTGGTCGGCGGCGTTGCGTCGGCCGGCTTGCTGGCCGTCCGGATCCCCGCGCGACGCCGCTGCCGGGGATCCGGGCAGTCCAAGGTCCCGGACCACGGGCTGCGCGGGCTGGCCGGGCACGGGCAGTCTGTCCAGGTCGAGTTCGTACCGGGGAAAGCCGCCCTCCAGTTCGCGTTTATCGCCGAAGTCGGCGAAGACGGACGCCAGGACAACCCTGACCGCGGTCCTGCCCAGCTGGGCCGGGGCGAGCCAGCGCACGGCATCCCGGGGAGTGAAGCCAAGTCCGTTGCTGTGCTGCGCCAGCTCACCCCGCTTCATGCCCCATGGCCCTTCATCGCCGGCCGGTGACCTTGCCGGAGGAACGCCTGCCGGCCCGCAGCGGAGACGGGACCCGGACGTACACCTGCCAGAGTTCACCCAGGAACAGCCTGCCGAAGGCGGCAAGGGCGCTCGCAGGAGCCGGGCCCACCGCGCGGAAAGTGGTCAGCTGGCGGGCGAAATCCCATGGCCGGATGTACAGCATTCCGGCCCCGGCCACCGCTGCCCCGTCAGCGGCCGGGGCCGTTTGGTCCGGTGGCGGAACATGGCCCCGGAGGACGGTGACGTACAGCGTGGTGGTGTCCGCCCAGACGTCAAAGCCCGCGTCGTTGCTGACGTCCTTGTGGCCCACGAAAGTCAGCGGGGTTCCACCGGGATCGCGCAGCCACAGGCGGTAGAGCATCTTCCGTCCGGCGGAGGCACTCATGGAAGAACTGCTGGTGCCATTCCCGTCGCCGCCTGAACCGTTGTCCTGGACGAAGAGGTTGAACCAGCCGCGTTCCACCGGGAGGCGGCCGCCGAACTGGTCGGCGAGGACATACCCCTCCGCGGTGGCCGGATGGAGCGGATCCCGGACAAACGCCTCAATATCCGTGGCGGTAATGGTGAGTTCGAACATCATCCGACGGCTGCGGTCGCGGCCCAGGCTTCCGCCGGTCACGGGTTCGGCCACTCCGGCGCTGAACCATCCGTGCATCTGTTCGGTGAAGCTGACGGATGTTGGGCCTGTTTCCGCAGCCTCGGCTTCCTCCTCGATTTCGGCCTCCTGCAAGGCGTCGCTGGCGGTGGGCCCGGCGGCTCCCGGCAGTCTCAGCCCACGGCTGGCGACGCGGGGGACAAACGTGCGTTCCTCTTCCGGCGCCCTGGCACCCTTGGTCGCGTCCGGCACCAGGGCGCGGAGTGGGCCCGGGCCGTAGTCGGGAGCAGGGAGGCCTGCGGCATCCGGCCCGCCCGGCGCCATGTCCCGCTGTCCGTCCCCGCCGGCTCCCTCGAGGATCCGGTGGCAGGCACGTTCGGCAAACGCTGCAATGGTCAGGGCGGGGTTGGCCCCCACCGGTCCGGGCATCGCGGCGCCGTCCATCACGTGCAGGCCCGGGTATCCAAAGACCTCGCCGTACGGATCGCACACGCCTTCGCTGCTGTTCCGGCCGGCCGGGGCGCCGCCCAGCGGATGCACCGTGATGACCCGTTTGCTCCACCAGAGCGGATTCTGCTTGAAGCTGCCTCCCAGTTCCTTGGCGATCGCCTGCATGGTGGCCTGCATCCGGCCGAAGTAGGCGGCCGAGGTGGCGAGGGTCCAGTTGATGGCCAGCCGGCCGCCCTGGAGGGTCATGACGCCGTCCGGTATGTCCCTGCCCATGCCGAGCAGGGGCACCGACGACGCCGAGAGCCGGCCGTCGCCAAGGGCGGCTGCAAGATCGGCTGAGATGTTGGAGCGCTGGGCGTGGAAAAGCCTGTCCTTGAGGAGCTGGACCATCACTTTGCCGGCGCGCTTGGCCACCTGGCGGAACTGTCCCGTCTCCAGGAGCCAGTTCATGAACGAGGGGTAGCCGGCGTCTTCGATGTAGTACCCGCGGCCCTCGCCGCCGTCGCTGGAATCGGCGGTGCGGATGGCTGTGGTGATCACCGGGCCGCTGCTGCCTGAGAGGGTGCGTGTGGCGCCGTCGGGGTCCTTCGCGTCCAGGACGAAACCCAGCAGGTCGCCGTTGCCGCTGAACCGGGTGCCCAGCGCCGCGCTGAGCGCGGGCAGCGACGCGCGGTTGCGGAGCAGCAGGAAGGTGGTGCCGAAGGTGCCGGCGGCGAGGATGAGCCGGCGGCAGTGGATCACCCGTTCCTGCAGGAGCCCGGGCACGCCGTCGTCGGGATCGTGGATGACGTAGCGGACTTCAAAGCCGCCTCCCGGCAGGGGCCTGATGCCCCGGACGTCGTGACGGGTCCGGATGTCGGCACCGGCGGCCTTGGCTGCGGACAGATAGTTGTGGTCCAGCGTGTTCTTGGCGCCGGTGTTGCAGCCGATGTCGCATTCGCCGGAGAGCGTGCAGGTGGTGCGCACGGTGCCGTCCCCGTGGATGCTTCCGTACGGCGCGGGGGCCAACACCTGGTTCCTGCCGGGGGCGGCGCCGGGCGTGGGGGAGAAGGTGACGGCGATGGGCGGCCGGGTGATGCTGAGTCCGAGGGCCCCGGCTGCGGTTTCCATGGCCACTGTCTTCGGCGTGTCCTGGTAGGGATAGGGCACCGGTCGGAGCATGGCCTCGGCGGCGTCGTAATAAGGATCGAGGTCCTGCTGGCTGAACGGCCAGCTTTCGTAGCCGCCGCCGGGTACGGGGGATTCCTGGACGAACCAGTTCTCGTCCTTGCGCAGCAGCACGTTGGCGTAGATGAGGGAACCGCCGCCCAGGCCGCTGGAGACGATTCCTTCCAGGCCGCGGAAGGTCCAGGCGTCAAACAGCCCGTAGAGCCCCTTGTCCGGATCCCAGAAATTGCGGCCCATCTCGGATGGCGTTCGGGCGAAGCTTCCCGGCGGGTACGCCTTGCCCCGTTCCATCAGGACCACGGACTGGCCTCCCGCCGCCAAGCGGTAGCACGCTACCGACCCGCCAAAGCCGGAGCCCACCACCACGGCGTCCACAGACTCCGCGGGATCATCGTCGCCTTCCACCACCGGTTCCACGCAATTCCTCTCGGAAGAGCTGACTCGCCGAAGGCCCCTCCGCCGCGCACCTGAACGGTGCGAAAGCGGCCGCGGGGCAGTCAAACGCAAACCCTAGCGACATGTTCCCACTGCGGACCGGGTCTGTCCACGAAATGTGGAGCAACCGGCAGCGGCAGGGAACCGCTAGACGCGGATCCGGTACCCGCGCTTGACCACGGTTTCGACCATCCGGCCGTCCGGCAGCGAGGAGCGCAGCCGGCTGACCGTCATGTCCAGCGCGTGCACCGAGCCGCGCAGTTCCAGCAGGTCGGAGAGTGATTCCCGGGACAGGACGGCGCCCTCGGCACCCAGGAGTGCGCGCAGCAGCAGGAGCGGCGCGGGGGCCATTTCGACAGGTTCCCCGTCGATCCGCAGTGACCGTCCGCGGAGTTCCACGTTGCCGGACCGGGTGTCCAGGCGGCGCACGTGGTTCAGGGCAAGGTGTTCGCAGACCAGCCGGATGAGGGCACCCATCCGGAAGCGTTCCGGAACGAGCGGTGACAGCCCGGCGTCGATCAGCGGCTGCGCCGTGATGGGGCCGACGACGGCAGTGGTGACTGTGGTTTTGAGGGCCTCGACGAGCTGCTTGTAGAGGCCCATCTCATGGGCGGTGCTCCACATGGCGTCGACGGCCGGAGCGCTGGTGAAGGTCAGGACGTCCAAGTTGCCGCTGCAGACGGCCTCGATCAGCCGCGGCAGCTTGTCCTCGCCGTCGGGCTTGACCCAGCGGTAGGGCGTAACGGTGAGTACGGTGGCGCCGGACATCTTGAGGCGCTCAAGCTGGCGGACGTCCGTGTAGCCGTGCAGCTGGACGGCCACCGTTTTGCCGCGGACGCCTTCCTTCAGCAGCATGTCCACCAGGGTGGCGGTGGTTTCGTCGCTGCTGATCCCGACGTCGGCGAGTCCGGCGGCGCGGACGGCACCGCGGGCCTTGGGCCCGCGGACAAACATCCGGCATGCCCCGAGGGTCTCCAGCAGTTCATCGCCGATGCCGGACGCGTCGGCCGCCTCGCACCAGCGGCGCATGCCGTAGGCGGTGGTGGCGATGCAGAGATCGGGCTTGGCGGCGATGACGGCTTTGGTGTCGTCGATGAGCCGCATGTCCTCCTGCACCGGCGCGATCTTGAGTGCGGGCGCGTGCAGCACCTCGGCTCCGCGCCGTTCCAGGGCCTCGATCAGGTCCTGTGAACGCCGGTGCGACGTGACGCCGATCCGGAACCCCTCCAGGGGCGAATCGGGGGCGTCGGCAACAGGGGAGTCCTGCGGGCCGGAGGTGGCAATAGAGTTCATGGCGCTCATGGTGTTACTTTCACGATCCCATCAGTGACGCTGCAAGGCGGTTGAGATCGGCCGCCGCCTCAGCGTGCCCGCGGTTGGCTTCAGCCACCCGCACCACCTCGCCGATGACCAGCACTGCCGGGTTAGTGCAATCGGCGGCCGCTGTGACAATCGTACCCAGCTGGGCGATGGTGGTGCGCTGGCCGGGGCGGTAGCCGCGTTCGACGACGGCCATCGGCATGTCTGCCCGCATCCCGGCGCGGCGCAGACCGGCGGCCAGGTGGTGCAGGGTTCCGATGCCCATCAGGACCACGATGGTGCCGCCCAGTCCGGCGAGGTGGGTGAGTTCCTTCTCCGTCAGCGGGGCGTGGCCGGAGACCACGGTGAACATGTGGCTGACTTCGCGGTGTGTGACGGGGATCCCTGCAGCTGCCGGGACGGAGATGGCGCTGGTGACGCCGGAAATGACCTTGACGGGCACGCCCGCAGCCACGCAGGCTGCAACCTCTTCGCCGCCGCGGCCGAACACGTACGGGTCGCCGCCCTTGAGGCGCACCACGTTGTTGCCGGCCAGTGCGCTCTGCACCATCAGCTTTTCGATGTCGCCCTGGCTGACCTTGTGGTGGCCGGGCTGCTTGCCCACATCCACCAGCTCGGCCGAGGTCAGGGACGGCAGCTCCTGGTAGGGGGCCAGCCGGTCGTAGAAGACGACGTCGGCATCGCGCAGGGCCTTCACGGCCGCCACGGTCAGCAGTTCGCTGACGCCGGGGCCGCCGCCCACCAGGGTCACGTGGCCCACTGGTCCGGCAGCCGGTTCCATCGAGACGGGGATGCCGGTTTCGCGGCAGCGGTCCAGCAGCGCGTCCCAGCCGGGCTGGCCGTCGTCGACGGCAGCCACGAGGAACGGGCGCTCGGGCAGCGGTCCGTCATGGCTCGCGCCCTGCGGGGTGCTGAGGCGGGAGACGACGGCGCCGGCGGCCTGGTAGCGGCGGACCGCCTGCCGGGCGGCGTGGTCCCCGCCGGTGACCAGGACTTCACGGCCGGTGAGATCAATGCTGAGCTGCATGCCTATACCTCGTTCTCGTCGCGGGGCCTCATCGGGATGGAAGACCCGATCAGGACCTTCCCTTTTTCTTCTGCCGTGGCCGGACGCATCTGGCCGCGCTCGTCGGAGACGAACGTGATGGAGTCGTCCTTCTGGTCGGGAGCGTTGACGAAGGAGCGGAACCGGCGCAGGCGCTCGGGATCCTTCAGGGTGTCGGCCCATTCGTCGACGTAGGTGTCAACGTGATTTGCCATGGCGGCCTCGAGGTCCTCGGCGATGCCCAGGGTGTCCTTGACCACAACGTCCTCAACGTGCTTGATGCCGCCGTCGAGCTCTTCCTGCCAGCGCGCGGTGCGCTGCAGGCGGTCTGCGGTGCGGATGTAGTACATGAAGTAGCGGTCGATGTACTTGATCAGCGTCTCGTCGTCGAGATCCTTGGCCAGGAGCTGGGCGTGGGCCGGGGTGGCACCGCCGTTGCCGCCGACGTAGAGGTTCCAGCCGTCGGCGGTGGCGATCACGCCAACATCCTTGCCGCGGGCTTCGGCGCATTCGCGGGCACAGCCGGAGACGCCCATCTTGAGCTTGTGCGGGCTGCGGAGGCCGCGGTAGCGGAGCTCGAGCTGGATGGCCATGGCCACCGAGTCCTGGACGCCGAAGCGGCACCAGGTGGAACCGACACACGACTTCACCGTGCGGAGGCTCTTGCCGTATGCCTGGCCGGATTCGAAGCCGGCATCCACCAGTTCCTTCCAGATTTCCGGGAGTTCCTCCAGCCGGGCACCGAACATGTCGATGCGCTGGCCGCCGGTGATCTTGGTGTACAGGTTGTACTTCTCGGCCACCGCTGCGATGACGCCGAGCTTCTTCGGGGTGATTTCGCCGCCGGCGATGCGGGGGACCACCGAGTAGGTGCCGTCCTTCTGCATGTTGGCGAGGGCGCGGTCGTTGGTGTCCTGCAGGGTGCCGCGGCCGGCGTCCAGCACGTAGGCGCTGTTCTGGCTGGCGAGGATGTTGGCGATGGTCGGCTTGCAGATGTCGCAGCCAGCACCGGTACCGTACTTGGCCATGACCTCTTCGAAGGAGGTCAGTTCCAGGACACGGATGGTCTCGAAGAGTTCCTGGCGGGACAGCTCGATGTGCTCGCAGAGTGCCCTGGAAACTTCGACGCCGGACTTGGTCAGTTCGGTTTCAAGCAGCTTCTTGAGCATCGGCACACAGGAACCGCAACTGGTTCCGGCGCGGGTGCAGCCTTTCAGCTCGCCGAGTTCCTGGACGGGAGCGTTGCCGTCGCAGGCTCCGCAGCCGTTGACGGTGTCGCGGATGGTTCCGGCCGACACGTTGTTGCAGGAACACAGGATGGCGTCGTCCGGGAGTTCGGTGTCCGGGGCGTCGCCGCCGCCGGCTGCCGTGAGGTACGCGCCGGGTTCGGCGCTGAGCTCACGGCCCAGGAGCGGGCGCAGGCTGGTGTAGGGGGTGGCGTCGCCCACGAAGATGCCGCCCAGGAGGGTCTTGGCATCGTCCGTGGTGACAATCTTCTGGTACACGCCGCGGGCCGGGTCGGCGTAGACGATTTCGAGGGCGTGCTCGGTCTTGGCGAACGCGTCACCGAAGCTGGCAACGTCCACACCGGACAGCTTGAGCTTGGTGGCGGTGTCGAAGCCCGGGAAGGTGGCCTCTCCACCATGGAGGCGGTCAGCGACGATCTCCGCCATGGTGTTGGCGGGGGCGACTAGGCCCAGGCACATGCCGCCGAAGTTGGCCACTTCACCGATGGCCCAAATTCCGTCGACCTCGGTGGCGCAGTAGTCGTTGATGACCACGCCGCCGCGCTGGCCCAGCGAGAAGATCTGCTCCTCGCCCTCTGCTGCGCGGAAGAGTTCATCGCGCGGCCGGACACCGATCGCGACGATCACAAGGTCAGCGTCGATGATGCGGCCGTCAGCCATGAGGACGCCTGTGACCTGGCCATCGTCGTCGGACAGCACCTCGGAGGGGAACACACCGCCGTGGACTTCGAAGCCCTTGGCCTTGATGAGCCGGCCCATTGCCTGGCCCGCGCCCTCATCGAGCTGCGTGGCCATCAGCCACTGCGAACCGTCGATGACGATCGGGTTGGCGCCGAGCTGCTCCGTGCCGGCGGCTGATTCGAGGCCCAGGAGGCCACCGCCGATGGTGACGGCGTTGACCTGGCGGCCAAGCTTTTCGGTGAGTCCGGCAATGGCCTTGTTGATGGCCCAGACGTCTTCGAGCGTGCGGTAGACGTGTGTGTGCTCGGCGCCGGGGATCGGCAGGCGGGCGGCATTGGAACCTGTCGCGACCACGAGGTCGTCGTATTCGAAGATGCTGCCGGCTGCCGTCTCCACGGACTTGGCTTCGGTGTTGATCTTGACGACGCGCTCGCCGGTCTTCAGGGACAGGGCCTCGTGGTCCCACATGTTCGCCTCGCCCAGGGTGAGGTCGTAGTCCATGACGGTCAAGGCCTTGCTCAGGGCCACGCGGTCGTAGGGGAGGTGGGCTTCCTCAGTGAGGACCGTGACATGCCAGCCTTCAAGGCCACGGGCATGCATTGCGTCCGCAAAACGGTGGGCCGCCGGGCCGCCGCCGGCGACGACGATGCGGCGCGGAGTCTCTGTGCTTGAAGTCTGTTCGGTCACTGTGGGCCTTTCGCATGGGCCGCAGACGGTGCTCTGCAGCTTGTCCATCCAGACTAGGTACCTGCAGTTTCGCTTCAGTTTCCCTTATGTTTCGTGAACTTAACTTCTGCATCACGAATGGATTTCGGGACAGGTGAGTTGCCTTTTACGTCCCGGACACATTCACTGCACGCCGCTGAAACACCGCCGCCCTAGCTTGGATATGTGGCCGCGTCGGCGGTCCGGGCCCGGCAGCCGTTCAAAAGAGCGCCGGGCCGCAGGCAATGCGAGAGGGGCCGGAAATGACCGCAATACTTGAACTTGATGACCAGACCACCGGATTTGCGACGGGATGGAACCGCGTCTGCGCCGTGGAGGAACTGGAACTGGCGTGGGGTGAGGCAGCACTGATCGCGGGCCGCCAGGTTGCGTTGTTCCGCACCGCGCCGGCCGAGGTGTTCGCCGTGGCCCAGGAAGATCCCGCCACCGGCGCCCATGTAATGGCCCGCGGCATCGTCGGATCCCGCGGAACGCGGCAGACCATTGCGTCCCCGCTCCACAAGGAGGTCTACGACCTGGAAACCGGTGAGTGCTTTGGCACCGCTGAACTCCGCCTCCCCACGTTCCGCACCCGCGTCGTTGACGGCTATGTAGAGGTTGAGCTCTAGCCTTTCGGCACGCCTACCAAGGCACGCCTGCTAAGGCACCCCGGGCTAAAGCCCCAGCGCCTCCCGTACGTCTCCCAGCACGCCGTCGAGCGCTGCCCGGGCCGCCTGCCGCGCCTCGGGCAGCTCCGCGGCTGAGCCCACGCTCCGGATGACTTCGAGGTAGCACTTGAGCTTCGGTTCCGTGCCGCTGGGGCGGATGATCACCCTGCTCAGGTCCTTCGTCAGGTACAGCAGGCCGTCCGTCGGCGGCAGGTTCTCACTGCCCTCGGCCAGGTCCCGGAATGTTTCGACTGCCGAGCCGCCGAAGGATTCCGGCGGGCTGACACGGAGCCGGTTCATCATGGCGCCCAGCAGTCCCAGGTCCGCCACGCGGATGCTGAGCTGGTCGCTGGCATGCAGCCCATGCACCAGGTGCAACTCGTCGAGGGTATCGAAAATAGTCTTGCCGTCCGCCTTGGCCGCTGCCGCGAGTTCCGCGATGAGCACGACGGCGGAAATGCCGTCCTTGTCCCGGACCAGTTCCGGGGCCACACAGTATCCCAGCGCTTCCTCGTAGCCGTAGAGCAGGCCGGGAACGCGGGAAATCCACTTGAACCCGGTCAGGGTTTCCTCATGGGAGTACCCCGCCGCAGCCGCGATCCGCGCCAGCAGGCGCGAGGAAACAATTGAATTCGCGAAAACGCCCTGGGTGGTGCTGCCCCCGCCCGCGGCGAGCCTTGCCACAATGTGGGCACCCAGCAAGGCGCCCACTTCGTCCCCGCGCAGCATGCGCCAGGCACCCGTGTCCGGATCCTTGGCCGCAACCGCAGCACGGTCGGCGTCAGGGTCGTTGGCCAGCACGATGTCAGCGTCCACCTGGGCCGCCGTTTCCAGCGCCAGGTCCAGTGCGCCGGGCTCCTCCGGATTAGGGAAGTTCACCGTGGGGAAGTCCGGGTCCGGCCGGGCCTGTTCGGACACCAGCGTGACGTCGGTGAAGCCCGCGGCGTTCAGCACGGCAACCGCGGTGTCGCCGCCCACGCCGTGCATGGGGGTCAGGACAATCTGCAGGTCGCGGGCCGGGAACTGCGCGGGAAGCGCCAGGCCAGCCACCGCGTCCTGGTATCCGGCGGTGATTGACGGCTCCAGAACGCTCCAGCCCGTGGGGGCAAGGGCGATGGAGTCCAGCGCACCCGCCCGGTCAATTTCGGCAGCGATCCGGGCGTCATACGGTGCCACGATCTGCGCCCCGCGCCCGCTTTCCTCCACCGCGTGCCGGCCCAGGTACACCTTGTAGCCGTTGTCCTGCGGCGGGTTGTGGCTGGCAGTCACCATCACACCGCCGTCACAATCCAGCGACCGCACCGCATAGGCGAGCAGCGGCGTCGGGAGCGCCTGCGGCATCAGGAAGGTCTCGATACCCGCGGCCGTGAAGATCGCGGCCGTCTCCTCGGCGAAGATATCTGAGTTGTAGCGGGCGTCAAACCCGACGACGGCGCGTGGTTGGGTGCCCGGCGAGGCCTCCGCGACGGCAGCGGTCAGGAACGCGGCGAAGCCTGCGGCCGCGCGCCGCACCACAACGCGGTTCATCCGGTTGGGTCCGGGGCCAAGCTCCGCGCGCAGGCCGGCGGTGCCGAACTGCAGCGTTCCGCTGAAGCTGTCCTCCAGGTCCTGGCGCGCAGAGGGAACCCCGTCCTCGGAGAGCTGGATGAGTTCGGTCAAAGCGGCGGCAGTGGCGGGATCCGGGTCCTGGGCGGCCCAGTCCCGGGCGTCGCTCAGCAGCTGCGGAAATTCGGCATCGGAAGACGTCATAGGAACAAGCTATCGCCTATCCGCCGGTATCCGCTGCCCGACAAGCACCGCAGGGAGTCCTTGACAGTAAATTTTCCGGACACGTAATGTCTGAAAAATGAAGATGGGCCAGGGGGTCGAGTGGGCACTGCACTGCTGCGTGAACATGTCCTGGGCACCCGCCGGGGAGGCCGTGAACAGCGCTCGGCTCGCGGAACTGTACCAACTGCCCGCCGCCTACCTGAACAAGCAACTGCAGGCACTGGTCCGGGCCGGCATCCTCTCCTCCGTGTCCGGACCCCGCGGCGGCTTCCAGTTGGCGCAGCCCGCGGAAAAGATCACCGTGCTGGACGTTGTCCTGGCCATCGAGGGTCCGGAACCGGCCTTCCGCTGCGAGTCCATCCTCGCGAACGCGCCGGGTTCGGATCCCGCCGAAGACTACCTCCGCAGTTGCCTGGTGTCCCAGACCATGCGCCAGGCCGAGCTTGCCTGGCGGCAGACGTTGTCCCGGCAGACTGTCGCGGGCATCGCCGCCTCCGTCGAGCGGAAGTTTCCCGGGTCCCGCAAAGACACGCTTCGCCGGTTGATGCCCGCCAGGTACTAGGCGTGCCTGGCGGGCGGCACTGCCCGGTTGCTGTCAGAGCTTGGCGATGATTTCCGCGAGCAGCCTCGAGATGCGCGGTCCGGCGGCCTGGCCGGCTTCCAGCACTTCCTGATGGCTCAGCGGCACCGGGCTGATGCCCGCGGCGAGGTTGGTCACCAGTGAGATGCCGAAGACTTCCATGCCTGCATGGCGGGCGGCGATGGCCTCGAGCGCTGTGGACATGCCCACCAGGTCGGCTCCGATCCGCTTGGCGTACTGTACCTCCGCCGGCGTTTCGTAGTGCGGGCCGGTGAACTGCGCATAGACGCCCTCGTCCAGGGACGGGTCAACTTCTTGGGCCAGCCCCCGGATCCGTGCGGAGTACAGATCTGTCAGGTCAACGAAGGTTGCGCCTTCGAGCGGGGACGTGGCGGTGAGGTTTATGTGATCTTTGATGAGCACGGGGGTGCCGGGGGTCCAGCTTTCATTGAGGCCGCCGCAGCCGTTCGTGAGCACCAGGGTCTTGCAGCCTGCCGCTGCGGCCGTGCGGACTCCGTGCACTACTGCGCGGACGCCCTTGCCTTCGTAGTAGTGCGTCCGGGCACCGAGCACCAGCGCGCGCTTGCCCTCCTTGGTCAGGACGGAGCGGATGGTGCCGACGTGGCCCTCTACTGCCGGCGCGGAGAAGCCTGGGACCTCGTCAGCGGACAGCGTGGCGGTGGTCTCACCGATCAGGTCGGCGGCGTCGCCCCAGCCTGAACCGAGCACCAGCGCGACGTCGTGGCTGTCCACGCCCGTCTCCTCTGCGATGTAGTCGGCGGCCGCGCGGGCGGCGTCAAAAGGGTCCGTGTTCAGGAATTCTGTATTACTCACTGGTACAAGCTATCGTGCCTGCGGTTCGCTGCCCAGCAGTGGCGCAGGTCCCTTTTATTGGTGTGCGGCGGCGGATGGGTAGAGAATGGATCTTTGTGACTACGCATCCGGATTTCAGCTCACCCCGCATCGCAATTCTTGGCGGAGGGCCCGGTGGCTATGAAGCCGCCATGGTGGCCGCGTCCCTGGGGGCGCAAGTCACCATCATCGAACGCGCCGGCCTCGGCGGTTCCGCGGTGCTCACCGACGTCGTCCCGTCCAAGACCCTGATCGCGACGGCGGACCTGATGACCCGCGTCGGCGAGGCGGGGGAGCTGGGCGTGAAGTTCGACGTCGACGGCGGCGATTTCGCGCCGGTGATGCGCGCTGACCTGAAGCACATCAACGACCGCCTGCTCGGCCTGGCGCGGAAGCAGTCCGAGGACATCCGGAGCGGACTCGAGCACCAGGGCGTGCGCATCCTGATCGGCTCCGGCCGGCTGCTGGACAACCACACCATCGAGGTCCTCACCGTCAACGGCACGGAGACCGTGGAAGCGGACGCCATCCTGCTCGCGGTCGGCGCCCATCCCCGTGAACTTCCCACCGCCCGGCCCGACGGCGACCGGATCCTGAACTGGGCGCAGATCTACAACATGGACGAGCTTCCCGAGGAACTCATCGTGGTGGGTTCCGGTGTCACGGGCGCGGAATTTGCCTCCGCGTACAACGGCCTGGGTTCCAAGGTCACCCTGATTTCCAGCCGCGACCGCGTGCTGCCGGGCTCGGACACCGACGCCGCCGAGGTCCTGGAGGGTGTCTTCGAACGCCGCGGCTTGAAGGTGCTTTCCCGCTCCCGCGCCGAAACGGTGGAACGGACGGACGACGGCGTCGTCGTCGCCCTGGGTGACGGCTCCAAGGTGACCGGCAGCCACTGCCTGGTCTGTGTCGGTTCCATCCCAAACACGGCAGGCATCGGTCTGGAGGAAGCCGGCGTGGCGGTCACCGAGAGCGGCCACATCAAGGTGGACGGCGTCTCGCGCACCACCGCCCCCAACATCTATGCCGCCGGTGACTGCACCGGGGTCCTTGCCCTCGCATCGGTCGCGGCCATGCAGGGCCGCATCGCCGTGGCCCACTTCCTAGGCGACGCTGTCATGCCGCTCAAGCTGCACCAGGTGGCCTCCAACATCTTCACATCGCCGGAGATCGCGTCCGTGGGCGTGTCCGAGGCGGAGATCGAGTCCGGCAAATACCAGGGCGACGTGGTGAAGCTGTCGCTGCGCAGCAACGCCCGCGCCAAGATGCGCAACCACCGTGACGGGTTCGTCAAGATCTTCGCCCGGAAGGGTTCCGGCACCGTGATCGGCGGCGTTGTGGTGGGCCCAAACGCCTCCGAACTGATTTTCGCGATTTCCATCGCAGTCACCCAGAAGCTTCACGTCGACGACGTCGCCAGCACCTTTACGGTGTACCCGTCACTCAGCGGCTCCATCTCCGAAGCGGCCAGGCGCCTGCACGTCCACATGTAGGTTTCGGTCGCCGCGGGGTTGCCAACTGCCCATCCGGGCGGCTACGAGGAACAGCAGGCCCGTGACCAGCGGAACCACGCTGATGGCTGAGAGGGCTACCACTCCGGCGAGGCTCCCCAGCGCTGACAACGCGACAGGTCCCAGGCCGAGGGCCAGCAGCAGCCAGCCCGCGGCTGGTGTCCTTTTCAGGCCCAGCACGGCTGCCGGGAAGGCAAGGACCAGGACTGCCACTGCCCGGACAGGGCCGTTTGAGTTCTCAAACGCACGCCACGACGCCGAATCGACGGCGAACCAGATGCACGCCACGATCAGCAATGCCGTCAGCACGGTCAACGCAGGTGCGGCCCATGCGGGACGAAGCCACGCAAGCGCGGCAAGTGCGGCCATCGGAACGGCCCAGGACACGATCAGCATGACCCCCTCCAGGCCGCCGGGATCAGCCAGGGCGTAGCCGCTGATGAACAGGCCGGCGAGGACCGTGAAGGCCGCCATGATCGCGGCTGCCGTCCAGACGAGGGCGCGCGCCCGCACGGAGCGGTCCGGCTGCCGCAGTGAGACGATGCCCATGGCCCCGGCAGCCAGGATGAGTGCGGCCGCGGCCAAGAAGATCGTGACGGCAAACATGCCAACCCTCCTCCGTCTTCACCGACCGTAGCTTCCATGACACCCTCGCCCCGTGGGAGGGGCAAGGGGCAAAAGTCCCCCGGAGGTACCAGAAGCAGTTATTGTCAGATTGATAAAAATGGTGCTAGCTTGGTTATTGTCAGTTTGATAATAAAGACGGGAAGCGCCATGAACCACCTGATCGCCTGGATGACCTCCCCAGCCTTCGCACTCTTCGACACCCCGGTCAGCTGGATCGAGGTCATCGGCTTTGTGACCGGCGCGGCATGCGTCTACGGAGTCGCCCGGCAAAAACTGTGGAACTGGCCCCTCGGCATCCTGAACAACATCTGTTTCATCGTTCTGTTCCTTGGCGCAGGTCTCTACGGCGAAACAGTCCTCCAGCTGATCTTCGCCGCCGTCGCTTTGTACGGCTGGTACAACTGGGCGCGCGGTAACGCCGGGACCGTGGGTAAGAACGACCTTCCCATCCGGGACGCCTCGCGGAAGGAGACCGTCATTGGCCTCGGCGCTACGGCCGCCGGCACAGCCCTCATCGCCATGGTCCTGACCCACGGCACCGACTCCCAGGTGCCCTGGCCGGACGCCTTCGTCCTGACTGCCTCCCTGGTGGCAACCTACGGCCAGGCCACGAAGATTTTCCAGCACTGGTACGTCTGGATCCTCATCGATGTGGTCTCCATCCCGCTGTACTTCAGCCGCGGGCTGACGCTGACCGCCATCCTGTACCTTGGATTCCTGTTCCTTTGCGTCTACGGGCTCATCGACTGGAAGCGCACCCGAACAGCCGAAGCGCCCGATGCCTTCCCGGCGACCGTCACCGCAGGAGCCTGACATGTACAAGAACGCCATGGTCATCGGTAAGTTCTACCCGCCCCATGCCGGACACGCCCACCTCATCGCGACGGCCGCAGCGCAGGCGGAGCAGGTTTCGGTCCTGGTCCTGGGCAGCCGGTTTGAGTCCGTGGACGTCGCGGAGCGGACGCGGTGGCTGGCGGAAGAATTCTCCGGCCACGCCGGCGTGCAGGTTATCGGCATGCGCAACGATTGCCCGGAGGACTACGGGTCCGACGAGATCTGGAAAGCCCAAAGCGAGCTGATGCGCCTTGCCCTGAAGACCCACGGCGTCGCCGCCATTGACGCGGTCTTCAGCTCCGAGGCCTACGGATCCCGCCTCGCTGCCGCCTTCGATGCTGAACACGTCCTCGTGGACCCGGCACGGTCCGCGTACCCGGTCAGCGGGACGCAGTGCCGTGACGACCTCAGGGTTGCGTGGCCCAACATCATCGCCCCTGCCCGGCAGCAGATGTGCACCCGCATCATCGTCGTCGGTGCCGAATCAACGGGCACAACAACCCTGGCAACGGCACTTACCGACTACTACCGGCCGCGGTTCCCGCTCATGGCCGATGTGCCCGAATTCGGCCGGCAGTACACGTACCAGAAGTTCGATGCCCTGCGCGCGGACAAGCCGGACGCCGTGCTGGCGGAAATGGTCTGGACCGCCGCCGACTTCGGGCTCATCGGCAGCCGGCAGAACGGGATGGAGAACGCGGCCGCCGACGCCTGTCCGTTGGTCATTGCCGACACCGATGCCCTTGCCACCACACTCTGGGAACGCTTCTACCTGGGCGAACGCAGCTATGGCTCCTTTGCTGCCGCTGCGAGCCTGCCCCGTCGCGACCTGTACCTGGTCACTGATCACGAAGGCGTTGCATTCGAAGACGACGGTTGGCGGGAAGGCGAACACCGCCGGGCCGAAATGACCGAATGGTTCAAGGAGACCCTCACCGAGGAGGGGCACTCCTGGATCCTGGTCACCGGTGATCCCGATCGGCGGATGCGTACGGCGGTTGACGTCATCGACGCAATCCTGGCCCGGCAGCACGTTTTCACCTCGCCGCCGTGGGCCACCCGCACCGTCCTGGAAGGCGCAGCGGTATGAACAGGACACCCAACGGCGAGCAGGAATTCCTCAACGCCTACACGCCAAAGGATTACCCTTCCGTTGCCCTCACCGTGGACCTGGTGGTTCTTGCAGTGGCAGGGGGAGTGCTGCACTCGGTTCTGGTCCGCCGCGGTGTCCACCCGTTTAGGGGCGGCCTCGCGCTGCCCGGCGGGTTCGTCGGCGTCCGGGAGTCGGCAGAGCAGGCAGCCTTCCGTGAACTGGCAGAGGAAACGGGCTTGGACCTCGGCCGGCTGCCCGTGCACGTTGAGCAGCTGGCCACCTACAGCGACCCGGACCGCGATCCCCGGATGCGGGTGGTCTCCGTGGCCCACCTGGCCTTGCTGGCCACCGACGGCCAGGCCCTGCCGGCACTGTACGCCGGTTCCGACGCGGCGGCCGCGGAGTGGCATCCCGTCCATAAGGTGCTGGAAAGCCCGATGGCGTTCGACCACGCCTCAATCCTCCGCGACGGCCTGGAACGGCTTTCCGGGAAGCTGGAATACACCACCGTCGCCGCCCGGCTGGTGCCGGAAGAGTTCACCATGACACAGCTTCGCACCGTCTATGAGGCCACCTGGAACACGCCCCTCGCGGCGGGAAATTTCACCCGCAAGATGCTGCCCCACCTTCACGACACCGGGCGGAAGTCCAAAGCCGCAACAGGGGCGCCCGCAGCGCTTTTCACGGCGACGGAACGCCACATCCACCCGCCCATGAGCAGGCCCGGGACCGACTAAGCGCCAGACCCGGGACCGACTCGCCCGGGCCCGGCGTCACATCGTGTCAGGCGGCTGCTGCCGCCTGGAAGTGTTTTTCGATGATGTCCTTGATGTCCGAGTGGCAGCCGCCGCAGCCGGTGCCCGCGCGGGTGGCACCGGAAACCTCAGCCACCGTGGAGCACCCGTCAACAACGGCGTCCTGGATCTTGGTGCCGGAGACGCCGGCGCACCGGCAAACGGTGCGCTCAGGGTCGCTGTTGCCGGCGGCAGCCAGCTGGTCCGGTCCGTCCAGGCGCAGCAGCAGCGACCTGTCGGCGGGGAGCTCGTCGCCGCGCTCGAACAGGGAGACCAGCTCCGCCGCCGTGCGCGGCATGCCAACGGCCACGAGGCCTTCCAGCACGCCGCCGCGCGTGGTCATCTTGACGTAGCGGCCGTGTTCCGGATCGGCCCACTGCGCAATCTGCAGCCGCGGGCGCCCGTTCACGGCACCGGCGGTCAGTACTTCCTCATCCCAGGGTTCCGCGGCGTTGTCTCCGGCCACTGCCATGTTCATGCCGCGGGCCTTGAGGACAACGACGCCCGGCTTCTCCATGGGCAGCTCGGGCAGGGACTCGGCCGCGTCCACCGAATCGCCGGTGGGCGAACCGTCGCCGGAGCCCTCAACGGATCCCTCGGCGAGGAGCGTCAGGTACTCTGCCAACCACTCCGCCTGGCGCCAGCCCGGACCCACCAGGCCGGACGGACCGCGTGCGGCCCGGCAGTCGCTGCAGGAAGGATCGGGGCAGCGGACTTCGGCGCAGTCGCCGATCGCGAAGATGTGCGGCTCGTGGTGGGCACGCAGCTTGTGGTCCACCAGGATGCCGGTGGCGGTGGACAGCCCGCAGCCTTCGGCGAGCTCCACGCGCGGACGGACGCCGCAGGACAGCACCAGCAGGTCGCCGTCGATCGCCGAACCGTCATCCAGCAGCAATGCGGAGAAGCCGCCGTCGGGAGCGTTGTGTTCGACCCCGGTGGAGCGGGCGTTGCCGGCCATCCGGACGCCGCAGTTGCGCAAGCTGGCGGCGAGCACCGCGCCGCCGCCGCGGTCGATGTTCCGGCCCAGCGGATGCGGGCCGTTGTGGACCACGGTCACCGTGGCGCCTTCCTCGGCGGCCGCCAGGGCCGTCTCGAGTCCAAGGACGCCGCCGCCCAGCACCACGACGCGCTTGCCGCCGGAGACGGCCTGGCGGAGGACCTCGGCGTCGCGCAGGTCGCGCAATGCGGTCACGCCGGCGGGCAGTACGGGGTGGGCCGGGTCCGGGTTGAGGCCGGTCAGGTTGGGGATCACCGGACGGGAACCGGTGGCGAACACCAGCCGGTCGTAGTGCGGCTTCGTGCCGTCGGTGAGGACTACCTGCTGGCGGGCCCGGTCCACCCGTCGGACACGGACGCCGAGCCGGACGTCCACGCCGTCGGCGATCAGCGCGGCGGCGTCGGACAGTGCCAGCGCTGAAGCCGTCGTCCGCCCCACGCCGAGGTCGGCAACCAGGACGCGGTTGTACGCGGCGTCGGGCTCCTCGCCGATGACTGTCAGGTGGGCGAGCCCGCTGCGCACTGCCGGCAGCAGCTCATCGATCAGCCGCGCGGCGACCGGACCAAAGCCGACAATTACAATCTGCTCACTCATGAGGCCTCCGATGTCTGAAGAACGCTGTGCTGGAGTCCGTTGGCAGCCACGCGGACCCACACCTTGTTGAATTTGAACTCGGGCATCCCGGAAATGGGGTCGGTGGCGGCCTCCGTCAGGCGGTTGGCGCTCTCGAGCTCCGGGAAGTGGAACGGCAGGAAGACCGTCTCGGGCCGGATCGCCGTGCTGAGTTCGGCACGGCACACCACCTCGCCGCGCTCATTGGCCACTGAAACGAAAGAACCATCGGTGATGCCCATGGACGCCGCGGCCGCAGGGTGGATCTGCATCTTCGCCTCCGGCTGGGAAGCCAGCAGCTCGGACACGCGGCGGGTCTGCGCCCCGGACTGGTAGTGCTCCAGCAGGCGGCCGGTGATGAGTGTCATGGTCTTGGCGCCCGGGTCCGGATTCTCTGCGGGAGCACGACGGCGGCGCGGCGCCACCGGGGTCATGACCGCCTTGCCGTCGGCGTGGGCGAAGCCGTCGAGGAACAGCCGCGGCGTGCCGCTGCTGCCCACGGGGTACGGCCAGTACGCCGCTTCGCCGCGGTCCAGCATGGCGTAGCTGATGCCGGAGTAGTCAGCGAGGCCGCCGGCGGAAGCCAAGCGCAGTTCCTCGAAGACCGTCTCGGGATCCTCGCTGTAGGTGGACGGAGCCTCGAGCGCCTCGGCGAGCCGCGCCATGATCCAGAGTTCGCTGCGGGCGCCCGCCGGCGGCTGCAGTGCGCGGCGGCGGCGGAGGACACGTCCCTCGAGGTTGGTCAGCGTGCCTTCCTCTTCGGCCCATTGGAGAACCGGCAGGATGAGGTCGGCTTCGGCCGCTGTCTCGGAGACGAAGAAGTCGCAGACCACCAGGAAGTCCAGGCTGCGGAGCCCGTCAATTACGGCGTTGGCATCGGGGGAGGCCACCGCGATGTTCGAAGCGTGCACGAAGAGGCAGCGGACGCCGTCGGGCTGTCCGAGGGACTTCAACAGCTGGACGGCGGGGAGGCCGGGGCCGGGAATCAGGGATTCCGGCACGCCCCACACCTTCGCCATGTGAGCGCGGGCGGCGGGGTCGGTGATCTTGCGGTAGCCGGGGAGCTGGTCGGCCTTCTGGCCGTGCTCACGGCCGCCCTGGCCGTTGCCCTGGCCGGTCAGCGTGCCGTAGCCGCTGCGGGCGGAACCGGGCAGCCCGAGCAGCAGGCTCAGGTTGATGGCGGCGGTGGCGGTGTCCGTTCCGTCCACGTGCTGCTCCACGCCGCGGCCCGTCAGGATGTAGCTCCCGCCCTTGGCGGCGCCGTGGGCAAGCCGGCGGGCCGTCTCGCGGATCAGGTCCGCGGGTACACCGGTGAGGGACTGGACGCGTTCCGGCCAGAACGCGTTGACGCTGCGGGCCAGGGCTTCGAAGCCGCTGGTGCGCGCCTGGATGAATTCGGTGTCTGCCAGGCCCTCGTGGATGACCACGTGGGACAGGCCCAGGAGGAGGGTGAGGTCGGTGCCCGGCAGGGGCTGGAGGTGCAGGCCGCCGCCGTCGGACGTGAACGCAGCCGTGGCGGAACGGCGGGGGTCCACCACAATCAGCCCGCCGGCGTCGCGCGCTCCCTGCAGGTGCTGCACGAAGGGCGGCATTGTCTCGGCGACGTTGGAGCCGAGCATCAGGATGGTGCTGGCGCCGTCGAGGTCTTCGAGCGGGAACGGGAGGCCGCGGTCAACCCCGAAGGCCCGCATCCCTGCGGCGGCTGCGGAGGACATGCAGAACCGGCCGTTGTAGTCGATCCGGGACGTGCCCAGGGCCAGGCGGGCGAACTTGCCCAGCTGGTAGGCCTTCTCGTTGGTCAGGCCGCCGCCGCCGAATACACCGACGGCGTCCGCGCCGTAGCGGGCGCGGGTGTCCTTGACCGCAGCCGTGATGAGCTTCAGGGCATCATCCCAGCTGACGGGGCGGTGGACGCCGTCGGAGCCCTTCAGCATGGGCTCGGTGACGCGTCCGGGGTGGCTCAGCAGCGAGGCAGAGGTCCAGCCCTTGCGGCACAGGCCGCCGCGGTTGGTGGGGAAGTCGCGTCCGGAAACTTCCAGGACGGGCGCAGCCGCCGCGCCGCCGGCATCAACGGCTGCAGCGGGAACGTTCGGAGCGGGTGGAGCCGGCACGGGGTCTGACCCCGGCTGGACAGCCGGGGTCAGAGCCGCTGGGGACTTCAGCGTCATGGCGCACTGCAAGGCGCAGTAGGGGCAGTGCGTATCGGCGCTTTTGGTCATGTTAGACGTGTCCCATCGCATTTCGGTTGGCGTTGCGGATGTAGCAGGCCCAGCAGACCACCAGCATCAGGACGTATGCCCCGACGAAGCCGTAGAAAGCGGGGGTGTAGGATCCGCTGGCGGTGTTGGAGGCGTTCAGCACCTGCGGGATAACGAACCCGCCGTAGGCGCCGATTGCCGAGATCAGGCCGAGGGCCGAGGAAGCCAGGCGCTGGGTTGCCACCGTGCTGGCGCCGTTGCGTGCTGCCCGGCTGGAGGTGGCGAAGATGACCGGGATCATCCGGTAGGTGGCGCCGTTTCCGAAGCCGCTGGCGGTGAAGAGCATCAGGAACAGGACCAGGAAGAGCCAGAAGTTCTTCAGCGGCAGGGTCCAGATCATGGTGAGCGTAATGACTGCCATGGAGGCGAAAGCGGCAACGGTCATCCGGGCGCCGCCCATCCGGTCCGCCATGCGTCCGCCGTAGGGGCGGGTCAGCGAGCCGACCAGCGGGCCGAGGAACGCCAGGGACAGTGCCACGGTGCCCACTCCGATGGAGGAGAAAGCCGGGAAGTAGTCCTTGATGAGCTTGGGGAATACACCGGCGAAGCCAATGAAGGAACCGAAGGTGCCGATGTACAGCAGTGCCATGATCCACAGGTGCGGTTCCTTGAGCGCGGCGATCGAGCCTGCCACGTCACCCTTGGCGCTGGTGAGGTTGTCCATGTACTTGTAGGCGCCGAAGGCGGCGATCAGGATGAAGGGGACCCACATCCAGCCGGCCAGGGGCAGGTTGATGGTGCCGACGGCGAGGAGCGTGATCACAATCGGGACAGCGAGCTGTGCGACGGCGGCACCCATGTTGCCGCCGGCGGCGTTCAGGCCCAGGGCCCAGCCCTTTTCACGGGCCGGGTAGAAGAACGTGATGTTGGCCATGGAGCTGGCAAAGTTGCCGCCACCGAAGCCTGCAAGTGCTGCCACCAGCAGCATGACACCGAACGGGGTTTCCGGGTTGGAGACACAGAGACCCAGGCCGATGGAGGGGATAAGGAGAAGCAGGGCCGAGACGATGGTCCAGTTGCGGCCGCCGAACTTCGGGACCATGAACGTGTAGGGGATGCGGAGTGTGGCACCCACCAGGCTGGGCATGGAGATCAGCCAGAAGATTTCCGAGGTGGAGAGCGTGAAGCCTGCTGCGGGGAGCTGGACCACCACGATGGACCACAGCTGCCAGACGACAAAGCCGAGGAATTCGGCGAAGATGGACCAGTTCAGGTTGCGCCGGGCGATGGACCGGCCCTGGGATTCCCACTGCTCCTTGTTCTCGGCATCCCAGTTGGCGATCCAGCGGCCGGGGCGGACTTCAAGGGCGGGGGCGTCAGCGGTGCGGGTAGTGCCGGGCTGCGCGCTGGATGAAGTGGCAACACTTCCGTGCCACGGCTCGGAGCCAGTCTCAGGGGAATTGCCGGCGCCGGCATCTGCGTTGCGGTCAACAGTCACGGTGTACCTCCTTTGGGGGTTTGTTGTCCTTCCAAGGTAGAGACGGCTCGTTTCGTGAAGCGTCGCCGTTTGTTAACGTGCTGTGAAGTTTGCCTATCGTGGCCTTTGTGACGGCGTGAGGCGCCGTTAGTGAGACAATTTCAGAAGTCCGCATGATGGACCATTTGTCCAGTCGATGGACTACAGGAACTATTATTGAGACCTATGTATCCCTTAGCCGGGCAGCCTTTTGGGGATGAACGCCCGGTTCTCACGAAAGTGTTACTACATGTCATCCACTGCCACTTCGCCGCAGCCGGGGTCAGCCAAGCAGGTTAACTCGCGCGGGCGCGTGATCGTCGCCAGCCTGATCGGCACCACCGTGGAGTTCTACGACTTCTACGTCTACGCCACGGCCGCCGTGCTGGTGTTCCCCCGGTTGTTCTTCCCGGGACAGAATGAAACCATCCAGCTGCTGAGCTCCTTCGCAGTGTTTGGCGTCGCGTTCATCGCCCGTCCGCTGGGGTCCATCGTTTTCGGCCACTTCGGGGACAAGTTCGGCCGTAAGGGCACCCTCGTGGCCTCGCTGCTGACCATGGGCATTGCCACGTTCCTGATCGGCTGCCTTCCCACCGCGCTGGTCCCGGGCTGGGGCTTCTGGGCTCCGGCACTCCTGGTGGTCATGCGCTTCGCCCAGGGCCTCGCGCTCGGCGGCGAGTGGAGCGGAGCTGCCCTCCTGGCCACGGAGAACGCACCCGCCAACAAGCGGGCGGTCTACGGGACGTTCCCGCAGCTCGGTGCGCCCATCGGCTTCATCATCGCCAACGTGATCTTCCTGGTGGCCAGCTACGTACTTACCCCGGCAGCCTTCGAGGCCTGGGGCTGGCGTGTTCCGTTCCTGCTGAGCGCCGTTATGGTGATCATCGGCCTTTACGTCCGCCTGAAGCTCATTGAAACGCCGGCCTTCACCAAGGTGCTCGAATCCAACGAGGTGGCCAAGCTGCCGGTTGCCCGGGTCTTCAAGTCGAGCTGGCGGCAGCTCATCCTGGGCACGTTCATCATGCTCGCCACCTACGTGCTCTTCTACCTGATGACCACGTTCACGCTGACCTACGGCACCCGGCCCGCGTCGCTGGACGCCGCCAAGGCCGCTGCGGAGAAGGCCGGCAAGCCAATGACCGAGGCAGCCGCCGCGGCGTTCGTTCCCGGACTGGGTTTCACCCGCAACGACTTCCTCTGGATGCTGATTGCCGGCGTCGTGTTCTTCGGCATCTTCACCCTGGTCTCCGGTCCGCTGGCCGAGAAGTACGGCCGCCGCAAGATGCTGCTGGTCGTGACCGGCGGAATCTTCGTGTTCGGGCTGCTGTTCGTGCCGCTGTTTGGCGGCGGGTTCATCGGCACCATGGCGCTCCTCATCATCGGGTTCTCCCTGATGGGGCTCACGTTCGGGCCGATGGGTGCGCTGCTGCCGGAACTGTTCCCGACCAACGTCAGGTACACCGGCTCTGCTGTCAGCTACAACGTCTCCAGCATCCTGGGCGCGGCTGTGGCGCCGTTCATCGCCGTCGCGCTCTGGGAACAGGCTGACGGCAGCCCCGTCCTGGTCGGTATCTACCTGACCGCCATGGCGGTCCTCACCCTGGTGGCGCTGTTCCTGAGCAAGGAAACCCGGGACCTGGACTACGAGAACAACGTGGCCTGACCCGGCCTTCGCCCTTCACAACAATGCCCGGTACCCCTTCGCGGGGTGCCGGGCATTTGTTGTATCCCGCCGCTACCGCGCGTAGCGCTCCACGAAGTTGCCCAGGATCTTCATGGGTTCCGTCGCGGTGAACTGCCGGGCGTTCTCCATCAGGATTTCGGCCGATTCCGGCGGGAAGTAGCCTGCATGGCGGTAGATGTCGATCCTGGTGACCAGTCCGTCCGCATCGAGCTCCGGGTGGAACTGCGTGGCGTACAGGTTGGTCCTGATCCGGAACATGTGGACCGGGCAGGCCGCGGAGCTGGCCAGGACCACGGCGTGCGAGGGGAGGACGGTGCAGGCTTCCTTGTGGCCGGTGAAGGCCGTGAAGCTCTCCGGCAACCCGCGCAGGAGGGGATCCTGCAGCCCTTCGGCGGTCAGCTTGATGGTGGCGCCGCCCAGGCCCTCGCCATAGGTCCGGTCGATGACCGCGCCCTGGTGCAGGCCCAGCGTGCCGACCCCGTAACAGGCCCCGAGGAAGGGGAAATCCGCCGGCACGATGCGGTCCAGCAGCAGGGACAACTCACGCTCCACCCGGTGCTGGGCTGCGCTTTTGTGATCCGCCGGGTCGCTGGAGGTGAAGGGGCTGCCGCCCACGATCACCCCCGAGTAGTCGGAGAGGTCCAACTCGGGCAGGGGCCCGGCTTCCATCCGGATTCGCCGCAGCTGTGCGGGTTCGAGTCCGCCATAGCGCAGGTAGGCCTCGTATTCTTCCTCGGCAGCCTTGTCTTCGGCGCGCGATGCAAGCAGTAGAAATGGCTTCACACGCTAAGTCTGCATGGAGCCGCCCCCGTGCGCCATGGGCGCGCCGGGGGCGGCGGGCATTGCTGTGTAGCGGTGGACGAAACCGCCGGGTTCAGTCTTCGATCGTTGCGATCACGGCACCGGCGGACACCGTCTCGCCGGCGACGGCGGCCAGGCCCGTGATGGTGCCCGCCCGGTGCGCCGTGAGCGGCTGCTCCATCTTCATCGCTTCGAGCACGACGACGAGATCACCTTCGGCAACCACGTCGCCTTCGGCGACGGCCACCTTCACGATGGTGCCCTGCATGGGGGACGTGAGCGCGTTGCCGCCGGCAGCTGCAGCCGCGCCGCCGGAACGTGAGCGCTTTTTGGCCTTGGCCGGCTTGGCGGGACCGCCGCCGGTGCTGAACGAGCCGAGAGACGCGGGCAGCACGACCTCCAGGCGTTTGCCGCCCACCTCGACGACGACGCGCTGGCGATCGCCGGCGTCGGACGCTTCAACGTCGGTGCCGGTCGGGGTCCAGGCGGGAATGTCGTTGACGAACGCCGTCTCGATCCAGCGGGTGTGGACCTTGAACGGGCCCTCTGCCGGGGCAAAGTCGGGGTTGGTGACAACGGCGAGGTCGAAGGGGATGACGGTGGGGATGCCCTCCACCACCATTTCCTCCAGGGCCCGGCGGGAACGCTGCAGTGCCTGGGCGCGGGTGGCGCCGGTGACGATCAGCTTGGAGAGCATTGAGTCGAAGTTGCCGCTGATGACATCGCCCTGCTCCACGCCGGAGTCGATCCTGATGCCGGGGCCGGTGGGGTTCTTCAGGGTGGTGATGGTGCCGGGAGCGGGCATGAAGTTGCGGCCCGGGTCCTCGCCGGTGATACGGAACTCGATCGAGTGTCCGCGCACCTCGGGGTCGTCGTAGCCCAGCTTCTCGCCGCGGGCCAGCCGGAACTGTTCGCGGACGAGGTCGATTCCGGTGACTTCTTCGGAGACGCAGTGCTCCACCTGGAGGCGGGTGTTGACCTCGAGGAAGGAGATGGTGCCGTCCTGGCCCACTAGGAATTCGCACGTTCCGGCGCCGAGGTAGCCGGCCTCCTTGAGGATGGCCTTGGAGGACTCGTAGAGGCGGCGGTTCTGCTCTTCGGTGAGGAACGGTGCCGGCGCCTCCTCCACGAGCTTCTGGTTACGCCGCTGCAGGGAGCAGTCGCGGGTGGAAACCACAACGACGTTCCCGTAGGCGTCAGCAAGGCACTGGGTTTCGACGTGCCGGGGCGCGTCCAGGAAGCGCTCGATGAAGCATTCGCCGCGCCCAAAGGCAGCGACAGCCTCGCGGACGGCGGATTCGAAGAGCTCCGGGATTTCCCCACGCGTGCGGGCCACCTTGATGCCGCGGCCGCCACCGCCGAAGGCAGCCTTGATGGCCACCGGCAGGCCGAACTTGTCCACGAATTCGAGGATCTCTTCGGCGGACTCCACCGGATCGGCGGTGCCGGGGACCTGCGGTGCGCCCACCTTCTCCGCGATGTGGCGGGCCTGGACCTTGTCGCCAAGGGCGGAGATGGCCTCAGGGGAGGGCCCGATCCAGGTGATGCCGGCCCCGATGACCATGGCTGCGAACTGGGCGTTCTCGGCCAGGAAGCCGTAGCCGGGGTGGATGGCGTCGGCGCCGCACTGGTGGGCCACCTCGATCAGCTTTTCCATGACCAGGTACGACTCGGCGGCGGTGTTCCCGCCCAGGGCGTAAGCCTCGTCCGCCAGGCGCACGTGCAGGGCATCGCGGTCCGGGTCGGCGTAGACCGCCACCGAGGTGATGCCTTCGTCGCGGGCGGCGCGGATGATGCGCACGGCGATTTCACCGCGGTTGGCGATCAGGACTTTGCTCAGCCGCTTGGAGCTCGTCAGGGCGGCACCTGCGTGGCTTGGGGCGGCGGACTGCTCTGGACTTGCGGACTGCTCTGGACTTGCGGACTGCTCCGAATTTGCTGACAAGGCGTCTCCTTCTTTCCTTCAGGGAGCCTAGCGCGATTTTGAGGGTTCCGCCGATATTACTTGCGGATTCCGCGCGTAAAGCTTCCAACCTTTGTAGGGAAGCTACAAAGAGCTGCGAATTGGCTCACTCAGCTCGGACTTCAGCGGGGTCAACGGCCCCGCCGGTCCACAGCTCCGTGATGCCCACCTGCGCCTGGCCCAGCAGGCCGCGGAGGGTGGATATGGAGAGCCCGACGACGGTGTGGGGGTCGCCGTCGACCTTCCGGATGAAGGCCCCGCCGTAGCCGTCGATCGTGAAGGAGCCGGCGCACTGGAGCGGCTCACCCGTGGCGATGTAGGCCTCGACCTCCTCGCCGCTCATCTCCATGAAATGGACCTCGGCGGAGGTCACTGCGCCCAGCGTCGCGCCGGAACCGGCGCGTTCGCCGCCGCTGTTCTCCGACCAGTCGGGGTCGGTGTCGCGGCAGTCCACCAGCCAGTGGCCGGTGTGCAGCACGCCCATGCTGCCGCTCATCCGCAGCATCCGTTCCCTTGCGACCTCGGCCGTGTACGGCTTGCCGTGCGCCTCGCCGTCGAACTCGAAGACGGAATCGCAGCCGAGCACCAGGGCGCCCTCCGCGTCCGGCAGCGAGGCAACGGCTTCCGCCTTGGCGCGCGCCAGCAGCAGGGCGGTGTCGTGCGGATCCGTCACGCCGTAGCGGGCCTGGACGGCGTCTTCGTCCACGTCGGAGACCAGGATCTCGTGCCGGATGCCGGCGTGGCTCAGGAGTTTGGTGCGGGCGGGGGACTGGGAGGCAAGGATGAGGCGGGTCACCGCTCCAGCCTAGTTCCCCCTGAGTCTCATTGTCGCTGGGTCTGGTCGCCCGGGCTTTGTCGCTCACCTCTTATTGTCGGAGGTGGGCGGGATAGTGGGTTCATGGACGGGAAACCACGGACCGGAAGGGGCCGCAGCAATGGCCGGACGCGATGAGTACGACCTCCACAGTCTGAACGCGATGCTCGACTGTTTGCTTCAGGAATTCACTTTGCCCCCGGATATTCCCGGGCTGATCGAATACAACCGGCGGTTGGGCGAGCTGAGCTCTGCAGTGAGCACTGTCAGGACGCGTCTCGAAGTGGCAGCTGTCCTGAGCCATGCGCCCATAGCCACGTCCGGGGTGGGAACCTCCCCGCTGGCATCCCAAGCGGCTGTCCGGCTTCGGCAGGCCGTGATTTGTCTCCTGGCAGCTAATGTCAGGGCCATTAATGTCAGAGCCCAGAGGGACACTTGAGCTATGGACGGTAATTGGGGGTCCGAAGCAGCTCCGGCCGCAGCGGGGTGCGGTTGCATTTGCAGTTGCGGCCAGGGGCCGGCCAGGGAGAATGCAGCCTTAGTGTTGCGCGGAGGAGCCGTGTGCGGAGACATGTCTGAGCAGGACGGCGCCCGCCTGATTGACGAGATCCGGACACTGGAAGACAAAAAGTCTGCCTTGGCTGCCCGTCAGGCCCGGCTGTCTGTCGCATTTGATCAGCTGCAGCGCCGGCAGCAGTCCGACGCCGGGATCCCCACTGACCAGCTCGGAGTCGGCGTCGGAGCACAGATCGCCCTCGCCCGTCGCGAATCCCCGGCCAAGGGAAGCCGGTTGTTGGGCCTGGCCAAGGCTTTAGTGACGGAGATGCCGCACACGCTCGCTGCCTTGGAGACTGGTCAGCTGAATGAGTGGCGGGCCACCTTGCTGGTGCGCGAAACGGCGTGCCTGTCCGCGGCGGACCGGTGTGGTGTCGATGAGGAACTCGCGCCCGACGCGGGGACGCTGGCCGGTGTAGGTGACCGGGCACTGGTGGCCGCCGCCCGTACCGCTGCCTATAGCCGCGACCCGCGCTCCGTTACCCAACGCGCCGCCCAGGCCGCCACGGCGAGGCACGTCAGCCTCCGTCCCGCTCCGGACACCATGTGCTACCTGACCGCCCTGTTGCCCGTCTCGGCCGGTGTCGCCGTTCAGGCCGCTCTTGTCCGGAACGCGGACTCTCTCCGCGCCGGCGGGGATCCCCGGTCCCGGGGCCAGATCATGGCCGATGACCTGGTTGAACGCGTCACCGGGACGCCGGGCGGGATCGCCGGTATCGAAATCCAGCTAGTCATGACCGACAGGACCCTCTTCCAAGGCGACGGCGAACCGGCACGTCTCCCTGGTTATGGCGTGATTCCCGGCGGTTGGGCACGCGAGATCATTGGCCGGGGTGGATCGGTGCCCTCAACTTCCGGTCCTGGTGCTTCCGTAGCCGGCGCGTTCCCATCCGGCCCAGCCGGCGACAAGGCTTTCAAGACGTGGATCCGCCGTCTGTACACCGCCCCCGCCACGGGCGAGTTGGTGGCGATGGATTCCCGCGCCCGGCATTTCCCTGCGGGGCTCCGCCGCTTCATCGAGGCACGCGACAACACCTGCCGCACTCCCTACTGCGACGCACCCATCCGCCACCTGGACCACATCGTTCCCTGGCACGTCGGCGGCGCTACGACGCAGGCCAACGGCGCCGGGCTCTGCGAAGCCTGCAACCACACCAAGGAAACGCCGGGCTGGAAAGCACACCGGTCCACCGGACCGAACGCCCCCGGCGGGACCAGACATGCCATCCGACTGACAACCCCCACCGGCCACAGCTACCAATCCACCGCGCCACCGCTGCCCGGGACTCAACGCGGTAGCCCGGCCACAGAGTCCGGCCACCGGAAAGAGATCCGCCACCACGCCAAGATTCACCGGCGTGCCCTCCGGTCGAGGCGTGACGCTCCGTTCGCTGCGTAGCCAGGCACGGACCGCAGAAAGCGGAACGCCCGCCGATCGAGTGATCGGCGGGCGTCTCGCAGTGAAGTCGAGGAGTTCTGTCAGCGTGCGCCGACCTCTTCCGGTTCTGCCCCGGCGGGGGAGACCGCGGCCGGCGCATCCTTGCGGAGCTTCGCGCCTTCCACGTCCACGTCGGGCAGGATGCGGTCCAGCCAGCGCGGCAGCCACCAGGCCTTTCCACCGAGCAGGTACATGACAGCCGGGACGATCGTCATGCGCACCACAAAGGCGTCCACCAGCACACCGAAGGCCATGGCGAAGCCGAGCGGCCGGACCATGTTCAGGTGCGAGAAGATGAAGCCGGCGAACACGCTGACCATGATGATGGCGGCCGCGGTCACCACTGCGGAGGCATGGCTGAACCCGCTCCGGACGGCGTGCTTCGCCGATTCCCCGTGCATGAACGATTCGCGCATGCCGGAGGTGATGAACACCTGGTAGTCCATGGCCAGTCCGAACAGCACGCCGATCAGGATGATGGGCAGGAAGCTCAGTACTGCGCCCGGATTCTCGACGCCGAATACCGTCCCCAGCCAGCCCCACTGGTAGACGGCCACCACGGCGCCGAAGGCCGCGGCGAGGGACAGCAGGAAGCCTCCGGTGGCGAGCAGCGGCACCACAATGGAGCGGAAAACCAGCAGCAGCAGGATCAGGGACAGTCCCACCACGATGGCCAGGTACGGAGGCAGGGCATCACCGAGTTTGGTGGAGACGTCCACGTTGCCCGCCGTCTGGCCGGTAAGGCCGATGCCGACGCCCGTGGTGTCCCGGATTTCGGCGTTCCTGGCCCGCAGTTCCGAGACCACCTGAACGGTGCTGGCGCTTGCCGGGCCGTCCTTCGGAATCACCTGAAACACTGCAGTGCGGCGGTCCTCGCTGAGGGCAACCGGCACCGCGGCGGTGACGTTGTCCACGCCGCGGAGGATGTCCGCCACGTCGAACTGTTTGGCCCGGGCTTCCTCTTCGGTGAGTCCGGCCGGGAAGTCGCCCACCACCACGATGGGGCCCGTCATGCCTGCGCCGAAGCTGCGGCCGGTGACGTCGTAGGCCTTGAAGGCCTGGGACTCCACCGGTTCCGAACCGCCGTCGGGAAGCGCCAGGCGGAGCTGGCTGGCGGGCAGCGCCAGGATGCCCAGCAGTGCCACCCCGGCCAGCAGTGCCATCACCGGGTGCCGGGTGACCAGGCCGCCCCAGCCGTGGCTGCTGCGGTGTTCTTCCCGTGCCCGGTCCTCGGTCTCGTGGCCGGGGGCGGCATTGTGCCGCTCGGCCTTTGCCCACGCCCGCTTGGAGATCAGTTTCCGGCCAACCAGAGAGAGTACCGCCGGAGTGAGGGTCAGGGCCACGACGACGGCGACCGCCACCGTTGCGGCCGCGGACAGGCCCATGACGGCCAGGAACGGCAGCCCCGGAACCACTAGGGCGGCCAGTGCGATGATGACGGTCAGCCCTGCGAACATCACGGCGTTGCCCGAGGTTCCGGTGGCCAGGGCCACGGACTCCTCAGGGTCCATGCCGGTCAGCAGCTGGTTGCGGTGCCGGTTGACGATGAACAGTGAGTAGTCGATGCCCACCGCGAGGCCGAGCATGAGCGCCAGCATGGGGGAGATGGAACTCATGTCCACGGCGCCGCTGAGGGCGAACGTGGCGCCCACCCCAACAGCCACGCCCACCACGGCCATCAGTAGCGGAAGCCCTGCGGCGATCAGGGTACCCAGCATCACGATGAGCACCAGGGCGGCGATGGCGATGCCGAGGATCTCCGAAATGCCGAAGAGCTCGGTGATGTCTTCGGTGATGTCCTTGCTGGCCAGGGCCGTGACGCCGGCTGAGGAGGTTTCCCGGGCGATGTCCTGGACCTGCTGCCGTGCCTCCGGGGTCAGCCCGTTGATGGAGGTCTTGAACTGCACCTGGGCGATGGCGGCCTTGCCGTCCTCCGACACGAAGCGCATTCCCTGCGATGCCTCCAGCTGGCGTTTGCCGGCCGCAAGCTTCGCGGCGCCCCCCTCCAGCTCTTTGGTGCCGGCGTCAAGCTTTGCCTGGCCTTCCGTGAGGGCTGCCTTCTGCTGCCCGAGCTGCGCCTCGATCGCGGCGGCGGGCATGCCGGCGGCGGTCATCTGCTGTTCTGCGGCCTCAAGCTGCGCCTTTCCCGCAGCCAGCTCGGCGGCGGCCTGGTCCAGCCGGGCCTGGCCCGCTGCGGCCTGGTGCTCGCCGTCCGCTAGGTCGGCTGCTGCCTTGTCGAGCTGCGCCTGCGTCGCGAACGGATCCACTGTGCCCTGGACATCGGGAAGGGTCTTGAGCTTGGTCAGTGCGGCGGATACCGCATCCTTGCCGGCCTGGCTGAACTGGCCATCCCGGGCCTCGAAGACAATGGTCGCCGAGCCGCCGGAGGCGTTGGGGAGCTCTTTCTTGAGCTTGTCCGCCATCTGCTGGGTTTCGGTACCGGGGATCTGGAAGTTGTTGGACATAGTGCCATGGAAGGCAGCGGCAGATCCGCCCACGGCCACAAGCACGGCAAGCCAGAGGGAAATGACCAGCCAGCGGCGGCGGTATGAGAACTTGCCGAGCCGGTAGAGGAAGAGGGCCATGTCAGTGCCGATCTGTGGAGGGGGTGGCGGTGGGCATGAAGCCCGAGCCGAGGAGGCCCATGGCGTCGATCAGGAGTTGACGGAGTATTGACAGCGACTTGGCCGAAAGGTCGGTGCCGCACCGGGCGAACCAGACGTCCATGGCGGCCTTGCCGCAGGAGATCACGGAACCGGCCAGTGCGTGCAGGTAGAGCTCGTCGAGTTCCGCGCCGGGGGTCCCGGCGAAGCGCTCCCGGGCTGCTTCGATGATCTGCCCGGTGCAGTGGTCCCAGGCTTCGAGTTCGGAGCGGTTCAGCTGCGGATTCGACTGCGAGAGGCTGTACAGCTCGGCCATGGGGGCCACCGTCATGGGGTCAGCCAGCTGCACCAGTGCGGCGCGCGCCGATTCGAGGATGGGCTCGTCGGAGGGCCTTAGCCGGAACTGCGCCAGGGCGTTGTCCAGGAATCCGTGGGTGATGGAGGCCAGCGCCGCCTCCGTGCTGCCGAAATAGTTGAAGAAGGTGCGGCGGGAGATTGCTGCGGCATCGGCGATGTCCTCCACGGTGAAGTTCCCCGGTCCCTTGCTGCGCAGGAGCCGCAGGGAGGCGTCGGTGATGGCCTGGCGGGTCGCAGCCTTGTTGAGTTCCCGACGCGAGGGCGCGGGCGGGTCAGGGATGGTACTGCCGGTGTGGGCGGTGGGCATGCGCTTACACTACGTGCATATTTACACTCTGTGCAAGTTTCTGACGAAGCCGGATTCACAGCTTCCTAACAGCTTGGTGACAGCTCATCCTTATCCGGATGCCGCACCCTTAGGGAAGGTAGGTGAACTGTAACTACCACCGGAAGCAGCCGTGTTCCTGCGGCAGATCGAGGAGACGTGCCATGTCTAGCAGAAAGAAGTTAGGCCTCGGCCTGGGCGCTGCGGCCCTGGTTGTGGGGGCCGGGATTGGTGTCAGCGGAATTGCGTCGGCCGCCACTACGCCGACGCCCACACCGTCAGCCAGCGCATCGGCTGACGCCGGCACTGACGGCCACAACCGCGGCCACAAGGGTGGCCGGCACGGGCACGAAGGAGGTGTGCGGGCATCGGAGCTCGCCGCCAAGCTCGGTGTCGACGAAGCAAAGGTCACTGACGCGCTGAAGGTATTCCGTGAAGCAAACAAGCCATCCGCGCGTCCTGCCGAGGGCACGAAGCCGGACCGGGCCGCCACGGAAGCCGCGCTGGCTAAATCCCTCGCCGAGTCCCTGGGCATAGACGAGGCCAAGGTCACTGCCGCCCTTGACGAATTGCGCAACGAGGCCCAGTCAGAACGCGCAGCCGCCCTGAAGACCCGGCTGGACAAGGCGGTGGCCGACGGCAAACTCACGCAGGCCGAAGCGGACGCTGTCACCAAGGCCGTTGAGCAGGGCGTGATCGGCGGCAGAGGCCGCTAGGCCAGTCCGTCCTCGCGGGTGCCGGCGGGCTCCTGCTGAGATCGGCGACGACGCCAATACGCAGAAGTCCCCCGGGAGATTCCCGGGGGACTTCTGCGTATTGACGACGCCGGATACTAGGCTTTCGCGCCTGCCAGCGCGCGGTCCTCGGCGGAAGCGGCCGCCGTCGGATCGGCAGCTGAACCCGCTGCTGCGTCTGCGTCATCGTCCACGAAAGGATCACCGTTGCGCGGGGCGTTGTACAGCGCCTCGTCCAGGATGCCCTGGCGCTTTGCGACGATTGTGGGCACGAGCGCCTGTCCGGCAACGTTGACCGCTGTGCGGCCCATGTCGAGGATCGGGTCGATCGCCAGCAGGAGTCCGACGCCGGCCAGCGGCAGTCCCAGCGTGGAGAGGGTCAGGGTCAGCATCACGACGGCGCCTGTGGTTCCGGCGGTCGCGGCGGAGCCCAGTACCGAGACGACGGCGATCAGCAGGTACTGGCTGAAGTCGAGCTGGATGCCGAAGAACTGTGCCACGAAGATCGCGGAGATGGCGGGGTAGATCGCGGCGCAGCCGTCCATCTTGGTGGTGGCGCCCAGCGGCACGGCGAAGGAAGCGTAGGCGCGGGGGACGCCCAGGCTGCGTTCGGTCACCCGCTGGGTCAGCGGCAGCGTGCCCACGGAGGAGCGGGAGACGAAGGCCAGCTGCACGGCGGGCCAGACGCCGGAGAAATACTGCTTGACGGAGAGCCCGTGGGTGCGGACCAGGACCGGGTAGACCACAAACAGGACCAGGGCCAGGCCGACGTAGATGGCGAACGTGAACTTGCCCAGCGAACCGATGGTGTCCCAGCCGTACACGGCTACGGCGTTGCCGATGAGGCCTACCGTGCCCAGCGGCGCGATCCGGATGATCCACCACAGGACCTTCTGGATGACAGCCAGGGCTGAGGCGTTGAGGTTCAGCAACGGCTCGGCGGCCTTGCCCACCTTCAGGGCGGCCACACCGACGGCGATCGCGATCACCAGGATCTGCAGGACGTTGAAGCTGACGGCGGTGGTGGCCGCACCATCGGTGACGGTGGTGCTGGCGCCCAGGCCCAGGAAGTTCTTAGGGAAGAGGCCGATGAGGAAAGCCCACCAGTCACCGGATTTGCCCGCGTATTTGGCTTCCTGGGTGATGCCGGTGCTGGCGCCGGGCTGCAGCAGCACGCCCAGGCCGATGCCGATCAGCACGGCGATCAGCGACGTGATGGCGAACCAGAGCAGCGTGTTCCACGCCAGCTTCGCGGCGTTGGATACCTGCCGGAGGTTCGAGATGGAACTGACGACGGCGGTGAAGATGAGCGGGACCACGGCGGTCTGCAGCAGGGAGACGTAGCTCGAGCCGATGGTCTGCAGGGTGGCGCCGAGGGCATTGGGGCTCGCCTTGGTGCTGCCCGTGTACTTGGCCAACAGGCCAAGGCCAAGGCCCACGATCAGGGCCGCGATGATCTGGAAGCCGAACGAACCGGCCCATTTGGGCAGCCGGAAGCCGGTGTTTCCTGTGGGGGAGGGGGTGCTGGTTTGAGTGCTCACCCGAACACGCTAGGCGCAGGTTTCATACCACCACGAACGCACGTTGAGAAATGTTACGGGAATAAAAGCGTCACCAGCGATGGGCGCCCCCAAAAAACGGCGTACTTAGGCACTTTTTGTGAAGTTATTCCCCGCAACCATGTGGCAAACATCTCTCGCCCCCGTGGGCGGGCCCCCTACCCCAGCAGTGCGCGCTTGAGGGTGTCGAGGCCAACCGAGCCGATGTTCAGGGCCTTGGTGTGGAATTCCTTAAGGTCGAAGCCGGGGCGTGCTTCGAGTTCGGCACGGATCTGCTCCCACAGGCGCTGGCCCACCTTGTAGGACGGTGCCTGGCCCGGCCAGCCCAGGTAGCGGGCGAACTCGAAGTTCAACTGGCCCTCGCTGATGGCGAGGTTCTCCTTCAGGAAGCCGTAGCCCTTGTCCGGCGTCCAAGTTCCGCTGCCCCAGCGTTCCGGAACCTCCAGCTCCAGGTGTACGCCGATGTCGAACACCACACGCGCGGCACGCATGCGCTGCATGTCCAGCATGCCCATGTGGTCGCCCGGGTCCTGTAGGTAGCCCAGCTCCTGCATCAGTTTCTCGGCGTAGAGTGCCCAGCCTTCGCCGTGTCCCGACGTCCAACAAACGTTGCGGCGCCACTTGTTCAGCAGCTCGCGGCGGTAGATGGCCGTGGCGATCTGGAGGTGGTGTCCGGGGACTCCTTCGTGGAACACCGTGGTGGTCTCGGCCCAGGTGGTGAAGGTATCCTCCCCGGCGGGGACCGACCACCACATGCGGCCCGGCCGGCTGAAGTCATCGGTGGGGCCGGTGTAGTAGATGCCGCCCTCGTCGGTGGGGGCGATCAGGCATTCAAGGGTCTTCATGATGTCCGGAATCTCGAAGTGCACGCCGGCGAGATCCGCCACGGCCCTGTCCGAGAGGCCCTGCATCCAGACCTTGAGGGCGTCGGTGCCCTCGAGCTGACGTGTGGGATCGCTGTTTAGGATCTTCTTGGCTTCCTCCACCGAAGCGCCCGGGCGGATTTCGGCGGCCACGCGTTCCTGTTCGGCAATGAGCCGTTCAAGTTCCTGGACGCCCCAGGCGTAGGTCTCGTCGAGGTCCACGGTCGCGCCGAGGAATTCCCGCGATGCCAGCGCATACCGGTCCCGGCCCACGGCATCCTTGGCCGGGGCCACGGGGAGCAGTTCAGTGGACAGGAAATCCGCCAGCTTCGCATAGGCCGCGCGGGCCGCGGCAGCGCCGTCGTCGAGCCTTGCCTGAAGGTCCGCGGAAAGCGGACCTTCCTTGGTCTTTGCGCCGGCCGCCATCTTCGCGAAGAAGCCGTCCTCGGCGGCGTACTTGGTGCATTGTTCGATGACGATTGACACCTGCCGCTCAGCGGAGACCTTCCCCTGCTCCCTGGCGGACCGCAGCGACTCGATGTAGCCGTCGATCGCTCCGGGGACGGCGTGGGCGCGGCCGGCGATGTGCTCCCAGTGTTCCGCGGAATCGGTGGGCATCAGGTCAAAGATGGCGCGGATATTCTGCGCAGGCGATTCGATGTTGTTCAGTGCGGCGGCGTCCCAGCCGGATGCGTGGATTTCCAGCTGCAGTCCCAGCCGTTCGTGCATGGCGTCCAGCGTGACGGCGTCCACGTCGTCTTCCGGTTCCAGCCCGTCCAGGGCCGCCAGGGTTTCGCACGCTGCGGCGTCGAACTCCGCTATCCCGGCCGGCGAGAAGTCCTGGAATTCTGTCTCGCTGCCCGGCACGCCGAGTGTCGTGGCGAGGCTCGGGTCGAGCCTGATGAGGGTTTCCGTATAGGCGTCGGCGACGGCGTCGATGGCTGTTTGGGGGCGCGCGGAGGCTGCGGGTTCGGTAGTCACCCCACGAGACTAACGGGGCAATCCCAGTTATGAAAGACTCACTGAACTTTTCGGAGTGTCAGTGACCGACCTCCGCGGCGGTGTTGCGGCCGCGGCCGGCGCCGGCTTAGCCCCGGCTGCGCTTCCAGGCGCCCGGCCCCGGCGTGGGGGCCAGCCGCAGCTGCTGCCGGCGGACCCACTGGCGGACGCTGGGCTTCGACTTTCCCTCTGCGACAGACGTGCCAAGGGACAGTACGACGGCGGCCAGGGCCGCCAGTTCCACGTCCGTCGGTTCGCCCTTGACCACGGAGAACAGCGGCTCCTGGGCGGTCGTTTCGCCAGGTGCGGCTTCGTTCCCCGCCGGGTTAGCGGCCGGCTCCACTTCGGGCGTCACAGCGGGATGTTTCCGTGCTTCTTGGCGGGCAGGCTGGCGCGCTTGTCCCGGAGGGCACGCAGGCCCTTCATGATCTGCACCCGGGTTTCGGACGGGGCAATCACGGCGTCCACATAGCCAAGCTGGGCCGCCTGGTACGGGTTCAGGAGCTCTTCCTCGTACTGCCGGATGACCTCAGCGCGTTTCGCCTCGACGTCCCCGCCGGCCTCAGCGACGGCAGCGAGCTCGCGGCGGTACAGAATGTTGACGGCACCCTGTGCGCCCATCACGCCAATCTGCGCCGTGGGCCAGGCCAGGTTCAGGTCGGCGCCGAGCTTCTTGGAGCCCATCACGATGTACGCCCCGCCGTAGGCCTTGCGGGTGATCACGGTGAGCTTTGGCACGGTGGCCTCGGCGTAGGCGTAGAGGAGCTTGGCGCCGCGGCGGATGATGCCCTGGAATTCCTGGTCCTTGCCGGGCAGGAAGCCGGGGACGTCCACGAGCGTGATGATGGGGATGTTGAAGGCATCGCAGTGCCGCACGAAGCGCGCGGCCTTTTCCGAGGCCGAGATGTCCAGGGTTCCCGCGAACTGCATGGGCTGGTTGGCCACGATGCCCACGGTGTGGCCTTCGATGCGGCCGTAGCCGATCATCACGTTGGGCGCGTAGAGGGCCTGCATTTCCAGGAAGTGGCCGTCGTCCACGATCTGCTCAACGACCGTGCGCATGTCGTAGGGCTGGTTGGCGGAATCCGGGATTAGCGCGTCCAGGCTGAGGTCGTCGTCGTCGACTTCCAGCTCCTGCTGGTGCTCCAGGACCGGGGCCTCGGCCAGGTTGTTGGAGGGCAGGAAGTCCAGGAGCTCGCGGACGAATTCGACGGCGTCCGCCTCGTCCGAGGCCAGGTAGGTGGACGTTCCGGTGGTGGCGTTGTGCTGGCGGGCGCCGCCCAGTGTCTCCATGTCAACGTCCTCGCCGGTGACGGTCTTGATCACGTCAGGGCCGGTGATGAACATGTGCGAGGTCTTGTCCACCATGACCACGTAGTCGGTCAGGGCGGGGGAGTAGGCCGCGCCGCCGGCCGAGGGGCCCATGATGAGGGAAATCTGCGGGACGACGCCGGAAGCATGGACGTTGTTGCGGAAGATGTCCGCGAACATTGCCAGGGAGGCGACCCCCTCCTGGATGCGGGCACCGCCGCCGTCGAGGATGCCCACCACCGGGCAGCCGTTGCGCAGCGCGAACTCCTGGACCTTGACGATCTTCTCGCCGTTGACCTGGCTCAGCGAACCGCCGTAGACGGAGAAGTCCTGGCTGTAGACCGCCACGGGGCGGCCGTCCACCGTGCCGTAGCCGGAGACAAGCCCGTCGCCGAGCGGCTTCTTCTTCTCCATGCCGAAGGCCGTGGAACGGTGCACCGCAAGGGCATCGAACTCGACGAAGGAGCCCTCGTCCAAGAGGAGGTCGATGCGTTCACGCGCAGTGTTTTTGCCGCGTGCATGCTGCTTTTCGATTGCTTCCGGGCCGGAAGGCTGCTCGGCACGAGCCTGGCGGTCGCGGAAGTCTGCAATCTTGCCCGCTGTCGTTGTCAGATCGTGGCTCATCAAGTGTCTCCGGCTCTGTAGCTGATAGTCGCTGGTCCCGTTGTGCATCGGCGCTTAAGTAGCTTCCGCACAAAAACAGGACCCTGCTGGCTAGTCTAGTGACGCTATTCGCCCGGACCGCTGTAGAAACCCTACAATTTTCTGCCTCTGAGTGACGCTGACCGCTATGTTACCCACCAGTAACATAGTTCGGCTAGAGTGTCCTCATGACTTCAAGCAACGATGCTTCGGGCACCGCCGCAGGGCCGTACAAGGCCGCCGGTTCCCTTAATGGCCGCACCATCCTGATGTCCGGCGGCAGCCGCGGTATCGGTCTGGCCATTGCCCTCCGCGCCGCCCGCGACGGCGCCAACATCGTGCTGATGGCCAAGACCGGCCAGCCGCACGCGAAACTCGAAGGAACGGTTTACAGCGCCGCCGAACAGTTGGAGGCGGCCGGCGGCCAGGCGCTTCCGATCGTCGGGGACGTGCGCAATGACGACGACGTCGCCGGTGCGGTTGCCGCCGCCGTCGAACAATTCGGCGGCATTGACGCTGTGATCAACAACGCCTCGGCCATTGACCTTTCCAAGACCGATGCCGTGGACATGAAACGCTATGACCTGATGCAGGACATCAATGTCCGCGGCACCTTCCTGCTGTCCAAGCTCGCACTGCCCGCCCTGCGCCGCTCATCGTCCGCCAATATCCTGACCCTTTCGCCGCCCTTGAACCTGGATCCCAAGTGGGCCGGAATGCACCTTGCCTACACCATGGCCAAATACGGAATGAGCCTCACCACGCTCGGACTGGCCGAGGAACTCAGGGAAGACGGCATCGATGTCAACTCGCTGTGGCCCTGCACCCTGATCGACACCGCCGCCATCCGCAACATGCCCGGAGGCGAGAACATGGTCAAGGCCGCACGCGGTCCGGAGATCGTGGCGGATGCGGCCCATGCGGTGCTGACGCGCAGCAATGCAGTGGGCGACGGAGGCTCGCGGAGCGGCAATTTCTACACGGATGAACAGGTGCTCGCCGCGGCCGGCGTGACCGATTTCTCCCCGTACAGCCTCGGGGCGCCGGAGGGCCGGCTGGTCCCTGACATTTTCCTCTGAGAACCCTGTGGGCCGCCGCCGCAGCTGCGGCAACTCGGTAGGATTCAACTATGGACGCCCCACAGCCTGCCGACGGCCAGGACCCGAGCAACGTGCCTTCTCCCGAGAGTAACCCGGAGTTGCCCTCCGCGGCGCAGTCGGAGGCCGCGGCCCGGGTCGGACTCAACAGGAATGAGTTGAGTGGCGAGGATTTCCTGGCGGCCAACGGGATCGCGCAGCTTATTGTGGTGGACTCGACAGGGTCCACCAATGCGGACCTCCTGCAGGGGGTGACCGTGGACCCGCACGCCTGGCCGGACCTCTCCGTGCTGACGGCCGAGCACCAGACGGCAGCGCGCGGCCGGCTTGACCGCCACTGGGAGGCGCCGCCGCTGAGCTCCGTGTCTGTCTCAGTGGTCCTCCGGCCGGTCAACTCGGAAGGACGGCCGCTGCCCACCCACAGTTACTCCTGGTTCTCGCTGCTCGCGGCCCTGGCCCTGCGCGAGGCACTCCTGGAAACGGCCGGAATCCCGGCCGAGATCAAATGGCCCAACGACGTCATGGTGCGGGGCCGGAAGATCGCGGGCATCTTGGCGCAGCTGGGCCCCATGGGGGACGGAACCGTTCCGCCCGTGATCCTTGGCACCGGCCTCAACGTGACACTGACCGCATCGGAGCTCCCTGTTCCCACGGCCACGTCCGTGCTGCTGGAAAGTGCCCGGACCGTCGACCGGACCACACTGCTCAAGAGTTACCTCTCGCGTTTTGCCGCCCTGTACCGCAACTTCTGCAATGCCGACGGCGACCCCGCCGCCGGGATGGCCGGCGGGCCGTCGCTGCACAAGAGGGTTGAATCGGTGATGTCCACCCTCGGCAAGCAGGTCCGCGCGCAGTTGCCGGGGGACCACGAAATCATTGGCCACGCATCCCGCCTGGACGAATACGGTTCCCTCCTGGTGGTCGACGCGGGCAAGCACGAGCATGTGGTGACCGCCGGTGACGTGGTTCACCTCCGGCCATGGACGCCGCCGGGCGCTCCGGGCGCGGGGACCGGAACCGCGGAAAGCGGATATGCGTAAAGACCTTCTGCCGGGCGAACAGGTCATCACTGTCACCCGGCCCCAGCCCCGGAAACTGGCCTTTCCGGGGTTGCTGTTCATCGTGGCGCCCGCTGTGGGGGCCTTCGCGTGTGCCTGGATTGTGAAAGGGGAACCGGCCAAGCTGGTGCCGCTGATTACCAGGGAATGGACCTTTTGGCTTGTCGCAGTGTGCGTCGCCGGAGTTGCGTGGATACTGTTGGGGTATTGCCTGCCGCGCCTGCTGAGGTGGCACGCTACCCAGTACGTATTGACCAGCAGGCGGATAGTTGCCCGTTACGGCATGTTGCGCAGGCGGGACATGCAGATCTCCCTCGCATCGGTGCGTCACGTCGGGGTTAGCCAGTCGCTGTGGCAACGCATATTGCGTTCCGGGAATATATCGTTGGATACCGGGCATGGTGTGGATGCCGTGATCCCGGATGTTCCGGAGGCTGCGAAGTTTCGAAACTTCGTCCTCGACGCGATCGATGAGCTGCCGGACGGCGTGATTTTTGAGGCCGACCGGGCGCAGGGAAACGCCGGGGACGCCTCGCAGTACCGGCCGTGGGATATGGGGGAGCCGTGGGATACGAGAGAAGGTGGAAGAGATGAGCGCTGAGAATGCCGGGGCTGTGAACGAGGCGGAGCCGTCTGTGCTGCCTTCACCGCCGGACGCCGTAGTGGAATCCGCCACGCTCGAAGCCGCTGTCCTGGATACGGCCACCCTCGAACAGGTCTCGTTGGACCCGGCCCCGGGACTGGTGGACCGTGCCGCCGTTGATTCGGTCTCGCTCGATGCTGTCTCAGTGGGGGCGCCGGTGCTCGGGGCAGCCCTGCCCGGTCGCCCTGCCGATGCCCGGCCCGCAGTGCACCACCCGATACCCCACGACCCCGCGCCGTATGATCCTGCAAACGCAAGCCGTTCCGCCGAGTCCGTCGAAGCTACTCCCACCGGAACCCTCTCCGCCGAACGGCTCGCAGCCAAGGCGCTCGAAGCCAGGCTCCTTGGCGGGGAACGCAAGCTGCGCCGCCGTGAGGTGGCGGCCGGCGCCGGGCTGTCCCTGCTGTCCGCCCGCAAGCTTTGGCGTGCCCTGGGGTTTCCCAACCTCGGCGATGAGGACGTCGCCTTCACGGAACGTGACCAGGCGGCACTGTCCACTGTTGTGGACCTCGTCCGGACGGGGAAGCTCACCGAAGAGGCCGCCATTTCCGTTACCCGTGCCATCGGGCAAATGACTGACCGCATGGTGGTTTGGCAGATAGAAGCCCTCGTGGAGGATATGGTCCACCAGCAGGGTGTGCCGGACGCTGTGGCCCGCAAGATGCTGGTCAACCAGCTGCCGTCGCTTGTGGATGCCCTTGAGGAAATGCTGACGTACTCCTGGCGACGGCAGCTCAACGCCGGTGTCCAGCGTCTTGCCGTACGGGCAGAGGCCGGACTGCAGGCCAGTGAAGAGGGCCGTGAAGGCGACGAGGATGACGCCCCGCTGCCCCTTGCGCGGGCGGTGGGCTTTGCGGACCTGGTTTCCTACACGAGCCTTTCCCGGCGAATGAACGAGAAGACGCTCGCGCAGCTGGTGCAGCGCTTTGAGAACAAATGCGCCGAGATCATTTCGGTCGGTGGCGGCAGGCTGGTGAAAACGGTGGGGGACGAAGTCCTTTACATTGCCGAGACTCCGGCGGCAGGCGCCGAAATTTCGCTCGCGCTGTCACATGCCTTCACCGAGGATGAGATCCTTCCGCAAGCGAGGGTTGCCATGGTGTGGGGCCGCATACTCTCGCGCCTTGGCGACATCTACGGCCCCACCGTTAACCTCGCCGCCCGCCTGACGTCGCTGGCAGATCCTGGTACCGTCCTGGTCGATTCGATGACGGCCGCAGCACTGGAAAACGACGAGCGGTTTGTGCTGGAGCCGCAGCAGGCCGAGGAGGTCCGCGGCTTCGGGGAAATCCACCCTTTCCTGCTGCAGCGCGGCAGTGGCCGGGGCCTGATCCTGGATTGACACTCGGATACGTGTAACCGCCGCAGGGAACCGCGGAGCGTGTTTCTAAAATTGATGGTCTTATGACATAGTCGGACTGATCCGGCTATTTCGCACAGCGGGTCCTGGCATGCCCGGAATGCATTTTTTGTGGGGGAAAAACTGGTAATGAAACGGCTACGTGGTTCCGTGCGGCCTGATTCAGGATCGAAGCGGGACAGCCGGCGCGCCAGAATTCTCCGCGGCAGTGTTTTCGCAGTGGCGGCTGCAGCGCTGGTGGCCGGCGCGGTGATCTATCCCGGGTTCAAGACCACCGAGGTGGAATTGAACGACGGCGGCGTCTGGGTCGTCTCCAAGTCCAGGAATGCCGTGGGCCGGCTGAATTACCCGTCGCGGGTCCTGGACGGTGCGGTGACGCCGGCGAGTACGACATTTGATGTGCTGCAGGATGCCGGGAACGTGTTTGTGGACGACAAGGCAGGGTCCACGCTGAACCAGGTTTCCCCGGCCAACATGCGCCTGGGCGGGGATAAGAAACTGCCGGGTTCGGCGGATGTGAGCTTCGGTTCCGAGGTCATTTCCGTCACCGACGCAGCCAAGGGCAAGGTCTGGGCCCTGTCTCCGTCGACCGTGAACGGATTCGACGAGGAGTCCACGGAACCCGTGCTGGCCGCTTCGCAGGGCACCGTGTCCGCGGTGGGTTCCGACGACCGGATCTACAGTGCTGATCC
>NZ_JAGGPO010000014.1:0-29750 GCF_018613775.1 Arthrobacter sp. ISL-69
CGAGGAAATCGGCTTCCTCGGCGTCATGTCCGGCCCGCTGGTCCGGTCCTCCTACCGCGCCGGACGCCTCTGGGCCACCGCCATGCGCAAAAAGGGCTGGGAAATCCCCGCAGAACTCGCACACATCGAAAGCTCAGGCAGCACCCGCCAGGAAGCCAGCTCCCTGATCGCAGCGCACTCCGGCGTCTGACACTGAACAGGATCAAACATGTTCCCCATACGACTTGAGATCATTCCTTCCGAAGGCATCGTCGAAAAAATCCAGGCCGCAGTGCCGTTGACCACCGCCCTGACCATCACGTGCCTGCCGCATCACGGCATCGAGCGGACCATGCGCGCCGCCGTGCAGCTGGGCGTGCTTGGCTACTCCGTCATCCCGCATCTCGCGGCACGGAGCCTGCACGACCGGGCCGAGCTCACCGGAATACTGCGCGACTGCACTGTTGCCGGCATCAGCGAGGTGTTCGTGATCGGCGGAGACCGGAAGCAGCCGGCCGGCCCGTACGATTCCGCCCTTCCCGTGCTGGAAGACATCGCGCAGCACTCCGGAGGCACGATCCGGGCAGGGATCGCCGGTTACCCGGAGGGCCACCCCTTGGTTGGCCCCGTGGACCTGCTCGACGCCGTGCTCGCCAAGCAGCACCTGGCCTCGCACGTCGTCACGCAGATGTGCTTCTCCGCGCCGGCGATCCATGACTACGCGGCGCTCCTGCGACGGGAAGGCGTCCGGCTGCCTGTCTGGGCCGGGGTGGCGGGGTCCGTCCCGCGGACCAAGCTGGTCTCCCTTGCCTCGCAGATCGGCGTCGGAAGTTCCTTGAAGTTCCTGAGCCGCAAGGGCCCGTTGGCCCGCAAGCTCCTCAGCGGTGACCGCTATTCGCCACAATCCCTGGTATCCGGGCTGAAAAGCCATCCAGGCAGCATCGCCGGCATCCATCTCTACAGCTTCAACAGCCTTGAGTCAGTTCCCGGCGGACTGGATCAGGCGACAACCTTAACAGCACTCCAGACAGCATTGATTCGAGGAGCAGCACGTGACAACTAAGACCCTAAGCACCCAGGAAACGCCACACCTTGAGCGGCAGCTCAGCAACCGGCACATCCAGCTGATCGCCATCGGCGGCGCTATCGGCACCGGCCTCTTCATGGGGTCAGGCAAAACCATTTCTGCGGCCGGCCCGTCCGTCATCTTCGTCTACATGATCATCGGCTTCATGCTGTTCTTCGTGATGCGGGCCATGGGCGAACTCCTGCTGTCCAACCTGAACTACAAGTCCTTCAGTGATTTCGCCGCAGACCTCCTGGGTCCCTGGGCCGGGTTCTTCACCGGCTGGACGTACTGGTTCTGCTGGGTGATCACGGGAATTGCGGACGTCATTGCCATCGCCGGCTACTCGAAGGAGCTCTGGCCGGCGCTGCCGCTGTGGATCCCGGGACTGGCCACCATAGCCATCCTCCTGCTCCTGAACCTCACCACGGTGAAGGCGTTCGGCGAGACGGAGTTCTGGTTCGCGCTGATCAAGATCATCGCCATCGCGGCGCTGATCGTGGTGGGCCTGTTTATGATTTTCAGCGGATTCCAGTCCGACGCCGGCCCTGCCTCGTTCACTAATCTCTGGAGCCATGGCGGCTTCTTCCCGAATGAGTTCATGGGGTTTGTGGCCGGTTTCCAGATCGCGGTCTTCGCCTTTGTTGGCATTGAACTGGTGGGCACCACGGCCGCGGAAGCCAAGGACCCGGAGAAGAACCTGCCCAAGGCCATCAACTCCATCCCCATCCGCGTGCTGCTCTTCTACGTCGGAGCCCTCATCATTCTGATGTCAGTCACCCCCTGGACCCAGTTCCAGGCAGGCCACAGCCCGTTCATTGCCATGTTCTCGCTGGCCGGCTTGGGCGCCGCGGCCACCGTGGTGAACCTGGTGGTGCTCAGTTCGGCGATGTCCTCGGCCAACTCCGGGATCTACTCCACGTCGCGCATGGTGTACGGCCTGGCCCAGGAGGGTGACGCTCCGTCGGTCTTCAGCGGCCTGTCCCGCCGCAAGGTCCCGCAGAATGCCCTGTTCCTTTCCTGCGTCCTGCTGCTCTCCGGCGTGGTGCTGATGTATGCGGGACAGGACATCGGCAAGGCCTTCGACATGGTCACCACAGTGTCCGCCGCCTGCTTCGTTTTCGTGTGGTCCATCATCCTGGCCAGCTACCTGGCCTTCCGCCGGCGCCGCCCGCACCTGCATGATGCCTCGAAGTACCGGATGCCCGGCGGTATCCCCATGGTTTGGGTGGTCTTCGCCTTCTTCGCCTTCGTCCTGTGGGCACTGACCACGCAGCCGGATACGCTGCTGGCGCTCCTGGTGACGCCGGTGTGGTTCCTTCTGCTCGGTGTCGCCTGGTTCCTGCTGCGCCGGCGCCCTGCGCATCTGGCCCGCTATGCGACGTTCCAAGCCGAACTCAGCCAGGACCTGGAACGCGAGGAATCAGAAACGGCGTCATGATGTAAATTGCATTGAGGTGACAAGCAGACCAGAAACGAGGCTATGTCATGCTCCGCCTGAAACGCCTCGCAGTATTCTGCGTTTTCACCATCTCTGTCGTCACCTGTCTCCTCCTCTGGGTGCTCCATCCGTCCGGCGCGGCAGCGCCTTGGGGCCAGTCCCCGCCGCCGCAATCAGGAGCCAAGCTCTCGATGCTGTCCACTATCAGCACCCCTGCCGTGGACATCACTGAGGGCCCGGTCGACGCCCAGTGGCTGGAGCAGTCTGCGGCGCAAACGGGGATACCTGCCAGGGCGCTCCAGGCCTACACGGCAGCAGCCGAACGGGCCAACGCCGACGCGCCGACGTGCCGGATCGGCTGGAATACTGTGGCGGCCATCGGCTTCGTCGAGTCCGCCCACGGTAGTCACGGAGGCGGAAGCCTGACTCCCGCCGGGCAGGCGAACCGGTCAATTATCGGGCCCAGCCTCAACGGCGACAGTTTCGCGGCCATCGCTGACACGGACTCCGGTGCATTTGACGGCGACGCCGTCTGGGACCACGCGGTCGGACCAATGCAGTTCATTCCCTCGACCTGGCAGCAGGCAGGGCGCGACGGGAACGGGGACGGGGAAGCCGATCCGCTGAACATCGACGACGCCGCACTCAGCGCCGCCGCATACCTGTGCGCCGGCGGCCGGGAGCTCACCACTGACCGGGGGTGGACGGACGCCGTCCTCTCCTACAACCAGTCCGATTCCTACGTGCGCCAAGTGCGCGACCAAGCCAACGTATACGACGCGCGTTCAGCCCCCACCGGCTAACTCGTGTGCAGGCCCTGGCCGGGCAGTCGGTCGTGCACCCTGACGCGACTGTCGTGTCGTGGGGCGTGACGTTCCTCGCGGCGGCGGGCCTCGCCGTCGTCGTTGTCCTCACTCGGGGGCGCCGCGTAGCGCCGCGTACGTCGGAACCGCCCTGCCCCCGCCCTCTCGGAACGGATGTATCCGCACCCTATTCATCCAGTTTTGGTGCTGCGCGGACGTGGGCGCGTTGGCCCTCCTTGCCGATCAGGCTGAGGAACTCGACGGGACCCGCACTGGTCGCGCCGAACCAGTGCGGGGTGCGGGTATCGAACTCCGCAGCTTCGCCGGGTTTGAGGATGAGGTCGTGTTCACCGAGAACGAGGCGCAAGGTGCCGTTCAGGACATAGGCCCAGTCGTAGCCTTCGTGGGTGCGCAGCTGCGGCTCCTGTTCGTCCACACCCCTGGGGAGGATGAACTTGTAGGCCTGAATTCCGCCTGGCCGGCGCGTGAGGGGCAATACCATCGACCCGTCTGCACAGGCGACGGGCCGCAAGTTGACGCGGGGGTCGCCTGTCGGTGGCGCGTCGACGAGTTCGTCAAGGGTGACCCCGTGCACGCGGGCCAAGGGAAGCAGCTGCTCGAGTGTGGGACGCCGCAGGCCGGCTTCGAGCCTGGACAGCGTGCTGGCGGAGATGCCTGTCTGCTCGGCGAGGTCCGCGAGCGTGATGTCCCGGCGGAGTCGGAGGCGCTTGAGGCGCGGCCCGACGGCGTCGAGTGTGTGGTGGTTGTCGTTGATCATGGCGTCATTTTGCCATTCGGCAACGGTGCTTGCACATCCGCCGGCCCGTTCGGCACCATCGACAGTGACGGGCAAATTTCAGAACGGAGGGGGTTCGACGTGGCCGGGACAGCAGAGGCATTCGACAAGGACTACTGGGAACGGCATTGGAAACAGGCCCATGATGCTGCGCCGGCAGAGCAGAATGTGAACGCCCCGAACCCGCATCTCACCCGTGAAACGAACGGACTTGCGCCGGGCACTGCGCTGGATGCCGGATGTGGGACGGGTGCGGAAGCAACATGGCTGGCCTCGCACGGCTGGCATGTCACCGGTGCCGACATTTCCGCCACAGCCCTCGCTCAAGCAACCGAGCGCGCAGCAAGGGAGTCCGTGTCCCACAGGGTGACCTGGGTCGAGGCGGACCTCACTTCTTGGGAACCGGGACGCCGGTTCGACCTCGTGGCCACCCACTACGCGCACCCGGCCATGCCGCAACTGGCCTTCTACGAACGTATTTCGGAATGGGTGGCCCCAGGGGGAGCGCTGTTGATCATCGGGCACCTGCATGACCCCGCCTCCACGGGACACGGACACCACCCTCCCGCCGAGGCGACCGTCACGCTCGCGGACATCACCGGGTGCCTGGACCCAGGTGTCTGGAGCATAGATAGTGCAGGGGAGCACAGCCGTAAGCTCCTCGGTCCCGGTGGGCGGGCCTTTTCCCTGCAGGACGTTGTTGTGCGGGCCACCCGGCTCGTTGCAGAGGCGAATGTTTGACGCTTCTGTTGTATAAGTTGACGACGTTAACGTCCGCGCGCCGTGACACAAGAATTGAGCCCATTGGTTGCGGGCCAAACGGCCTGGTCTGTCACTAGACTCGGGCCATCAGTTCACGTTTGGGGCCGTGGAAGTGTGCCCTGGGTCCGTGCACCACCGACTACGTAAGGGTTCATATGGCATCCAGGGATTCAGAGGAGGCCTTGCCTCCCGTCATCGTCTACGCCGCGCTGAACCCGGGTGCACCAATCAGCGAAACTTCCGTGGCCCCAATGCTTAACGCCGGCCTCACTGCCGCTGAAGCAGCCGGGGTGACCAAGCAGGTAACCGATGAAAATGGTTGGAACTGGGGAACGAGGACGGCGGTGGCCATGGCGGCCTTGCTGGTCGTGGTTTATTTCCTGTCTGCGCAGTTTTCGCCGGGATGGCTGGACACTTTGCCTGGGTGGGCGTTCTACGTGTATCTATTTGGCCTGACGCCGGCGTTCGCGTTGGCGGGGATGGTGACGGCCAGGATCCGGGGCCGCCGGTACCGGCGCTGGCTCGTGAGGGCTCAAGAGGTGGGGGCTGACTTTGGGGACAGGCTTGTCTATATGGGAGAAGTTGAGGGCGAAAACCTCCAACGCACGTCAGAGCTGATCCAGCGGGTACTGAAAGCCAGAACGGCCCTGTTGAACGGCCGGGCCGCGGCCGGTGAAGCGGAAGTCAAGGTGATGGCTGCCCTTTCATCGCTCGCCGAGTACCTCACACACCCCGCACCGCAGCCGCTTCCGGCAACGGCCGGGATGCTGGCCAGTGCCATCCGGGAGTTGGAGGAGCATCAGACCGAGACAGCGGAGTCGCTTCGCGCAGCGTCCGGGCGAATGTTGTCGGCTCTGGAGGATCTGGAGTTCCTGGCCGGCACGGCGAGTGGCAGCAGGGCTCACATGAGGCTGACCAGAGCCACCTAGCTCGTCAACTCATGTTGGCGGCACCTTTGACGTCAACTAATGTTGACGCATGGAGGTGAAGCGGATGAAAACGCTGGTGGCATCGATGGACGGGAAAGGTCCCGCTGAAGCACTGTACGCCGTGGCGGAACTGCAGAAGGAAGTCGGACGCGCCGAAGCTTCGTTGGTCCGCAAGGCCCGGCAGGCAGGCCTGTCCTGGGAGGCGATCGCGCTGTGTCTCGGGGTCAGCAAGCAGGCTGTCCACCGTAAATACGGAAAGCAGTAACGTTTTTCCTTCAGCCGGATTCGACTCTTTGCTCCGGGCGGCTCACGTGCCTTCGGCGAGTTCAAGCACGCGGGCTACGGCACTGTCGTAGGCACCGTAGTCAGTCACTGGGCGGCCATTGAAATAGTCGGTCACGAGACGAAACAGCAATGCCCTGACGAGATACTGCGGGAAGCATCGCGCCGGGCTGATCTTTTCGAACAAAGAGAGCGGCGCACCCTCGAAGCAGACGGCGTCAACAGCGATCACAGCCACCGCGTACTCCGGTGGCCGCCAATAGACGGTCAGATCGATCACAGCGGGTGGAAGCACGCAATCGAATAAGACGTTTCCGGTCAGGTCGCCGTGGACGATGCCCGGGGGATCGAAGACCTGCCGCCGGGCGCTCACCAGATCTGCCACGTGGGGAGCGCCAACCGGCGGACCGGCTTCTTCGCCCCAAGCGAAGCGGTCAGCCCTGGCCCAGGCGTGATTTCGCATGTCGATAAAGGGCGGCCGCTTTGCCTCGGCGAAAATTGTGGCGAACTCACGGGCAATTTTCGCGAGTTCCAACCATCTGCCCGGCTGATGTTCGCCGGCGAGATACGGGAATGCTGTCCAGCCGTCAACGATCAATTTCCCCGATGTGCTCATGATCGGGAGGCTCAGGCGCAGATCGCCGCCAACGCTGTGTTCACGCGCGACTTCGTCCCGCCAAAGCAGCTCCTCCGGAAGCACATCGAGGGGCTTCAGCGTCACATCGCCGACTCGCCAGGCCGTTCCTTGGCCGCCCGCAAGCTCTAATGCAATACCGGCGGCGCGGAACTCAGTTTGGGTTTCGATCGAGGGGCGCACCTGATCACTATAGGAGGTGAACGTCCCGGGCCGATCTGCAGGACCCGTCCTACAGATTGCTCATCTTTGGATGCCGAGGGTGGCGATGAGGTCTTCGTGCAGCTCGAACCAGATGCGGTGGAAGGAGTCCCGGTCTGTGGCGGTGAGCCAGGCAGCCTCGGTCACAGCGTTCGTGAGGGCCAGCTCAAGGCGGTTGGCGTAGCCAGTGAACCGCGGCAGCACGGCTGTCAGACGGGCTTCCAGGCCGCGCAGGGCCGTCAGTGCCTGAGCGAAGGTTTGGCGTGTCTGCTCGTCAATCCCGTCTGGTCGATGCCCGTCTGCGAGCCACTGCAGCTGGATCCTGCTGCAGGCCGCCACAACAACTGTGTTCAGGGAGGCAAAGTCCGAGTGCACGCCGGAGACGGCTGTGTGGCCGCCCGCACTCCTCAGCTCCACTGCCAGCAGCCGTTCATTTTCAGCCCTGCCGGCGACAGTAAGGGACCACCCCCGGGTTCCCGCGAATGCGGAGCGTAGTGCCCACCCGTTGGCGCCTGCGTCGATAAGGGAACGTTCGACGTCGGGCGGATCCTGCCCGAACCGTTCGGCAATCGGGTCAGTATCGGCGAAGCCGAGCAGCCTCACGGCGTGGAGCGTCAGCAGCATGGATCGCTGCTGCGGGCCCATCACGAAATTGATCCGGTATGCGCAGGTTTCTCGCGGACGGTTCCGTACGTTCCGTCCACCAGAAGGGTTGTTCCGGTCGTGATGCGGGTCAGGGCGTCGGCTACGCCCAGAACGGCCGGGATACCGTACTCGCGGGCAACGATAGCCGCATGCGAAAGCATTCCCCCTGTTTCCGTGATGATTGCGGAGGCCACCGCGAAGAGGGGTGTCCAGGCCGGATCAGTGGTGCGGCAGACCAGGACGTCGCCGGCCCTCACAGCGGAGAACTCGTCGATGTTGTGAACTGTCCGTGCAGTCCCGCACACAATCCCGGGGCTGACCCCCGTTCCAGTAAGGACGTCGCTTGAGGTATCCATCTCTTCCTTTCCCTGCCGGGCCCCAGGGGTAGCTTCCTTACCAGCCGGCCGCTCCCGATGCGCTTTCGACATCTTACGGTCAACCACCGACGTTCACCCCGGATCAGGGCAAAAGTGCCTCGACGTCCGGCCACGCTGCTGTAGGCAAAGAATTTTTCAGGCCGGTGTCGATCGGCCCTCGCGCTGTTCGACCTGTGGGTGAGAAGGTCGAAGAACGACCTTCCAAAACCTAGGAGATTGAAATGGCAAAGTACATGTTGATCATGCGTGGAACCGACGAGTCGTACGCCAACCTTGAGAAGGCCGACTTCAGCGAAATGCTCGAGACCATGGGTAAGTTCAATGATGAACTCATCCGCGCCGGAGTCCTCCTGGCGGCCGAGGGCCTTGACGATCCGAAAGAGGGCGTCGTAGTGGACTTCACCGGCGAAACCCCGGTGGCCACCGACGGGCCTTACGGCGAAACCAAGGAGCTGTTCGGCGGCTACTACATCTTGGATGTCGCCTCGAAGCAGGAAGCCATCGAGTGGGCCAAGCGGGCACCCATGACGGCTGGAACCAAGACGGAAATCCGCCGGGTACCTTCGATCGACGAGTTCCCGCAGGAAAACGAATGGATCCAGAAGGAACGCGCCTGGCGCGAGCAGACCGGCCAGCTCTGAACCGGCCGGCTTAGATCCGCCAGTGAGCAGCAACGAGGCAAGGGCCGCCGTCGAAGCGGTGTGGCGCATTGAGTCCGCCCGCATCGTCGGCGCCCTTGCCCGCTATACGGGCGATTTCCCGCTGGCCGAGGACCTCGCACAGGAAGCGTTGGCCGAAGCCCTGGTCTCCTGGTCGGTGAACGGCGTCCCCGCCGAACCGGTGGGTTGGCTGCTGACCACCGGCCGGCGTCGTGCGATCGATACGTTCCGGCGCCGTGCCGCCCGGGACGAAAAGTACGCGCTCCTGGCCACGGACCTCGCCGAGGAGGCGCCGGGCGCGGATTCCCTGTTCGATCCCGCCGCGATCGACGACGACGTGCTGGCCCTGATGTTCATTTCCTGCCATCCGGTGCTGTCCAAGGAAGCGCGGATCGCGCTGACGCTGCGCGTTGTGGGCGGCATGGGCACCGACGAGATCGCAAAGGCGTTTCTGGTCCCCGTGCCCACCATCCAGGCACGCATCACCCGTGCCAAGAAGACACTGGCCGCCGCCCACGTTCCCTTCGCCGTACCTGAACCGCACGAGAGACCGGAAAGGCTCGGCTCCGTCCTCCAGGTGGTCTACCTGATCTTCACGGAAGGCTCCTTCGCGTCCCGCGGCGACTCCTGGATGCGAACGGACCTGGCCAGCGAAGCACGCCGTCTTGCCCGTGTGCTGGTGCGGCTGGCCCCCGAACCTGAGGTCTTTGGCCTGCTGGCCCTGATGGAATTCACTGCGGCGCGTTTCCCGGCAAGGCTCGATTCGGCCGGACGGCCAGTCCTTCTGGAGGACCAGGACCGACGGCGGTGGGACCAGTCCGCGATTCGGCGCGGCCGCGCGGCGCTTTCGACGGCGGCAGCGGCCGGCCGCGGGCTGGGAGCCTACGGGCTGCAGGCTTCCATCGCCGAATGCCATGCCGTGGCACGGTCGGTTGCGGAAACGGACTGGCAGCGGATCGTCATCCTCTACGAGGCGCTGGGCCGGTTGTCGCCGTCGCCAATTGTCGAACTGAACCGCGCGGTGGCGGTGGCCATGGCCTCGGGTCCGGCAACAGGGCTGGAACTGGTTGACGGGATCGCGTCCCGCGGCGAACTCAACGGCTCGCACCTCTTGCCGGCCGTGAGGGGCGAGCTGCTGAGCAGGCTCGGCCGGCGTGATGAGGCGACATCGGCGCTGCAAGAGGCAGCCGGCCTTTGCACGAATGCCGCCGAACGGGCAGCACTGGAACGTAAGATCGACGGGCTTCAGAAGCCGGCGTAGGGTCTTCGTAGGGAGGCGGACAAACCTGTCATCCCGTCCTTGCGGGCCTGAAACGGCAGACAACAACCTGGGTCAGTGCGCTGGCCGTGTTGGGCGCATGGCTCCCCGGAGCAATACCAATGATCCAGGTGGCCCGCACGTGCCCGGCTTCCGGACCGTGCGAAATCGGAGCACTTCCTGGAATGTCAGTTCTGAGCCCGCTGGCGGTAGTTTCGGGGGGTTTCGCCGGTGTCGTTGAGGAAGTGCCGGTTGAAATTGGACAGGTTCGAGAAGCCGACTTCGTAGCAGATGTCGGAAATGGCTTTGTCACTGCTCTCGAGTAAACGCCGGGCGTGGGCCAGGCGGAGTTTGCGGACCAGGTCGCTGAAGTTCTGGCCGGTGGCCCGCTTGAAGTACTTCGAGAAAGTGGGTTCCGCCATTCCCACCAAGGCTGCGGCCACGGACATCCTGATATTGCCGGCGTGGTTGCTGAACACGTACTCCAGGATGATGTCGACCACGGCGGCGCCCTGGCCAGGATCCCAAAGAGCTCAAACAGGTGTTGGAGCCGCTCCAGCCCCGTGGTGGCGCCCATCGCCTCGATGGAGGCGGCTGCCGCCTCGGCTGAACGGCCCAGGAATTCGATACCGCGTGCCGACTGTTCCAGCAGGGGCTTAACCTCGGCCATCTCGGGGACGAGGGCTGCGGTCTGCTCGACCCATTTGCCGTCGAACTGGACGACGGCGTCCCGGTTCTTCAGTACTTCGCCGGGTTCAAGGTCGCTGACCCAGTCGTGGGGGAGGCCCGAACCAACGATGGATACGTGGCCGGCCTCAAAAGTGCCGATGTGGTCTCCGACGATGAATTTCCCGGTGCCCTTCCGAATGAGGTGGATCTCGTACTCGGGATGATAGTTCCACCGTGCCACCGGGCTGGGGTAGTCGTGTTGGTTCCACCGGACTGAGTGGTTGGGGTCAGGGGGGTTGACCTCCCGGTTCGCGCGCATCCCCAGCAGTCTTTCGGCCAGTCTGGCGGTTGCTCCGTCGATGGGGTCCGCGGCAGTCATGGTGGTTCTCTCTGGATCAGGCGATTTGCTAACTGCGCAGCACCGACCGCACCGACGGCACCGGCAACGAAGTCGCCTACGACTTCGTGCTCGACGCCGACTGCGGTTAAGCCTGAGCACCGCACTCGAGACGCCAACTAAGGAGCATTTTGGTTTCGAGCAAGGAACGCCTGCACGAAATCGGACATTGCCTTCCTGCCAGGGACGCGAGCCTGACCGGCAGAAGATGAGGTCGGCGTCAGGCCTGTGGGCGCTGTCGTCGGGTTTTCTTACGCCATGCTTCGGAGGGTGAACCCGTGTTTCCCCGCGCGTCCGTTCATTTCATCCGGTATTGGGAACCGGTAAGCAGGGTGATTGATTAGGTGGACAAGCTCGAAAGGACCCGCCATGACGGAACATTCTGACCTCACCCCGCGCCGACTCCGCACCATCCTGGGCCATTTCGCGACCGGCCTGACGGTGATCACCGCCGCAACCAAGGACGGCCCGGCCGGATTCACCTGCCAGTCGTTCTCGTCCCTGTCACTGGAACCGGCCCTCGTGACGTTCAGCCCGGCACGGACCTCGAGTACGTGGCCCCTGCTGCGGGAAGCAGAGCGGTTCACCGTGAACATCCTGCCGGCCGAACACCAGCACCTGGCGGGCCAGTTCGCCCGTTCCGGGACCGACAAGTTCGCCGGCGTTGACTACTCCCCATCACCTCTGGGCAACCCGGTGCTGGACCAGGCCCTGGCCTGGGTGGACTGCGAACTGCACGCGGAGTACGACGGCGGCGACCACACCATTGTGGTCGCCGCGGTCCGGGCCCTGAGCGCGCGGGCCGATGCGGAACCGTTGCTCTTCTTCAAGGGCGACTACTTCGGCGTGCAGTCGCGGGCCGGCGCGCTGGAGAGCGTGGCATAACCATGGTGATGTCCACTTCCCACCGCCGCGGCCGCCGTCCCCGAATACCGGATGAAACAGCGGATCCCGGTATTCCTGCGGAAGACTGGAAGGCAATATCGGTGGGAAGCACGGTTGAGGTCGGTCTGACAGAAGGACATTCCTACGTGGGCCGCATCGATGCCAAAACCCCCGACTCCGGCGTCGTCTGGGTGGTCAGTTCCACCGGCCTCGGCCGCCAGATGTACAGCAACAGCGACGGCGTCCGCCTGCGGCCCGCGTCGGGGCAGAACCTGTGACGGCGCTTCTTGTTCTGGGCTTGTTCCTTGCGCTGCTCATAGCGGGTGCCGCATGGTCCGCGGCGCCGCTGCTGCTTCACCATCTATTCCTGAGGGAAAGGAATGATCGGAATACTCACCGGTAGGATCGAAGCTACCTGCGGCGAAGACCTTTCCGTCTTCCGCCAGCAACTGAACGCCCTTGCGTGGCAGGACATCCGTGAAGGTCGCAGTCGAAGGCGCGGCCACAGCCATGGCGCGAAAGCCCTCCTGCGTGAACCACGGCGTCAGCGTGGACGTCGTGGGCTACGCCGGCAGGTCAGCGTCAGGGGGCGCCGGGTTCACGATTTCCATCACAATGCACGTGCAACCGGGCCGGGCCGCATCGTCGCCACGTTCTTCACCCCGGAAACGATCGGCCGCGACCTGGATGACAGCCGGGACGCTATTGACGACCCGTCAACAATCGAGGCACACCGAACTGCAGAATACGCCGGCCGGATCACAGCCTAGGGAGGCTCAACGTGGCCTGCCCGTTACCTTGACTGTACGCGGGGCCTGGAAGGACAGCAGCCGGATCCGTTCTGGATTGTGGTCCCGCAGCCGGATTCCGGGCAGTGCTGCAGCGGTTTCCTGGATGGTGACTGCTGCCTCCAGTTCCGCGAGCTTGGCCCCGAGGCACCGGTGGATGCCGGAGCCGAACACTAGGCCGTAGGCCGATGATTGTCCGTTCCCGTCCGGTGAAGTAATGGGGTTGCCGCTCAGTTCGAGGAGGATTTCGGCGCCGGCAGGGATCGGGGCGTCACCGAGGTTGGTGTCGTGGGCTGCCACGCGGCGCCAGGTGGGGACGGACGATTCGGTGGTGAGTACGTGCCGGACCATGGTCCTGGAGCCTGTTTCGGTCGCGGCCTCGTTCCAGCCGACGGGGCCGGACCCTTCGAGGAGCCGGAATAGGGTGGTGCTGATCAGCTGGGTGGTGGTTTCCTGTCCGGCGATCAGCAGGAAGTAGCCCAGCGAACACATCTCCGGCGTGGACAGCCCGTGGTCGGCCAGGGATTTGAACAGGTTGCGTCCGGGGGCCGCCAGGGATTCCTTAACTAGCTTCCGCAGCCAGACGTAGAAACCTGCGGCGCTGTGGGCCAGTTCGAGTTGCCGGTCCTCGTCGGGCCAGCCCCAGAACAGCTCCATGGAGTCAAGGCCCCACCGCTTGAGGTCCGCAAGATCCCGGACGGGCAGTCCGAGGAGTTCGAGCATCACGACTGCCGGTGGAAACGCCGCGACCGTCAGCACCAGGTCCACGTGGCCGGAAGAGTCGAGCCGGTCCGCGGCGTTCCCTGCTGCTTCCCGGGCCAGTTCCCGTATCCGCGGCTCCATGGCGGCGACTGTAGCGGGTGTGAAATAGCCCGCCACCACCTTGCGGATCCCGGCGTGCGTGCCCGTGTCGTTGCTCGCCAGCACAGGCGGCAACGCAAAGCCCACGCGCTGCAGCACTCGCAGGGCCGGTCCTTCCAGTGGCGTGACCGCGACCAGGGCATTGCCGGGGCTGAAGTCGGCAGGACGGTGCAGCACCTCACGGACCGCGTCCGGGTCACGCACCACGAGGTACGGGCACCGCGCCTGGCCGGCGCCCGCAGTCTGTCCCGGTCCCGGCGGCACCAGCATCTCTGTGGCTCCGACGGTCATCATCGCCGCGTTCATGCGGGCAGGCCGTTCAGCCAGGCAGCTGCGCCGGCGCGGAAATCAGCCGGGGAGAGTCCCGAGGCCTGCTCAGGAAGGGCGCCGAGGAAGGGCGCCCGCAGCGATCCAAGCACCTGCCGGTTGCTGTGGTGCACAACATCCGGAATGGGCGGCCAGCTTCCGAGCACCACCCCAAGGACCTGCAGGTCCCGGGCGTCCAGCGCCTCGAGGGTCAGGGCCGTGTGGTTCAGGGTGCCGAGGGCAGGCCGCGCGACGAGCACGAACGCGGCTGCCAGGAGCGATCCGAGATCCGCCAGGGTGCCGCCGTCGGAATCCAGTTCCACCAACAGGCCGCCTGCGCCCTCAACCAGGACGTGGTCGTGGGACGCAGCCAGCGCGCGCACCTTCTCGGCATGGGCAGCGACGCTGGGGAGCGCTGTTCGGTCGACGGCGGCCGCAGCGATGGGCGCCAGGGGTTGCTGCAGGACGACTCCGGTTTCTGCCGTCACGGCGCCGGCGAGCCGAACAATTTCGGCCGCGTCGGAATCGCCGTCGGCGGCTCCTGACTGGCACGGTTTGTACACTGCGACGCTGTGCCCCGTTCCGTGGAGGATGGCGGCGAGGGCCGCCGTCGTCATCGTTTTGCCGACGCCGGTATCCGTTCCGGTGACCAGGATGATGCCGGGCAGGTTCATGGAAGCTCCTCCAAAATGCCGCGCAGCACTGCGCAGCTGTCTTCGATTTCCTCGGGTGTAAGGGTGGCGCGGGCGGTGAGCCGCAGCCGTGAAATTCCGTCGGGAACGGACGGCGGGCGGAAGCAGCCAACCCGGACGCCGGCCGCACGTGCGGCACCGGCAGCCACCAGCGCTACTTCGGCGGACGGCATGGCAATGGACTGGACGGCCCCCGCTGATTGCTCGACGGCGGCCCGGTCGACGGCAGTGCCGCTGGCCGCAAGGGTAGGGGCGAGCCCGACGGCCAGCGCCGCAGCGTTGCTACGGACGGCTCCCGCCCGCCAGGGCTCTTCCCGGATGATCCGCAGTGCGGCGAGGGCCGCTGCGGCAGCGGCAGGCGCCAGACCGGTGTCGAAGATGAAGCTCCGGGCCCGGTTGACGAGGTGTTCCCGCAGGAGGGGGGATCCCAGGACCGCGCCGCCCTGGCTGCCCAGGGCCTTGGACAGCGTCGCCGTCACGATCACGTTCGGATGCCCGGCAAGGTCTGTCCCGGCCACCGAGCCGCGGCCTTGGAAGGTGCCGGTGCCGGTGACGCCGAGGCTGTGCGCTTCGTCGATGAGCAGCACGGCGTCGTGTTCCTCGGCCAGGGCCAACAGGGCGGCGAGCGGGGCTTCGTCGCCCAGGACGCTGTAGAGGGATTCGACGGCGATCAGTGCGCGCGGTTCCGGCCGGCCGGCAAGCAGCCGGCCGGCCTCCTCCACGCTGTTGTGGGTGAACGATTCGGTGCGGGAGCGGCTGAGCCTGAATCCGTCGATCAGCGAGGCGTGGCAGTGCTCGTCCGCGACGATCAGGGTCCCGGGGCCCCCGAGCGCCGTGATCACGCCGATGTTGGCCAGATAGCCGGAGGAGAACACCAGCGCCGTCTCCATCCCGGCCAGCATGGCGAGTTCCTGCTCGAGGTCCAGATGCAGCCGCGTGGTTCCGGCCACCAGGCGCGAGGACGTGGCACCCGCGCCCCACACCGAAGCGGCGGCCGCAGCAGCCTGGGCAACCCGGGCGTCCGCCGCGAGGCCCAGATAATCGTTGCTGGCCAAATCGATGAACGATTCGTCCGCGGTGCGGGGGAGCGGGCTGCGGACCAGGCCCCGGCGCTCCCGGACTGCTGCCTGCCGCTCGAGCCACTGTGTCATCGAGGTGCTCATGCCGGGCCTCCGGACCGCGCCGGGATGCGCTCATGGACTTCGGTGACGGCCGCCGTCATGCCTGCAGAGATCTGCTCAATGTCCGCTGCAGTGCTGACGTACGGGGGCATGGTGTAGACGAGGTTCCGGAACGGCCGGACCCAGACTCCGTGCCGGATGGCTGCGGCAGTGACCGCCGTGACGTCGACGGCGTCGTGCAGCTCGATGACTCCTACCGCGCCGATGGTCCGGACGTCCCGCACGGCCTCAAGTTCCAGGGCGGAGGATAGCCCCGATTCGAGGCCGGCGCCGATCCGCGCGACGTCGGCCCGCCAGCCGCCGTCGCCTATGATGCCGAGGCTGGCGTTGGCCACCGCACACGCCAGCGGGTTCCCCATAAAGGTGGGACCGTGCAGCAGCGCCCCGGCCTCGCCATTGGAGACTGTCTCGGCCACGTCTGCCGTGCAGAGCATAGCGGCCAGCGTCAGGTACCCGCCGGTCAGGGCCTTGCCGACGCACATGATGTCCGGCACGACGCCGGCATGATCGGCCGCGAATAGCTCCCCGGTACGCCCGAAGCCCGTTGCGATCTCATCGAAGATGAGGAGCAGCCCGTGCCGGTCCGCCGCCTCCCGCAGTACTGTCAGGCATGCGGCCGGGTAGGCGTGCATCCCGCCGGCACCCTGCAGGACCGGTTCGACGATGATCGCTGCCAGCTCCCCGGAATGCATAGCCGCGATGTCCGCGAGGTCGGATGCCCACGCCTGCACGGTTTCCGGGGTCGCGGAAGCAGCGGCCGGCGGACGCGGCGCAAAGACATTGCCGGCCAGCAGCCCCGGGAACGCGGAGTGCATGCCGTCCACGGGATCGCAGACCCCCATCGCCGCGAAAGTGTCGCCGTGGTATCCGCCGCGGATGCTCAGGAACCGCTGCCTCCGAGGGTGCCCGGACGCGGTCTGGAACTGCACCGCCAGCTTCAGCGCCACCTCAACGGCTACCGAGCCCGAGTCCGCAAGGAACACACGCTTCAAACCCGGCCTCCCTGGCACAATCGGGGCCATACCCACGAGCCGCTCGGCCAATTCCACCGCCGGAGCATGCGTGAGCCCGCCGAACATCACATGGCTGAAACTCTCCAACTGCCGCCGCGCGGCGGCGTCCAGCACCGGGTGGCGGTAGCCATGGATCACCGACCACCACGAGGACATCGCATCAACCACCTCGTGGCGTGCGCCGTCCTCGCCCCTCAGCTGCAGCCGGACGCCGTCGGCTCCCTCGACCTCCCAGAGCGGTAGCTCCGGGGACGCCGGTGCGTACGGGTGCCACAACCGCGCGCGGTCCCGCTGGATCAGGCCCGGCAGTTCCGAATCCTGCCTCATGGTGCAAGCACCCCGTGGCGGGAGCATTCCGCTGACCAACCTGTTGGTGTGACCTGGACTTTCATGCGCCGCCGGCAGGCAGCGCAGTACCGCGGCGGCTCCATCGCGAGATGCTCGCCGCAGCGGTGGTGAACGTCCGACGTCGGGCTGGCGCCGCCGTCGGACGGTTCACCGCAGTGCCCGCAGAACTCAGCGGTGGAGTCGGTGGTTGAGCTCGCTACAGCGCCGGTGGTTGAGCCCGTCGAAGCCCGGCTCATAGTGTCTTCTGGAGTTCCTTGATGGGCATGTTCAGCTCGACCAGCAGGTTCAGGTCGGCGGTTGCCGGGCGGCCCAGGGTGGTGAGGTAGTTGCCGACGATGACGGCGTTGATGCCGCCCATGAGGCCTTCGCGGGTGCCGAGGTCGCCCAAAGTCAGTTCCCGGCCGCCGGCGTAGCGCAACACGGTGCGGGGCATGGCCAGGCGGAACGCGGCGATCGCGCGGAGGGCGTCCTTGCCGTCCATGATGCCCTGGTTTTCCAGCGGGGTGCCGGGACGGGGGTTGAGGAAGTTCAGCGGGACTTCGTGCGGTTCCAGGGCTGCGAGCTGGACGGCGAGTTCGGCGCGCTGCTCCAGGGATTCGCCCATCCCGATCAGGGCGCCGCAGCACAGTTCCATGCCGGCGGCCTTGACCATGTTGCAGGTCTCCAGGCGTTCTTCGTAGCTGTGCGTGGTGACGACGTCGGGGAAGTAGCTGCGGGCGGTTTCGAGGTTGTGGTTGTAGCGGTGCACGCCCCATTCGGCGAGCTGGTCCACCTGGCGCTGGGTGAGCATGCCCAGGGAGCAGGCGATGTTGATCTCCACGGCTTCGTTGATGCGGTCGATCGCGAACTTGATCTGGTTCATGAGCTTGATGTCGGGGCCGCGGACCGCGGCGACGATGCAGAACTCGGTGGCGCCGGTGGCGGCGGTTTCCTTCGCGGCTTTGACCAGTTCGGGGATGTCGAGCCAGACGCCGCGGACGGGGGAGTCGAACAGTCCGGACTGGCTGCAGAAGTGGCAGTCCTCAGGGCAGCCGCCGGTCTTGATGGAGATGATGCCTTCGACTTCGACGTCCTCGCCGCAGTGCTTCAGCCGGACTTCGTGGGCCAGCTGCAGGGTCGCGGGCAGGGCGTCGTCCGGGAGCCGGAGCACTTCCTCGAGCTGCGCCTGGGTCAGGCCGATGCCGTCCTCGAGAACCTGACGGCGGGCGGTTTCCAGGATTTCATAGGTTGTGGGGAGGTTTGCCTGAATCGTCATTGATGGGTCCTTTGCGTTCGGGAAGTTGCGGATATTCCTCCGAACCGACGCTAGTTCCCCGTTGGAGGCAAGATTTTGTCGGGTCCCGACAATGACGGGAACGTGACTTTAGACGGACCATCCTGCGGCCCGCCCGTGTGCGCCCGTCGGAGCCCTCCACCGGCCGAAGGTCAGGATTCGTCCAGCCAGGCAGGGAATACTGGGAGAAGTCGCGTGGCCTGGGGCCCGGACTCAAAATTCATGTCAACAGGCAAGAGCCGGTTCTTGCCCTGATTCAGCTGACGTTGGAACCGGCCAGAGATAGCCACGGAGGCATATGACGTTGCTGGTTGGTGGAACCGTCGAGACGGAGGCCCGTAAGGGCGCAGGACAGAGCGCCGGACAGGGCGCCGGGCAAGCTCCGGTGAGGCAAAGGCTGGACGGCCTCGATGTCCTTCGCGGCGCTGCCGTCGGCGCGGTTCTGATGGGACATTCATGGCCGGGGGTATTTCAAGGAGCCGGCATCGTCGGTGTGATTGTCTTCTTCGTGCTGAGCGGTTACCTGATCACAGGTGTGCTGATCAGGGACGTCGAACAGCATCGCAAAGTCCGTTACGGCCGCTTTTACGCGCACCGGGCCTTCCGCCTGTTGCCGGCACTTATGGCCTTCCTTGGTGTCTACGCCATCGTGGAACTGGCGGCCGATGTGCTCGGGGACCGTTCCAAGGGAATCATCGGCTACACGCTCCTCGCCGGTTTCGGCTACCTCAAGGACCTACCGCTGCCCTTCGACGTCAGCATGGCCATCGGAGCGCTCTGGACGCTGGCGGTGGAAGAACAGTTCTACCTGATCTGGCCGGCGTTGCTGGTCATCGCCCTGCGGAGGAACCGCCAGGGACGGCTGATCGGCTGGTCCGCCGCCGTCGTCCTTTCACTGATGACTGCCAGTGTGCTGGCGATGCTGATCCTGGCACCGAACCTTCATTCCCTGGTCTACGCGCTTCCGACGACGTGGGGTCTGGGGCTGATCATCGGTTCGGCGCTGCGCCTCTATAGGGTCCGGATGTTCAGCTGGTTCTCCGGCCGCCGGCGCAGGGGGGTGGCCCTGCTGGGCTCGGTCCTTGTCCTGGCCGCGTTGGTGTTCTTTCCCAAGGCCAACGAATCGCCGGCCTTCTTCTTCGTTGGCGGCCCGCTGGCCATGGCTGCAGCCGCCGTCCTGGTGGTACTGGCCGCGTCCCGGACGCGCATCATGCCCAGGTGGACGCGTGCGTTGCAACTCCTGGGCATGGTTTCCTACGCGGCGTACCTCTGGAACTACATCGTGATCCTTTGGCTCAATGGCGGATCAACGGCCGACCTGCCGCCCCTCGTGGCCGTGACCGCAATCCTGCTGACCCTGCTGCTGGCCGTCATCAGCTGGCACACCGTCGAAAAGCTGGGACGCATCGGGCGCGACCGCTTCGACAAGTACTACGAGGCAAGGGCCGACGCCGCCACTACTTTTCGTGGCTGGTAGCGATGTCGTGCGAGGCGGCCCATTCGCTGACGTCCCGGCGTTCGATCGCGGCGGCCATCAGCTCGGGAAACAGATCCGGGGTGCAGGCGAAGGCCGGGACGCCGATTCCGGCAAGGGCCGCGGCATGGTTCGAGTCGAACGTCGGATGACCGCTGTCGCTCAGGGCCAGTAGGGCAATCAAAGTGGCTCCCGATTCGACGATTGCGGCGGCACGCCGCAGCATCTCCTCAGCAATTCCGCCCTCGTAAAGATCGCTGATCAAGACCAGAATCGTCTCTGTCGGTTGGGTGATCTGAGACTGGCAGTAAGCGAGCGCCCGGTTGATGTCCGTGCCGCCGCCGAGTTGCACGCCGACGAGCACATCCACCGGATCATCCATGTCGTCAGTCAGGTCCACCACCTCGGTGTCAAAGACCACCAGCCGGGTGCGCACGGACCGCAGCGAGCTGAGCACTGCCCCGAACACGCTGGAATACACCACAGATTCGGCCATCGAACCGGACTGGTCGATGCACAGGATAATCTCGCGCTGCACCTCGGTGCTGCGCCGGGCATAACCGACCAGCCGCTCTGGCACCACAGTGCGATAGTCGGGCTGGTAGTTCTTAAGGTTCGCGCGGATGGTGCGGTTCCAGTCGATATCCCGATGCCGGGGCCGCCGGGTGCGTGCCGCGCGGTTCAATGCCCCGGAGACGGCCTGAACCGTCTTGGCGCGCAATCGATCCTCCAATTCGCTGGTCACCTGCCGGACCACTGCCCTGGCGGTCTCGCGGGAATGTTCCGGGATAACACGCCCGAGTCCGACGAGGGTGCTGACCAGGCCGATATCAGGCTGCACGGTGCGGAGCATCTCCGGTTCGAGGAGAAGCTGCCGCAAGCCGAGCCGGTCCATGGCGTCGGCCTGCATCACCTGGACCACCGTGGACGGGAAATAGCCGCGAATGTCTCCGAGCCACCGGGCCACCCGCGGGCTGGACGCGCCGAGGCCGCCCGGTCCCGTTTTCGGGGCGCCGTACAGGTCCTCCAGTGCCTTGTCACGGCGGGCGTCAGCGGCCGAGAGCTCCACGCTTTGACGGCCGTCCGTGACGATGCCGTCGGCTTCTTGCCCGCCGAGGACCAGCCGCCAGCGGCTGAGCCGGTCGCGGCCGCCACCTCGATCCGGGTTCGCGTCGGTCACGCTATCGCCTCCCATCCCAGATACCTGGCCATCGTGCGGATCGCAGGGGCCGCGCCTCTTATCTCAAGCGCGGTGGCGCCCGGGCTTTGCGCGGGCCCGCGTCCTCGGCTCACCTGCTCGCCGATCTCCCGCCGCTCCGGACGGCTGAAGGCGGAGAATGTCCTGCGCAGCAGGGGCAGGACGTCGTCGAAGACCTCGTCCCGAACACCGGCGACCCAGTCGTCGACGAGCTCCAGGAGGTGCTGATCATGAATCAGCAGCACTGCGTCGCCGGACAGCAGTCCGTCCAGCCAGGCGGCGGCCTCGGGCGCCGGCGTGGCGACCGAGAGCCGGCGGCTGAGCCGGGCCGCGACGTCATCCCGCTCCACCAGGCCCGCGTCCATCAGCAGGCGCGTGGCCCGTCCGGCGACGGACCCGTGGATCCGGTCTGAACCGGCGACGGCGGCCAAGGCCCGGTGCCAGTCGTCCAGGGGCAGCTCCGGCAGCAATGACAAGCCGTATTGGGCCGAGTCGATGGCGCGCCGCATGGCTGTCGCGGCGGCATCGTCCAGCCCGGCGCAGGCGGTAGGCAGGCCGACGCAGGCCCGCACCACCGTCGCGTCGAGGATCCGCTCTACGCCGGTGACGTCCACACCGCGCACATTGCCATACCGGCAGGTCCGGGCGAGCGGGGCTACGGTTTCCAGCAGCGGGACCACATCCTGCTGTACTGCGGTTCGCTCGGCCAGTACCGACACCACGGCGCTGATTCCGTCCGGCAGGTCCGCGAGCAGGCAATTGGCAAGCAGTTCGCTGAGGTCGGCCAGGCTGCCCGTGGCCTGGGCGTGTTCCGCCACCCACGTCGCCGCCGCCGTAGCGATGGTGGTGCCGTAGCGGCTGGCGTCCACCACTGCGACGGCGAGTTCCGGCTGCCAGAGGAGGGTCCAGGCCTCCTTGAACGTGCCGGTGGTACGGCCGGTGTCGGCGGGTGTGCCCCAATCAACACCGAGCAGTGCCAGCCGGTGCAGCAGGACCGAACGGGCCAGCTGGTTCGGTTTGCGGAGGTCGATTGTCAGGAACTCTTCCAGCACGCTGGGCTGCAGGCGCAGGCGACGCTGGGTCGCGGCGAGGTCAGCGGCCAGCGGGACGGTGGGCGCTGACTCCGGCACGCTTCCCAGTTCGTTGCCGATGGTGAGCTCGCGGTGCACAAGTGCCAGTGGGAGCGGTGAACCGTCACAGAGAACAGCTTGCGCGGCATCGTCCAGCTCCGTCAGGCCCGGGCTGGGGCGGCCGCGGACGGCGGCCAGGGCGCTGGCCAGCCGGCTGGCCTCCACCACGGAAGCCGTCGAGGCGTCGAGGTTTTCCCGGCGCAGGGTTTGTGCGACCCGGACCAGCCACGTGGTGGCAACATCAGCCGTGGAGTCCCGGGCAGTCCAGTGGGCGAAGAGGTGCTGGTACCAGCCGGGCGCCGTGACGCCCGCCCCGTATCCGGTTTGCAGGCTGAGCCGGTCCGACGTCCACGGCACCCACGTGACGGCGACCCTGATCTTGGGGAAACCGGCCAGCACCTTGTTGTCCGCCGCCGCCGGAGGAAAGTTCGCCGGAACTAGCGCGGGGGCGTGATAGGCCCCGCACACCACGGCGATCCGCGCGTGCCCGTCGCGGATGGCGGCACGCAGCAGCCGCCGCATCGCAGCTTCGCGCCGATTGTTCTCGGCGACGTCCGCGTGGTCGGCCGGCCGGTTGTCAACGGCGCGGATCTCCGCGATGGCTTCGGTAATGGCCGCGAACCTGTCGAGTGGGTCGGCAATGCGGTGCTCGACCGCGTCCTCCCACCAGCGCTCCGCGTCGCTGTACCCCGCTGCCTGGGCCAGCATCGCAATGGCATCCGGCCGGTAGGGCTGTTGCGGCGGAGCAGCGGGTTCGGCGTCGTCCACTGCTGTGTGCAGCGCGAAGCTGTTGGCTGCCGGCAGGTCAATCGTCCGCACGGGGGTTCCCGTCGACGCAGCCCAGCGGAATGCCACCCACTCCGGGGAAAATTCCGCCAAGGGGTAGAACGAGGCCAGCCTGGGCTGATCGGCCGCGTAGATGAGTGCCGCCACGGGCGGAACCATCGCCGGATCGGAGACCAGCGGGACAACCTGGTCGAGTTCGGGCGGGCCCTCGATCAGCACCAGGTCGGGCCGGAGGGTCGCCAGGGCCTCGGCCACTGAGCGCGCCGAACCCGGCCCATGGTGCCGGATCCCCAGGACGTGGACGTCTGTCATTGATCAGTTCGCGGACTCGAGGTCGCGGCAGGCCCGGTAGAGGTCCTTCCATTCCGGCCGGTTGCGGACCACGGTTTCCAGGTACTCCTGCCAGATCACCCGGTCCTGGACCGGATCCTTGACCACCGCGCCGACCAGGCTCGCCGCTACGTCCGCGGCGCGGACGCTGCCGTCACCGAAGTGGGCTGCCAGGGACAGGCCATTCGTCATGACCGAGATCGCTTCTGCCGTGGACAGGGTTGCCGATGGCGATTTGAGGGTGGTCCGCTGATCCTGGGTGAGGCCGGCGCGCAGCTCCCGCATCACCGTGACTACCCGGCGGATCTCAGAGAGTGCCGCAAGGTCGGCCGGGAGCTCGAGTGCTGCTCCAAGGCTCCGCACGCGGGTGGTGACGATCTCGACCTCCTGGTCGAGGCTGTCGGGCAACGGCAGCACCACGGTGTTGAACCGGCGGCGCAGCGCCGATGACAGGTCGTTGACGCCCTTGTCGCGGTTGTTCGCTGTGGCAATGACGTTGAATCCCTTGATCGCCTGCACCTCCGCGTTGAGTTCGGGGATGGGCAGGGTCTTCTCGCTCATGATCGTGATGAGGGAATCCTGCACGTCAGACGGGATCCGGGTGAGTTCTTCCACCCGCACCAGGCTGCCGGACTCCATGGCCCGCATCACCGGCCCGGCCACCAGGGCCGCCCGGGAAGGGCCGTCGGCGAGCAGCCGCGCGTAGTTCCAGCCGTACCGCAACGCCTCTTCCGGAGTGCCCGCGGTGCCCTGAACCACCAACGTGGAGGTGCCCGAGATCGCCGCGGCCAGATGCTCGCCCAGCCAGGTCTTGGCAGTCCCCGGAACGCCGAGCAGCAACAGGCCCCGGTCAGTGGCAAGTGACGCCACGGCGATTTCCACCAGCCGGGACGATCCCAGATATTTCGGGCTGACCTGCGTGCCGTCCGGCAGCGTGCCGCCAAGGATGTAAGTGGCCACCGCCCAGGGGGACAGCCGCCAGCTGGGCGGCCGGGGTCGATCGTCGACGGCGGCCAGGGCCTGGAGTTCGCCGGCGTAGGCGGTTTCCGCGTGGGCGCGGAGAATCTCCGGGGCAGCAGTCTGGGCATCGGTCATTGGAAGGCCTCCGTCAGCGATTGTCGGAACGAGTGGTATTGCACGACGTCACGAAACACGCGGCGCCGGGGGGCGTCGTCGTCGGAACGTTGCAGCAGGCGGCGGCACTGATCTGCGGTGCCGGGCGGCAGGGCCGTCGGCAGGAATCCCGACACCATTGCGGTGAGCTGGCCGCCGTTTTTTGCCGTGAGCAGCTCGAGGACTGCGGCGGCCAAGGGGGCGCCCCACGGCCTCGGCAGCTCGCGCAGCAAGGGGACCAGCGCCATAGGCTGTGCCGTGCTACTGCGGATGTGGCGCAGGAGCGCGTCCTCCTGTTCGGCTGCCGGCAGGCAGCCCAGCAGCCGCGCGTCGGTGCGGAGATCGAGCAGTGCGCGCACCCACTCGGTGTCGGTCCGGAGGGTGGCGGCGGCGACTAGTGCGTCGATCACACGTGGTTCGCCGTCAAGCATTGCCAGTGTTGCTGCCGGGCTGCGGCCGGAGACAGTTGTCCAGACGTCGAGCGGGGCGCCGCGGATGATCGTGTCCAGCCGGCCCAGCCGGTCGGGTTCGCCGGCACGCGGGGCCTGGGCAATCCCGTCGCGCAGGGCTGCGGCGTCCGGATCCGGTGGCAGGTCGATATCGAACTGCTTGCGCAGTAACCCCTTGACGCGCAGCAGGGGCCTCAGGCGCCTTGCCATGCGGTTGGCGCGGGCGCTTGTGGGGAGCCGGCCAAGGAGGTCGGCGGCGAGGTCCCGCACGCTCTTTGCTTTGTCGTCCAGCGCATTTTCCAGCAGGTCTTCGTCGGCGGGTTCGAGGTTGATCGCGAAAGCGGCCAGATGGGCGGCGCGTTCCCGGGCACTGAGGGTGTCCCAGTGCCCGTGTAGCAGCTCGCGTGCGGTGGCCGGGTCGCTGCGCCGGAGCCGTTCCAGTTCGGCTGTGGCGTCAGCCATCGTCAGCTCGGCCCAGTCGTCCGTAGCCGCGGCGCGCGGTCCGGTATCCTGCGGACCGGATCCCTTGGGAGCGTGCCCCCTCGGCCCGGAACCCTGTTGCCTGAGGCCCTGAAGCCAGCGGCCCCGGGGTCCGATGACAAGTTGCATATGCTCCGCCACGGCTGGCTTGGTGTCAGCCAGGGCGAGCAGTGCCGGGAGCAACCGGTGCGGAACCCGCCGTCCGGACACAGCCGCGAACTGCAACCAGTCTGTGACCAGCTGCGTCCGTAGTTCCGGGCCAACCGGAGGCTGGTTGAGTAGCAGGTCCAACAGCCGCACGGCGTCAGCGGAGGCCTGCGGGGCATCGTCCGGTGGTGCCGGATCAGGCAGTTGGGCAGTGTCCACAATGCCGGGGCGGCGGGCAGCCCGGGTGACGACATCGGCCACGGCCGCCTGGTCGAGCAGCAATTCCTCGCGCGACAGGCCATCGGGTGGGCGGAACTCCAACTCGGCAGCTGGAACCGGTGCCGCGTGCCGCCCCGTGCCGACGAGCGCTGAACTGCGCAGCTCTGCCAGCCAGGTCATGGCGTCACCACCGCCCCATCGACGACGACGGACAGCGGACGTACGCGGCCGTCCTCCAGTTCTCCAAACAGGTGGATCGGATGGCTGCCGGTCAGCGCCAGCAGGGAGTCCGCGGGCACGCCGGCCAAAGGAAGGGCATCGCCTGCGCCGTCCAGCAGCCAGCCAGGCTCACCCGGACAGACACGCACCCCGGCGAACAGCACGGGGTGGCGCCCGCGCCACGGCGAGAGCGCCACCGCAGCCGATTCCAAGTCCAACGCCTGGGCAATGCTGCAGCCCTCACCGAGCCCGTCGGCCAATCCCCGCGGGGCTATCGGGCTGGTGAACATCGCCCGCTGCGGTGCGGAGCCGGGATACCGTGCGACGGTGGCGTCCAACAGGGCGCCCGCGAGCTGGGGTGTCGCGAGTGCTTCACCCTGGGCGGCAAAATCGAGCACCAGCACCACCGTTCCGTCGGGTCCGCGCAGCCAGGTACGTTGCTGCTGGAGCCGACCGTCATCGCTGCGGTGGGCACCGAGCACCAGCCACGGGCCGGGGAGGGCCTCCGAGGACTGGACCTCGGCCGACGCCGTTGCCCACCCTACTGCCACCCGAAGGTCGGCAAACTCAGCGGGAGACAGTTCGTCCCGTATGCTCCAGGCTTTGGTCATGGCCCACCAGCGGCCGGATCGCAGGAGCAGATGGTCAGCCCAATCGGCCCGGGCATGGACATCCGAACCCATTGCCCGTACTTGCTCGGCCAGACCCGGCAGCTGCGCGTCGACCAAGCGTCCTGCCACGCCGTCCCACCAGGAATACGGTTGGTTGCGGGCGGAGGCCAAGCCGGTCCGTACAAGGTCCGACAGCCAGCGGGCGAAGTCGGCGATCCCCGCATCCATCAGCGCCAGCCTGTCAGCGAGCCGCTTCGCCTGTGCGGCCGGATCCGTCTGCGGCTCCGACTGGCGGCGCTCCCGGGCGACCGCCCGGTCCGCCCGCTGGGCTGCCCATTCCTCAGCGAAGCCGGCAGTCTCCGAGCCGCCGTCGGCCAATTCCTCCCGGGCCCATAGAAGAAGCAGCGCCAGCGCGTGCTTGCACGGGAACTTCCGGCTCGGGCACGAGCATCGGTATGCGGGGGCGGCGATGTCCACGCTCACCTGATAGGGAGTCTTTCCGCTGCCCTGGCACTTGCCCCAGACCAGGACGTCGTTGCTGCCTGTTTCGGACCATGGACCCGGACGGGTCAGCTTTCGGGCGGCTGCCAGGGAAGATGGGTCGGGCGCGGCGCTGATCACCTTCTCCTCGCTCCAACGCCCCATGAGGCACATTCTGCCTGACGTCCCCGGCTCCGCAACAGATGCACGGCGGTGTGGCGGCCGGGAGAAGCCACGGCTGACCTGCACATGCGCGATGCGGGCCGGCGTCGAACACAAAACCGTGGGGATCCAACGCGATCCGGGGCTGCCGTGTCAGGATCAGTTATGCCTCATCGCCTGATGCTTCTCGACACTGCGTCGCTGTACTTCCGCGCCTTCTATGGCGTGCCCGACACGATCCGCCGCGCCGACGGAACGCCGGTGAACGCCGTCCGCGGCCTGCTCGACATGATTGCGCGGCTGACAACCGATTACGAAGCGACACATCTCGTTGCGTGTTGGGACGACGATTGGCGTCCGCAGTGGCGGGTGGACCTGATCCCCAGCTACAAGTCGCACCGGGTCGCCACGGTGGTGGCCGGTGCCGCCGATGTGGAAGTCGTGCCGGATGCGCTCGAGGTGCAGATTCCGATGATCCGACGCGTGCTCGACCTCGCCGGCATCGCGGTCGTGGGGGCCGCGGAGCATGAGGCCGACGACGTCGTCGGCACCTACGCCAGCCACGCCGGGCTTCCGGTCGACGTGGTGACGGGCGACCGCGACCTCTTCCAGATCGTCAGCGACGCCCGTCAGGTACGGGTGATCTACACCGCGCGCGGAATGAAGAACCTCGAAGTCGTGACCGACGTCGTCGTTGTCGGCAAGTACCGTGTGCTGCCTGAACAGTATGCCGACTTCGCGACCCTCCGCGGCGATGCCTCCGACGGGTTGCCGGGCGTCGCCGGAATCGGCGAGAAGACCGCCGCGTCGCTGCTCGGCGAGCACGGCACCCTCGACGGGCTGCTCGCGGCGGCAGCGGATGCCGCAAGCGGGGTGTCCGCCTCCGTGCGGTCGAAGCTGGACGCGGCTGCGGACTACCTCGAGGTCGCGCCCAGGGTCGTGAAGGTCGTCCGCGACCTCGAGCTGCCGTCGCTCGAAGAGGCGGGCGCGCAGCTGCATCCTGTTGTCGGCGAGTCGCGCGCCGAACTCGAACGTCTTGCCGCCGAGTGGAACCTCGGCGGCTCGGTCAGGCGACTCCTTGACGCCCTTGACCATCGAGATCCATCGTCGTGAGGCGCAGCCAGAGCCAGGTTTCGGCGATGAACGCCGCGATTTTCAGGAGACTCCACGGGAGCCGGTAGCCTCGAACAGCCCGGCGGGAGGTGCGCTCAGGAAGCTACATCGAGCTTCTCACCTGATGGCCGTCGTAGCGTTCCCTGGATGGCATCCAGGGAGAGGGCCAGTTCGTCGGCGAGGGCAGCCACGATCATGAAAGACGGTGTTGCGATCCGACCCGTCTCGATCTTCCGGAGTGTCTCAGGGGATATACCTGCACCAAGAGCTACCTGGACCAGCGTCCGTTCCCCCCGGGCGTGACGCAGCATCTCGCCGAGGAGCTGCCCTGCTCGGATCTCTTCTGGGCTTAGCGGGACTCTAACCATCCTCCAAGAGTAGTACCGTTATAATAATAACGGTACTACTTGGAGGAATCATTGATTGAGCTACTCACGCCTCGAGAAGTTGACGCGGCACGCGTCTCCGGCCAGTTCGTGGCGAAGACTCTGTCCGACTTGAAGGAGAGAATCGAGCCCGGGACGAACCTCCTGGAAATAAATGATTGGGCATCTTCGATGATTCGGATGGCTGGAGCCCGCTCGTGTTATGTCGACTACGCCCCTTCATTTGGGCGCGGCCCCTTCGGCAAAGTCATCTGCACCTCCGTTAACGATGCCGTTTTGCACGGACTCCCTTATGACTACGTTCTGATGGATGGGGATCTATTGACCCTTGATTTCGCAGCAAGCGTTAACGGGTGGGTCACTGATTCCGCCATCAGCTTCGTTGTGGGGGAGTCCCGCGCGCCTGTGGACCGGCACATGATTGAAACCACGGAGAAGGCGCTTCTGGCCGGTATCCATGCCGCCCAGTCCGGAGCGCGTCTCGGAAATATTTCCCATGCGATTGGCTCAGTGCTCGAATCAGCAGGCTTTGATGTCAACACCGAATTTGGCGGGCACGGTGTTGGAAGCACCATGCATCAGGACCCGCATATACCTAACATCGGTGCATCTGGACGGGGATACGTGCTTCGCCCCGGACTGCTTTTGGCAATAGAACCCTGGATCATGGACGGCACCAGCAAACTCGTTACAGCTCCTGACGGGTGGACTTTGTGCAGTTCGAATGGCCGTCGGACTGCGCACTCCGAGCACACGATCGCCGTCACGGCATCCGGACCCGTCATTCTCACACAACTGGCCTGAAGAGCGACCCTTAGACCGCAGGGGAGTGGCCCGCACCCGGTGTGTCCCACTTCCAATGCCTGGGTGGGTGCGGTCCTGTGCTTCTGACCACAGAAGTGGCCGCCGAGGCAAGCAAGGCACAGTGGGCAAAAGCCGCCCCGCCGGCTTGGAAGCCATTCAACTGACCCCCGGCGACTTCCGGGATTGTGTCGTCATTGTCTCGTTCGGCTTCATAAGACAAGTACGCCTGCATTGCCGATAGTCGCTGATTCTATTGCCCAGCGAGTCGTCGGATAGGCCCAGATCCCTGTAACGGCGCCGACTTCAGCCTCCGGGTGCCCGCACACGGGGAAGCAGTATCCCTTGGTCCCGTACTGCCGAGCCTGCAGCAGAATCACTTCTACTTTACATAATGTAGATTATCG
>NZ_JAGGPO010000015.1:0-283957 GCF_018613775.1 Arthrobacter sp. ISL-69
GATGACCAGATCTGGAACCTCAAGCGCGGCGGCCACGACTACCGCAAGGTCTACGCCGCGTACAAGGCAGCAACCGAATTCAAGGGCAAACCCACCGTGATCCTGGCCAAAACGGTCAAGGGCTACGGACTCGGACCGCACTTCGAAGGCCGCAACGCCACCCACCAGATGAAAAAACTCACCCTCGACGACCTCAAGTCGTTCAGGGACCACCTGCGCATCCCCATCACGGATGAGCAGCTTGAGGGCGATCCGTATCAGCCGCCGTATTTCCACCCGGGAATCGATGCGCCGGAAATCGCGTACATGATGGAGCGCCGCGCCGCCCTGGGCGGTTCCGTCCCGGAACGCCGCAGCAAGCATGCCGCGATTGCGCTTCCGGATGCGAAGTCCTACGAGGTTGCCAAGCGCGGTTCGGGCAAGCAGCAGGCCGCCACCACCATGGCGTTCGTCCGCCTGCTCAAGGACCTCATGCGGGACAAGGAGTTCGGCAAGCACATTGCGCCGATCATCCCCGATGAGGCACGCACGTTCGGCATGGACGCGTTCTTCCCGACGGCGAAGATCTACAACCCCAAGGGCCAGAACTACCTCTCCGTGGACCGGGACCTGGTGCTGGCCTACAAGGAATCCGCCCAGGGCCAGCTGATCCACCCCGGCATCAACGAAGCCGGCGCCGTCGCAGCCTTCACCGCCGCCGGAACCGCCTACGCCACCCACGGCGTACCGCTGATCCCGGTCTACGTGTTCTACTCCATGTTCGGCTTCCAGCGCACCGGCGACGCCTTCTGGGCCGCAGCGGACCAGATGACCCGCGGCTTCATCATCGGCGCCACCGCAGGCCGGACCACCCTCACCGGCGAAGGACTCCAGCACGCCGACGGCCACTCCCCCATCCTCGCCGCCACCAACCCGGCAGTGGTCACCTACGACCCCGCCTACGGCTACGAAATGGGCCACATCATGCGCGACGGCATCGAGCGCATGTACGGACCGGAGGCCGCCGCCGGAACCAACGCCGACCGGAACCTGATGTACTACATCACCGTCTACAACGAACCCATCACCCAGCCGGCTGAGCCGGAGGAGCTGGACGTTGAAGGCGTGCTCAAGGGCATCTACCTGCTGGCACCGGCCAAGATTGACGGCCCCCGCACGCAGATCCTGGCCTCGGGCGTTTCCGTGCCGTGGGCGCTCGAAGCCCAGCGGCTCCTGGCCGAGGACTGGGGCGTCTCCGCGGACGTCTGGTCCGTCACGTCCTGGAACGAACTGCGCCGCGACGCCATGGCAGCGGAAGAGGACGCGTTCCTCAACCCGGGCCAGCCGGCACGGGTGCCGTTCGTCACGGCACAGCTGGAAGGGGCAACTGGTCCCATCGTGGCGGTCTCGGACTACATGAAGGCCGTCCCGGACCAGATCCGCCAGTTCCTCCCGAACGAGTTCGCCTCACTCGGCGCGGACGGCTTCGGCTTCTCCGACACCCGGGCCGCAGCACGACGCTTCTTCAAGAACGACATCCACTCCATCGTGGTCCGTTCGCTGGAGATGCTGGCACGCCGCAGCGAAGTGGACGCCCAGGCTCCGGTCCAGGCAATTGAGAAGTACCGGCTCCACAACGTGAACGCGGGATCCACCGGGAACGCCGGCGGAGAGTCTTAACCCGTAAGCAGTAAATTGCGACGGCGGCTTCCATCTGACGGTGGGGGCCGCCGTCGTCGTTATATGCCCTGCGTTCCGCGAACCTGGCGGTCCTGTGACGCAGCACAAATCGAATTGTAGCCTTTGCACAAATGGAGGTTGGCCCGCGGGCACCGTATGCTCGATGCATGGCAGAGCCAAACCCCACTCCCGCAAAGCGCAAGCCGGCATCGCGCGCCCTGACGCCGGAAAAAGCCCAGACGTTGAAGAAACTCCGGGCCAGTGTGGGGCAATTGTCCACCACCACCATGCGCCAGCTGGAAAAATCGCTTCCGTGGTACAGCCGGCTGAGCTCCGATGAGCGGTCCGCCCTCGGAATGGTGGCCCAGAACGGGATCGCCGCTTTTGTGACGTGGTACGAGCGCCCCAGCTCGCCGTCGTGGATCCTCACCGACGTCTTCGGGACCGCCCCCACCGAGCTGACCCGCTCCATCAGCCTGCAGAAGGCCCTCCAGCTCATCAGGATCGTCGTTGAGGTGGTGGAGGACCAGGTTCCCGTGATCGCTCCGGAGGCGGACCAGCCCGCCCTCCGTGAAGCCGTCCTCCGCTATTCGCGCGAAGTGGCCTTTGCCGCCGCCGATGTCTATGCCCGGGCCGCCGAATCGAGGGGCTCCTGGGACACCCGACTGGAAGCACTGATCGTTGATGCGATCCTGCGCGGCGAAAACACGGACGCCCTGCGGTCCCGTATCGCCGCCCTCGGCTGGAAAGCGCAGGAGCGGTTTACCGTAATGGTGGGCAATTCGCCTTCGGAACCGAGCGCCAGCTACGTCAGCGAGCTGCGCCGGACGGCCGGACGGTTCGCAGAGGACGCCCTTGTGGGAATCCAGGGGGACCGCCTCATCCTGATCCTCGGCGGCGTCCAGGACCGGGAGAGTGCCTACCTGAAGCTCAGCGAACTGTTCGCCCCCGGCCCTGTTGTCTACGGCCCTGAAGCCGGCTCCCTGCTCGAAGCGAGCAGTTCGGCGCAGTCGGCCTTCGCCGGGCTGACGGCGGCGCGGGCCTGGCCCTCGGCGCCGCGCCCGGTGGCTGCTGACGACTTGCTGCCCGAGCGGGTTATTTCCGGGGACGATGCAGCCCGCCGGTCCCTTATCAAGAATATCTACCGCCCCCTGCTCGCCGCGTCCAACGGGCTGGTGGAGACCCTGGGAACCTACCTCGAACTGGGCCACTCGCTGGAGGCAACGGCGCGGGAACTCTTCGTGCACGCCAACACAGTCCGCTACCGGCTCAAGCGCGTTTGTGACGTCACCGGCTGGGATCCGCTGCTCCCCCGGGAGGCGTTTGTGCTCCAGGCGGCACTCGTGGTGGGACGACTTTCCGTGCCGCCCAAGGCGCCCACTGAACGCCAGCCGTCCCGGAACGGCAACTGAACCGTTGTAGACTTCCTACAAACTGACCCGGTGAGCTTGGTGCATGAATACACCGAGAATCACGCAGTAATTTGGAAAGCTGGATACGTGCTTGCAATCGTCTGCCCTGGACAGGGCTCCCAGACCCCTGGTTTTCTGGCCCCTTGGCTGGAACTTCCTTCCGTCGCAGGCCATTTGGCCTCCCTCAGTGAAATAGCAGGCATCGACCTCACCGCACACGGCACCACGTCGGATGAGGAAACCATCAAGGACACGGCGGTAGCGCAGCCGCTGATCGTTGCGGCCGGACTGATCGCCGCCAAGTCGCTGTTCGACGTCGAACTCAGCACCCTCCCCGTTGTCCTCGCCGGCCATTCGGTCGGCGAGATCACGGCGTCGGCGCTTGCCGGTGTCCTGACCGAAACCGAGGCCATGACCTTCGTGCGGGAGCGTGCCAACAGCATGGCCGCTGCTGCCGCCGTCACGCCCACGGGCATGAGCGCTATAGTCGGCGGGGACCCGGCCGAGGTCCTGGCGGCCATTGAGTCCTCCGGCGCCACGCCGGCCAACGTGAACGGTGCAGGCCAGACCGTTGCCGCCGGCACGTTCGAGCAGCTCAAGGTCCTCGCGGACAATCCCCCGGCCAAGGCCCGCGTGATCCCGCTTAAGGTGGCAGGGGCCTTCCACACCTCACACATGTCCCCCGCCGTTGCGGCGTTGGAAGCGCTGAAGCCGACGCTTCAGCCGCAGAACCCGCAGGTGCCCCTTTTGTCCAACTTTGACGGCAAGGAAGTGACCGACGGCGGCGCGGCAGTCAACAGCCTCATCGCCCAGGTCTCACGGCCGGTCCGCTGGGACCTGTGCATGGAGACGCTGGTACAGCGCGGCGTCACGGGCGTTATTGAACTTGCACCGGCCGGTACCCTGGCCGGACTCGCCAAGAGGGGCATGCCCGGGGTCAAGACGGTAGCCGTCAAGACTCCCGAGGACCTCACTGCCGCCCTTGCACTATTCGCAGAACTGGAGGGACAGGCATGAGCGCTCCCGCACTCAAGCAGGCACCGCTGCGGGAACACACCCGCATCCTGGGACTCGGCGCCTACCGGCCCGACGTCATCGTCACCAACGAGGATGTCTGCCAGTGGATCGATTCCTCGGACGAATGGATCCGGCAGCGCACCGGCATTGTGACCCGGCACCGCGCCCCCGCGGATGTCAGCGTCATTGACATGGCCGAGGGCGCGGCCCGTGAAGCCCTGGCCAAGGCGGGAATCGAAGCCAGCCAGCTGGGCGCGGTCATTGTCTCCACCGTTACGCATCCCTTCGCGACGCCGTCCGCGGCTGCCAGCCTGGCGGACCGCCTCGGCGCCACGCCTGCTCCCGCGTTCGACATCTCCGCCGCGTGTGCCGGCTACTGCTACGGCATTGCCCAGGGTGACGCCCTGGTCCGCTCCGGCGCGGCGGAATACGTGCTGGTGGTCGGTGCCGAGAAGCTTTCGGACGTCATCGACAACACCGAACGCACCATTTCGTTCCTGCTCGGCGACGGCGCCGGCGCGGTCGTGATCGGCCCCTCTGAGACCGCGGGCATTGGTCCATCCGTTTGGGGTTCGGACGGCAGCAAGTGGGATGCGATCGGCATGACACATTCTCTGCTGGATGTCCGCGAACTTGCCCTGGCCGCGAACAAGGCAGGCTCGCTGAGCGCCGGTGAGGCCGATGCAACCGACGCCGCCATCTGGCCCACCCTGCGCCAGGACGGCCAGACCGTCTTCCGCTGGGCGGTCTGGGAGATGGCCAAGGTGGCCCAGCAGGCCCTCGACGCAGCCGGCATCGCGGCCGAGGACCTCGTGGCCTTCATCCCGCACCAGGCGAACATGCGCATCATCGACGAGATGGTCAAGAAGCTCAAGCTTCCCGAGACCGTCAAGGTAGCCCGGGACATCGCCGAGGCCGGTAACACTTCGGCGGCTTCCATTCCGCTGGCCACGCACCGCCTGCTGCAGGAAAACCCCGAACTCAGCGGCGGACTCGCCCTGCAGATCGGGTTTGGCGCAGGCCTGGTCTTCGGCGCACAGGTAATCGTGCTCCCGTAGACCGCACCCTTTTACCCACAACTGAATACGTTCTGCACAGCACGGATTCGCGAACCAAGCCGTAACCTCGGCTTGAATCATTTCCGGCAGCACCTGCCGGCAACAACAAGAAAAGGAGCCATCAATGGCTAGCAACGAAGAGATCCTGGCCGGCCTGGCTGAAATCGTCAACGAAGAAACCGGCCTCGCCACCGAAGCCGTCGAGCTGGACAAGTCCTTCACTGAGGACCTGGACATCGACTCCATCTCCATGATGACCATCGTGGTCAACGCTGAGGAAAAGTTCGGCGTGCGCATCCCGGACGAAGAGGTCAAGAACCTCAAGACCGTCGGTGACGCAGTCAGTTTCATCGCAAACGCACAGGCCTAGTCCTGGCTTCTGCCGGCAACGGCCGAACCCGGTAGCCGGTCCGGGGCGCTGAAATCAGCGCCTCGGACCGAACACCGCTGAATGACCTCAAGTTTCCCCACGCAGAGCCCCCCGGCCAGGTATTTCCCGGACACGGCATGCGCACCGATAGAGAGTGATCCCATGGCACGCAAAGTAGTCATTACCGGTCTGGGTGCCACCACACCCATTGGCGGCGATGTCCCCACAATGTGGAAGAACGCGCTGAAGGGTGTCTCCGGCGCGCACACGCTCGAGGACGACTGGGTAGCCAAGTATGAACTGCCCGTTCACTTCGCAGCCCGCGCCTCAACCCCTGCACTGGAAGTCCTGAGCCGCGTAGAAGCAAAGCGCATGGACCCGTCCACGCAGTTCGGCGTCGTTGCCGCACGCGAAGCCTGGGCAGACTCCGGCATTACGGAAGTCGACCACGACCGCCTTGCGGTGGCCTTCGCCACGGGCATCGGCGGCGTCTGGACTCTGCTGGACGCGTGGGACACCCTACGCGAAAAGGGCCCGCGACGGGTCCTGCCCATGACGGTGCCCATGCTGATGCCCAACGGTGTGGCCGCAGCGGTGAGCCTGGACCTTGGCGCCCGTGCCGGTGCCCATACTCCCGTGTCCGCCTGCGCCTCCGGCACCGAGGCCCTGCACCTGGGACTGGACCTGATCCGCTCCGGTAAGGCTGACGTCGTTGTTTGCGGTGGCGCCGAAGCAGCGATCCACCCCATGCCCATTGCCGCGTTCGCCTCGATGCAGGCCCTGTCACGCCGCAATGATGATCCCGCCGGTGCATCGCGCCCCTACGACACGGGCCGCGATGGTTTTGTCATGGGTGAAGGTGCGGGCGCCCTGGTCATCGAGGCCGAAGAACATGCACTTGCCCGCGGAGCACGGATCTACGCCGAGCTCGCCGGAACATCTGTGACGGCTGACGCCTACCACATCACCGCCCCGGACCCCGAAGGCCTGGGCGCCACCCGCGCGCTGAAGGCAGCGATGTTCGACGGCCGCATCCAGGCCGAGGACGTGGTCCACGTCAACGCCCACGCGACGTCGACCCCCGTCGGCGACAAGCCCGAGTATACGGCTCTGCGGGCCGCACTGGGCTCCCATGTGGACAACGTGGCGGTCTCCGCTACGAAGTCCCAGATGGGCCACCTGCTGGGCGCCTCCGGCGCCGTCGAGGCCGTGCTGACCGTGCTGGCTGTTTACGAGCGCAAGGCTCCGGTAACCATCAACCTGGAGAACCAGGACCCTGAGATCCCGCTCGACGTCGTCACCAAGACCGCACGTGACCTGCCTTCGGGCAGCATCGTGGCGCTGAGCAACTCGTTCGGCTTCGGCGGCCATAACGCCGTCATCGCCGTCCGGAGCATCTAGCCTCCGTTGCAGCAGCAAGAGGCCCCTGCCGTCCGGCATGGGCCTCTTGCGTTATGGAGGTTATTGCAGGGCGGCCCGGTCAACCCACCTGGTGCAGCCAGCGCACGGGGGCACCCTCTGCGGCGTGCCTGAACGGCTCCAGCTCCTCGTCCCAGGCTTCGCCAAGGGCAAGGGAGAGCTCGTGATAGACGGCGGACGGGTCGCCCGCACCGGACTCATAGGCATAGCGGATGCGGTCTTCAGAGACCATGATGTTTCCGTGCACATCGGTGACGGCGTGGAAGATTCCCAACTCCGGCGTGTGCGACCATCTGCCACCGTCAACGCCCTGACTGGGCTCCTCTGTAACCTCATAGCGCAGGTGCGCCCAGCCACGCAGGGCAGACGCCAAGAGGGCGCCGGTACCCGGGCTGCCGGTCCAGGACAGTTCCGAACGGAACATTCCGGGCGCAGCAGGCTGAGCAGTCCACTCGAGGTCCGTGCGCTTGTCCACGACAGACCCAATGGCCCACTCAACGTGAGGGCACAGGGCGGTCGGGGCCGAGTGAACGAACAAGACACCGCGGGTCATTGCAACAGACATTCCATCCTCCATAGCTGTAGGTACGTCTTCCCCAACGACCTCTGCCTGGATGTCTGTCTGCCGCGCAGGGTTCCCGCATGCTGCCGGTGATCTCTGCAAGACTATGAAATTAGTGCCCGGAACTGCGTTACCCGCCGGAGGGCGAGGTTCAAGTCAGACTTGAGAGTTGCCGGGCATGACTCTTATTGTGCCGTACCCCGCATAATTACGCCAGTGCAATTCGGCGCGCCGGGGGTTATCAATATTTCCCGCACCGCAGACGGTCGGCGCCCAGCGCCATAACCCCACGGCCGCAGGCAACAGCTCACGCGCGGGGATGTGCCTGCTGGTAGCTTCGCCGCAGCCGGTCCACCGAGACGTGGGTGTAGATCTGTGTTGTTGCCAGGCTGCTGTGGCCAAGGATTTCCTGCACCGCCCTGAGGTCAGCTCCGCCATCCAGCAAATGAGTGGCGGCGGAGTGCCGGAGCGCGTGCGGACCGGTGGCAGCCGTGTCGCCCAGCGCGTCCAGCAGGTCCTTCACCACGGCACGGACCTGCCGCTGGTCCACCCTGCGGCCCCTCGCTCCGAGGAACAGTGCCGGACCGCTCGCGTCCGCCGCCAGCACCGGCCTTCCACGGCGGAGCCAGTCGTCGACCGCGGCGGCCGCCGGCACCCCGTAAGGCACTGTCCGCTCCTTGTTTCCCTTGCCGATGACCCGGAGCGTGCGGCGGTCCTGGTCGAGATCGTCGACGTCCATGCCAGCCAGCTCCCCCACCCGGACTCCGGTTGCATAGAGCAGCTCCACCATGGCGCGGTTCCGAATGGCGAGCGGCGCGCCTTCGTCCGCCGCCGTCTCGAGACCGTCCAGGACGCGCACGACCTGTTGTTGGTGCAGGACGCCGGGCAGTGACTTTTCGCGCTTCGGTGCCTTCAGGCGCAGGGCGGGATCGGCCTCCAGGAGTTCCTCCCGCACGGCCCAGGCGGTGAAGGACCGGGCAGTGGCAGCGCGCCGCGCCAGCGTTGAGCGGGACATGCCCGCTTCGCTCTGCGCTCCGAGCCACCGCCGCAGCGTGGAGAGTTCAATCCCGTCGAGATCGGTGACGCCGTCCGCTGCTGCAGCCACCAGCAGGCTGTGGACGTCCGACAGGTAAGCGCGAACAGTATGAGCCGACCTGGCCCGCTCACCGTCGAGGTAGCGGCCGAAGGCGTCGGCGGCGCCAGCGAGGGCTGCCGGGAGATCAGGGGTGTCCACGCTCCAACTTTCCCATCATTCGGCCGCCAATCAAGGAACCACGCACTCAAGACGGCACAATTCCGGAAGGCCGCCGGTAGGGCGACAGGGGCAGGCCGCAGGCACTCAGCAGGCCTTCCGGGACCGTTTCCACCCGCCGCGTTCGGATTCGGCAAGCCCCAGAAGTCCCAGCCTGCCCAGGCCCGCCCTGACGGAATCGGCGCTCAGTCCTGCAACGGAGCTCAGCTTCTCGACTGAGCTGGTGGACCGCAGCGGCAACGCATCGAGCAGAATGAGGTCCTCCAGGGTGAGGCCGTCATGGTCAGCGCGCTGCTCCGGAGCCAGGTCCGCCAACGATTCGCCGCTGGGAGCGGCCAGCTCGGCGATTTCACCGGCGTCCGTGACGCAGACGGCTCCCCCTTCGCGAATCAGCCGGTGGCAGCCTGCGGAATTGGCGCTGTGCACGGAACCGGGGACGGCACCGACGGCCCTGCCCAGCGATTCAGCGTGGTGGGCCGTGTTCAGTGCGCCCGAGCGCCAGCGGGCCTCCACGACGACCGTGACCGACGCCAGAGCGGCGATGAGGCGGTTCCGCTGCAGGAACCGGTATCGCGTGGGGGCGGAGCCAGGTGGCACCTCAGCCAGGACCGCACCCTGGTTGGCTACCGTCCTGAGCAGGTCTTCATTGCCGGATGGATAGAAGCGGTCCACTCCCCCGGCCATAACGGCGATGGTGGGCATGGCATCGCCGGCCCCGGCCAGGGCAGACCGGTGGGCGTGCGCATCGATCCCGTAGGCCCCGCCCGAGATGATCGTCAAACCCCGCTGTGCCAGCGAATAAGCGAGGTCGCCGGTGACGGCAGCACCGTAGCTTGTGCTGTCGCGGGATCCGACAAGGGCAATGGACTTCTCCGCCGCAGGCAGCGGTTGCTCCATGCCGCGCCACCAGAGGCAGATGGGTTCATGAAGGCCCAGGTCAGCCAGTTGCCGGGGCCATAGTGCGTCCGACGGAATGATCATCCGCCCGCCCAGGCGGTGCATGGTGGCGAGATCCCGTTCCGGGGCCAGGTCCGGAATCCGCGGCGCCCAGCGCTGGAGTGAGGCTTGCATTCCCGGCCAGCTGCCCGTGCCATTGTCCGCGAGCAACGAGGTGATATCCCGTTCAAGCTGCGGCCCGGACCCCAGCTGGCCCGTGGCGATACGCAGCGCGTCAGTTGCGCCGGCGACCATCACCAGGGCAAGGCCGGCAGCGTCTTGCGGCTCCATCAGCCGCGACAGGGCAGCCCTGGCCAGGTGTTCCTGTTCAGTCATCGTGTTCCTTTCAGGCCGCGGCCGAGGCAGCTTGCCGGAGTCCCAGCGCCTGCCCGATGTCGTTGTCATCCGGGGCGTCACGGCAAGCGAGGTCCGCCAGCGTCCAGGCCAGCCGGAGGACCCGGTCATAACCGCGGGCGGTGAGCACACCGCGTTCCAGCGAGCGGTCGAGGATCCGGGTGGTGGGTGATGCCAGGCGCAGGGCACCGCGAAGTACGCGGCCCGGCACCTGCGAGTTGGTTTCCAGGCCCAGGGGCCGCAGCCTCTCCAGCTGGCGGATCCTGGCTGCACGGACCCTGGCGGCAACGGTCTCGGTGTCTTCTTCCGCACCCGGCTGGCCGAAAGCAGCAAGCGAAACCCTCTCCACCTGCAATTGGATGTCCACCCGGTCCAGCAGCGGCCCGGACATCCGCGCAAGGTACCGGCGCCTCATCATGGGCGTACAGGTGCAGTCGAGCCCTTTCCCCGAAGCCTTTCCGCACGGGCAGGGGTTGGCGGCCAGAACGAGTTGGAACCGTGCCGGGTAGGCGGCGGTGCCGGCGGACCGGTGAATGACCAGCTCGCCGCTCTCCAACGGTTGCCTGAGCGCATCGAGAACCCGCCGTTCATACTCCGGAGCCTCGTCAAGGAAGAGCACACCACGGTGCGCCCGGGACGCTGCGCCCGGCCGTGGCAGCCCGGAGCCGCCGCCGATGATGGCAGCTGCGCTGGCCGTATGGTGGGGATTCTCGAACGGCGGCCGGCGGAGGAGCCGCACTGCAGCTGACGACAGGGCGCACAGGGAGTGGATCGCGGTGACCTCCATGGCCTCGCCGTCAGCCAGGTCCGGCAGCAGGCCAGGGAGCCGTTCGGCAAGCATGGTCTTACCGGCCCCCGGAGGGCCCGACAGGAGCAGGTGGTGGGCCCCGGCAGCGGCGACTTCCAGCGCTTTCCGGGCGTCGGCCTGGCCGGCGACATCACACATGTCCGGGGCCGGTCCCGCCACGGACGGACCATCGCCGGAAGTGTCCTCGTCATGCGGTTCAAAGTCCAAGGCAAGTTCCTGCGGATCCGCCCCGAAGTCACACGCGAGGCGGGCAAGGGTCCTGTAGCCGCGCACCCTGGCACCCGGCACGAGCCCTGCCTCCGCCTCATTCGCCTGCGCCACCACAACGTCCGGGTAGCCTGCCTGCACGGCGGCCATCACGGCCGGGAGGATGCCACGGACGGGCCTGAGCCTGCCGTCAAGGCCCAGCTCGGCGATGAAGACAGTCCGCTCAGTCGATTTGATGTCGTTTGCTGCGCGCAGGACGGCCATGGTGATGGCCAGATCGAAACCGGAACCACGTTTTGGCAACGATGCCGGGATGAGGTTGGCCGTGATCTTGCGCCGGCTCAGCGGGATGCCGGAGTTCTGGGCCGCCGAGCGGATCCGTTCCTTGGCTTCGTTCAGCGATGCATCCGGAAGTCCCAGGATGATGAAGGCCGGGAGTGTCTGGCCGATGTCCGCTTCGACTTCAACGATGTAGCCGTTGAGGCCTACCAGGGCCACAGAGTATGTCCTGCCGAGGCCCACCTAGCCCACCCCTTTGAGGTGCTCCACGAGCGGCTGGCCGGCGCCGTCGTCAAGGACGGCAACCACGTCGACACGGCGGAAGGGCATCCGGAGTTCGTGGTCCCGGCACCAGGCCGAAGCCAGCCGGTGAAGGCGCGCCAGTTTGGCAACGCCGACGGCTTCAAAGGGATGCCCGTAGGCCAGTGATTTTCGCGTTTTGACTTCGGCGATGACCAGCGAATCGCCGTCAAGCGCCACGATGTCGATCTCGCCCTCGGGACAGCGCCAGTTGCGGTCCACGATCAGCATGCCCTGTGATTCCAGATATCCGGCAGCCAGTTCTTCCCCGCGCCGGCCAAGCAAGTCTTTGGCTCTCATTCTTACCTCCGCCACCAGACTGCGGGAGCGGCGGAGCCAGGCATACCGGCCGAGGGCGCTATGTGGGAAAACTCCCAGCAAAGACGCGATGTGGAGGAGTAGTGGGCGGAGGTCGGACGGACGCAAACCGCCAGGCAGGAGCCGCTAGGCGCGGGTTCCGCATCTCATGCAGTGGGCAGACTGGTGCGGCCGCTCATCGTAGAAGCCGGCATGGCTGCTCCAGATGTGCCCTAGGAACCAGCAGAGTATTTTCATGGTGAGATCTTCTCTGATGTCAGCCGGGTAGGCGGTGCCAGTACGAGCCCTGGGGCGCTCGACTCAAGCACCGTCAGGATGTGTCTGCAGGACGCGAGACCCCTCCGCAACGCGGTAAGCCGTCGGAACAGAACTACGAATCAATCCCACACAGTAGTCTCGCGCCAAGGGGGGCAGGGATGCCAGACCCTGGGCAAAAAACAGGTAGTACAAACGCCGACACGGTTGATCACTTGCCCGGATCAGTTGCCCAGGTCCACGTCCTTGGGAAGGGCCAGTTCCTCGTTGCGGGGCAGCTCTTCCACATTGACGTCCTTGAACGTAATCACCCGGACGCTCTTGACGAAGCGAGCCGATCTATAGACGTCCCAAACCCAGGCATCCTGCAGGGTGAGGTCAAAATAGACTTCGCCGTCTGCACTGCGCGCCTGCAGGTCCACGTGGTTGGCAAGGTAGAAGCGCCGTTCGGTCTCGACTACGTAGCTGAACAGCCCGACGACGTCACGGTATTCGCGGTAGAGCTGCAGCTCCATGTCGGTTTCATAGTTCTCAAGATCCTCGGCACTCATGGTTCCATCTTGCACTATTCAGCGCACCGCGTGGGCCATGGCGCCGGCCCTGCCGCCCTTTGCCCGCTCGCCGGCCCCATTCCATGGCGGCCCAGTTCAGAGAATCTGCCAGCTCACCCGGTGATAGGGCGTGGGTCCCGCGGCCCTGAGCGCTTCCTTGTGTGACGCCGTTCCGTAGCCTTTGTTTTCATTCCAGGCGAAGGCCGGGAACTCCGTGTGCAGCGTCCGCATGAGCCGGTCCCGCTCCACTTTGGCGAGGATGCTGGCGGCGGCCACGCTCAAGCACTGCATGTCCGCCTTGACGAGGGTGTGGACCGGAGCGTCACACCCGGGCCCGGCCGGGGCCTCGTCAAAGAGGGACGCTTGTGTCTCAGGTGAGAGCCAGTTGTGGCTGCCGTCGAGCAGCACCACATCGGGAGTGACCCCGGCAGCCAGGATTTGCAGCCAGGCCCTTGTTCCCGCCGTCCGCAGCGCCGCGATGATGCCCATGGCGTCGATCTCGCTGGCCGAGGCGTGCCCCACCGCCGACGCGACGCTCCAGCTGCGCACCAGGGGTTCCAGCCGCTCACGGTCAGATTCCTTCAGCAGCTTGCTGTCGCGGACGTCGTCGAGAAGGACCGGGCGGCTGAGGTCGACGACGGCGATTCCGACGGTCACGGGTCCCGCGATGGCTCCCCGGCCGACTTCGTCGATGCCGGCCAGGAGCCTGGCACCGGTACTCAGGAAACGGTGCTCATAATCGAGGGTTGGTGCAATGGACATCTATTTTCCAGTCGGTGCGGGAACGTTCCGGAACACGTCGGGGTAGTTTCCCAGCCCGGTCAGCCTGTTGAGGGGCCAGGCAATGACGGCTGCCTTGCCCTCGATGTCGGGCATGTCGATGAAGCCGCCGTTGCTGTCCTGGTGGGCGCGGGAATCCGCCGAGTGGTTCCGGTTGTCTCCCATCACCCAGATCTTGCCGTCCGGGACAACGACGTCGAAGTTGCGGATATCGGGCACCTCGGCGGGGTTGACGTACGTCTCATCCACTTCCTTGCCGTTGATGGTGAGTTTCCCGCCGGCGTCGCAGCACACGACGTGGTCGCCGGGGAGGCCGATGACGCGCTTGACCAGGTGCTGCTCCGAATTGTCCGGCAGCAGGCCGACGAATGTCAGGCCGTCCTGGACCCAGGTGAACGGGCCGTCCGCCTTGTCCGGCGTCGGCACCAGCCATCCCTTGGTGTCCTTGAAGACCACCACATCACCATGCTCAAGGGCAAAAGGCTCCGGCACCAGCAGGTTGACGAAGATGCGGTCGTTGACGTCGAGCGTGCTGACCATGGATTCAGACGGGATATAGAACGCCCTGAACAGGAACGTCTTGATCAGGAAGGACAGCACCACCGCGATGGCCACCACCGTGGCCACTTCCTTGATCCAAAGGTACAGCGGGCTGTGGGCCTTGCTCTCCTTGGCCGGCTTTGATGGCCCGGCCTTGGAATGGGCGCCCTTCAAACCAGCAGCCCGGCCCTCTGACCGGAGAGCGGGCTGCTCCGATGCAGCTGACGGACCGGCCGAAGGAGCTGCCGGCGGTGCTACAGGCGGAGACACGGCATCGGCGTCCGTGGCAGTTGCCGAGTAGTCGCTTCCGGCGGAGTCGCGTCCTGTGTGGGCGCCTGAAGTGTGGGCGCCTGCTACGGCATCGCGCTTGAGCGGATCAGGAGTCCGGGGATCGGTCTCGGGCATCTACTGTCCGTCCTTCGTCGTCGTGCTGGTTTCTGCGGGCCGGGGCACGGCCGCAAATCTGTCGAGTGGCCAGATGATCTGGACCGGCCGGCCGATCACCCGGTCCAGGGGAACCATGCCGCCTCCCGGTGCGCCCAGCAGGCTTCGGGAATCAGCGGACATGGACCGGTGGTCTCCAAGCAACCATAGCCGTCCCGCCGGAACGATCACACTGAACTTCTGCTTGCTCGCCACGTCCCCGCCATAGAGGTATGGTTCCTCAAGCGCCTGACCGTTCACTGTGAGCCGCTGCTGGTCATCGCAGCAGATGACATGATCGCCGGGCAACCCGATAACCCGCTTTATGTAGGTTGTATCACTGCCTGTAATGCCAAGCCAGTGTCCGGCCGCCGCCGCGGCATCCTGCACCGGTCCGTTGCCGCTGTTGAGCGGAGCGAACGACCCGCGGCCGTCGAAGACCACGACGTCACCGCGACGGACCGGTCCGGACTGGAAATCGGTACGGGAAACCAGGATCCTGTCCCCCGCACCGAAGAGCGGTTCCATGGAGGCGGACGGTATGTAGTACACATCCAGCCAGAGGGCGCGGACAAGTCCGCTGATGAGCAGCGCCAGCGCAAGGGCCAGCAACGCAAAACGCCAGCCCAGTTTCCTGGGCTGGCGTTCTGACTGGTCCATGATCCGTATCCTGTGGCGCTGTTGCGGAAGGCTCCGGCGCGGGCCGGATCCGGGTTCTGGACCCGCCGTGGAAGTCCGGAAGACTTACTTGGCGGTGCTGAAGTCGCGCTTTTCCTTGATCTTCGCAGCCTTACCGCGCAGTGCACGCATGTAATAAAGCTTGGCGCGGCGGACGTCACCCTTGGTGACGACCTCGATCTTGTCGATGATCGGGGAGTGCACCGGGAAGGTACGCTCTACGCCGACACCGAAGGAAACCTTGCGGACCGTGAAGGTTTCGCGGATGCCGTCGCCCTGGCGGCCCAGGACGAAGCCCTGGAAGACCTGGACACGGGAGTTCTTGCCTTCGATGATGTTCACGTGAACCTTGAGGGTGTCACCCGCGCGGAACTGGGGAACATCGGTGCGCAGCGAGGCTGCATCTACGGTATCGAGGATATGCATTGATCCACTCCTGGTGAACGCCACAGGTCATCCACTTTGGGTCACGGCTGCCAAGCCCGGGAAAAGACCCGGAAATCACTGCCGAAAGTTTTCTGATCCGGCTCCATCACTGATTGACGGGACCGGGGTGCCGGGCTGTTGGTGACGCTCCCCCTGTGGCAGGTGCGCACCCAGCAGGCACAAGGACCAATTTTGCCACATTCGGAGGATTCCGGCGAATCAGGAACCGCCTTGTGGCGGCGGTTGCTCCGCCGGACGTCAGCCTTGGGCGGCCAGGCCCTCTCCGGTCGCCTCCGGGCGGAGCCGCAGGCGACCGTCGACGACGTCGTACCCCAGGTCCCCGAGCGCGGTGCGGTCCGCACGCGGCAGCTTTCCGGCGTCGAACACCTCGAGCAGGTCCGGCCGCCTTTCGGCGGTGCGCCGGTACTGCTCGTGGCGCCTCCACTGGGCAATTTTGCCGTGGTTGCCGCTCAGCAACACGGGCGGAACGTCGCGGTCCCGCCAGCTGGAGGGCTTGGTGTACACCGGGTATTCCAGCAGTCCGTCAGAGTGGGATTCCTCGACCAGGGACTCCGGATTGCCGACAACGCCGGGAAGGAGCCGCACGATGGCCTCGGTCATGGCCAGGACCGCCACTTCGCCGCCGTTAAGGACGTAGTCCCCCAGGCTCAGGGGCCGGACAGTGAAGTGCTCATCCGCCCACTCGATGACCCGCTCGTCGATGCCCTCGTACCGGCCGCAGGCGAAAACGAGCTGTTCTTCCTCCGCGAGCTCGTGTGCCAGCGCCTGGGTGAACCGTTCGCCCGCGGGTGACGGGACGATCAGCACCGGCTTGCGGGAGGGGTCGTCGTCCCCGGCCGCAGCCACCGAGGCCAGCGCCTGCGCCCACGGTTCAGCCTTCATCACCATGCCGGCGCCGCCGCCGTACGGGGTGTCGTCCACCGTCCGGTGCTTGTCCGTGGTGAACTCCCGGAGGTCGTGGACCTTAAGGTCCAGCAGGCCGTCCTGGCGCGCCTTCCCGATCAGGGAAAGTTCCAGGGGCGCAAGGTACTCGGGGAAGATGCTGACGACGTCGATCCTCATTTACGCGTTGTCTCCGGCCTCAGTCTTGCCCGATCCGGCGTCGCCGAGCTCCGTCGTTTCGCCGGACTCATCAGCGTTGATGTCGAAGAGCCCCGGCGGCGGGGTGACCAGGATGTACTTTTCGCCGATGTTGACCTCGGGCACGATCTCTTCCACGAAGGGAATCAGGATCTCTTTGCCGTCGGTTGCCTCCACGACAATGAGGTCCTGGACCGGAAGGGTGTGCAGCCCGGAAACCTTGCCCACAACGGCGTCGCCCACCCGCACCTCGAGGCCGACGAGCTCATGCTCATACCAGCCCTCGTCGTCGTCCTCGTCAAGCTCTTCGGTCTCGATGAACAGTTTGGCGCCGCGCAGGGCTTCGGCCTGGTTGCGGGTCTCGATGCCTTCAAAACCCAGCAGCAGGATGTCCTTGTTCCAGCGGGCGCTGTCCACGGTCAGCGTCCCCACCGACGCGGGCTCAACCATGAATTCCGTGCCTGGAATGAAGCGGTCCTCCGGCGCGTCGGTCAGGACCTGGACGGTCACTTCGCCGCGGATGCCGTGCGGTTTGCCGATTCGTGCCACCTGAAGCTGCATCTGTTCCTCTGTTCCGGAGTCGTTCTGTTCGGGTTCTGCTGCGTGCGCCTACTGCGGCGCCGGGTCTTGCTGAAAAACAGTCCGGCCCCTCCACCATGATCTGGTGAAGGGGCCGGACTTGAGACAAATATTGCGGGGCGTTTACCGGCGGCGGTCTGTGTCGACGACGTCGACCCTGACCTGTTCGCCGCCGGCCAGCGCCGCCACGACAGTGCGCAATGCGCGTGCCGTGCGGCCCTGACGACCGATCACCCGTCCGAGGTCGTCCTGGTGAACGCGCACCTCGAGGGTGTCCCCGCGGCGGTTGTTCTTCGCACTGACCTTGACATCCTCAGGACTGTCAACGATCCCGCGGACTAGGTGTTCGAGCGCTTCTGCCAGCAATTTACTCAGCCTCGGTGGTCTCTGCTGCTGCGTCGGCGGGGGCCTCGGCGGCGTCGTCCTTCTTGGCCTTCTTGGTGATGGCTTCCGGGATGATCACGGAACCCTTTTCCGGCGTAACGAAGGCAGCCTTGGGAGCCTTGGTCTTCAAGGTGCCCTCCTGGCCGGGGAGACCCTTGAACTTCTGCCAGTCACCGGTGATCTTGAGGATCGCGGCGACCTGCTCGGACGGCTGTGCGCCGACGCCGAGCCAGTACTGGGCACGGTCCGTGTCGACCTCGATGTACGAGGGCTCTTCGGTCGGGTGGTACTTGCCGATTTCTTCGATGGCACGGCCATCACGCTTGGAGCGTGCGTCCATGACGACGATGCGGTAGTACGGTGCGCGCATCTTGCCGAAGCGCTTAAGGCGAATCTTTACGGCCACTTTTGTGGTCACTCCTGTTTCTGAAACGGGGTCGAGCCCGGCGTTCTGCACCCGTGGGGCGGGCCGTACTAGGGGGTTCTAAAAGGACAAGATCCGGACGCGGAGAGAGGGGCCACGCAGATCGAGTACCTGTTCATTGTGCCAGATCAACGCCGGGATTTCGACTTGACACACAGCGGGCCGGTCAGGACGACCAGACGTACAACCCGGTTCGGGCGTTGGGGTCCACACTGCCGGCGAGCTGGGCCAGCCTCTGGACATAGCCGCGGGCCTCCTCGGACCCGAAGGGCATGTCCTCCTCCGCCGCCCACCTGGCCGCCACATCCTCCAGGATGTCGCCCTCCCCCTCGGTCTCATAGCTGAGGAGTTCCGCCAGCGCCCGGACCATGGCCGCCGGCACGCCCAGCAGTGAATCGCTGGCCACATCCACCATTGCCAGTTCGTAGTCCGCGCCCGCCGCGTGCACCGCCGTGCCGGCCAGGTCGCCGAGCTGTTCAATTTCAAAATCGCTGATGTCCGGAATCCGGAGCGCCTCCGGAGCCGCAGGCCCCCCGCCGTCGAGTACCCCCGCGCGCTTGAGGGCCTCATCGTGGGTGGAAACAAAGATTTCGGTGAAACCCATGGAAATCATCCTCATTCCGTCTGCGGTGTGATGGTCCTGACGGGCAGCTTTGCGGCTGCCCGGGGCCTTCCGGATTCAGCCTAACCCAGATGGACGTGCTGGTCAGCGCCCCCTTAGCGGACCGCGACGCGGATCCGGTTGCGCCACGGATCCTCGAACCGCAGCTCCGCCCCCGTGTGGTGGGGCTGGACGCCGGCCACCCGCAAACGGTCAGCGAGCGCGCCGACGTCGTCGCCCTCGGGAACTTCGATCAGGACTTCACCCAGGCCCAGCGTGTCCTGCCGCGGCCCTGCGCCCCTGCTGTTCCAGACGTTCATGGCCATGTGGTGGTGATAGCCGCCAGCCGAGACGAACAGGGCCTGTCCGTGCCATCCTGCGGTTTTCTCGAAACCAAGCGTGCCCACGTAGAAGTCGTGCGCTGATTGCACATCGCCAACTTGGAGGTGGACGTGCCCGACGCCGGCCCGCGTCTCCCGCTGACCGCTCACTGCCTCCTCGGTCAGGTGTTCCTGCAGGAACCTCTGCGGCGGCAGGGCAAGGCTGTCCATGACCACGTTGCTGCCCTCCCAGGACCAGGCCTCACGCGGGCGGTCCCAGTAGAGCTCGATGCCGTTGCCCTCCGGGTCGCTGAAGTAGAAGGCCTCGCTGACAAGGTGGTCCGCGCTGCCCGTGAACAGCCCCGGTTCATACCGGGCCGCGGAGGCCACCGTGGCAGCGAGCGACGGCCGGTCCTCGAACAACAGCGCTGTATGGAACAGTCCGGCCTCACCCCGGGCGGGAAGGTTCAGTCCGGGGGCCGGCGCCAGGTGGACCAAGGGCCTTCCGCGCCGGCCAAGGTACACGCCGCCATCCTGCTCGGCCACCGGCTCCAGCCCGAGCGCCCGCTGGTAATAGTCCGTCATCAGCTTCATGTTGCCCACTTTGAGCATCACCGTGCCCATGGCGAGATCGGCGGGCAGCAGGTCCTTGCTGCTGGATTCTGTGGTCATGGCAACTCCAAACTCCCGAAACTCCGCCACCGGCATCCGGCGACGATTACATAGAGTTAAATTACTTGAAGCTTCAATTTATTCCTAGCGGAGCTGAGTGCCCCGAAGCACGATGTGTTTGAGATCCCGCAGCGTCGCCGGACTGGTCCGGGGGTCCTGTGCGCACAGCACGACGTCGGCACTGGCACCTTCCGTAATGCCGTCGGCTCCCAGCCATTCCCGCGCTGCCCATGACGCCGCGTCCAGCGCCGCTTCCGCCGGCAGGCCGGCCGCATGGAGCGCGTGGATCTCGTCCACGATCCGTCCGTGGCCGATGACGCTGCCCGCATCGGTCCCGGCGTAGATCGGCACGCCCGCTTCGTAGGCTTCCAGGATCCGCTCGTTCCGCCGCTGCCACAGCGCCCGCATGTGCGCTGCGTAGCGCGGGAACTTCGCTTCGGCCCGGTCGGCGATCTCCGGAAAGGTCGCAATATTGATGAGCGTGGGCACAATCGGGACGCGCTGTTCCACGAACCGGGGCAGGTGCCGCGGGAGAAGGCCGGTTCCGTGTTCGATACAGTCGATGCCGGCGTCGAGCATGTCATCCAGCGTGTCCTCGGCGAAACAGTGCGCGGTCACCCTGGCGCCTTCATCGTGGGCGGCGCGGACAGCGTCCCGCACCACGGCGGCGGGGAACGACGGCGCGAGGTCGCCGGCGCCCCGGTCGATCCAGTCCCCCACCAGCTTGACCCAGCCGTCGCCCGCGAGTGCCTGCTTCCGCACTGCCTCGACCAGGCCGTCCGGTTCAACCTCGACGGCGAATCCCCGCAGGTAGCGGCTCGTCCTGGCAACATGCCGGCCGGCCCGGATGATCCTGGGCAGCTCGGGACGGTGCTGGAGCCAGCGCGTGTCGTGCACGGCGCCGGCGTCGCGGACCAGCAGGGTACCGGCGTTCCGGTCCGTCATGGCCTGCTCTTCGGCCAGGGACTCGGTAACGTCCCCGACGGGTCCGAGTCCGATGTGGCAGTGCGCATCCACCAGGCCCGGCAGGACCCAGCCCTCCAGCACAACATCGGCGGGAACGGCCGGCCGCTTGAACGTCAGCCTGCCGTCGACAGCCCAAAGGCCGTGCCGTTCCTGGTCCGGGGCGGTGAGCACGGTCCCGCTGAATTCGATGATGCCAGCCATGTTTCAAGCCTAGTCCGGCGGGCTGCCGCCGCCGGACGTGAACGCCATGTGACAAAGGGACTGCCCGGCCCTGTGGTAGCTTCGTTTACGACCACACGGGTGCCCTTGCAGGGGCTGAGATCGGGCTGACGCGGCCTGCGACCGTTGAACCTGTCCGGGTAATGCCGGCGAAGGAAGTGAGTATTCCATGAATACACAAGAAACACAGCTGATCCCTGCCCAAAACGACACCGACTCCGGCAAGTCAGGCACGATTGAAACGCAGTCCCTGAAGTCCCATTCGTTGGCGTTCATCGCCGACGAGGCCACCGGGATCAAGGTGCCGGTGACCGAAATTGCCCTGGAGGACTCTCCGGGCGGCGCCGCCAACCCCCCGTTCCGGGTGTACCGGACAGCGGGGCCCGGAAGCGATCCCGTGGTGGGCCTGGAACCGTTCAGGACCCGGTGGATCGAAGCCCGGGCCGACACCGAGCCCTACAGCGGCCGGGAACGGAACCTGCTTGACGACGGCAAGTCGGCAGTGCGCCGCGGCGCCGCATCCGCGGAGTGGAAGGGCGCGCAGCCCGTGCCCCGCCGCGCCGTCGAAGGCAAGACTGTCACACAGATGCATTACGCACGGCAGGGTGTGGTGACGCCCGAGATGCAGTTCGTTGCCCTCCGCGAGAACTGCGACGTGGAGCTCGTCCGCAGCGAAGTGGCTGCCGGCCGCGCCATCATCCCCAACAACATCAACCACCCGGAATCCGAACCGATGATCATCGGCAAGGCCTTCCTTGTGAAGATCAATGCCAACATCGGCAACTCGGCAGTTACCAGCTCCATTGCCGAGGAAGTGGACAAACTGCAGTGGGCCACCCAGTGGGGCGCCGACACGGTGATGGACCTGTCCACCGGCGACGACATCCACACCACCCGGGAATGGCTCATCCGCAACTCCCCGGTCCCGATCGGTACGGTACCGATCTACCAGGCCCTGGAGAAGGTCAACGGCGAGGCGAACGCCCTCACTTGGGAGATCTTCCGGGATACCGTGATCGAGCAGTGCGAGCAGGGCGTGGACTACATGACCATCCACGCGGGGGTTCTCCTCCGCTACGTACCGCTCACGGTCAAGCGGGTCACCGGAATCGTGTCCCGGGGCGGCGCCATCATGGCGGGGTGGTGCCTGGCGCATCACCAGGAAAACTTCCTGTACACGCACTTCGACGAGCTGTGCGAGATTTTCGCCAAGTACGACGTCGCGTTCTCGCTGGGCGACGGACTGCGGCCGGGTGCGACGGCTGACGCGAACGACGCCGCCCAGTTCGCCGAACTGGACACCCTGGCCGAACTGACGCAGCGGGCCTGGGAGTTCGACGTGCAAGTGATGGTGGAAGGCCCCGGCCACGTGCCGTTCCACCTGGTCCGCGAGAACGTGGAACGCCAGCAGGAACTGTGCAAAGGCGCCCCGTTCTATACCCTCGGTCCCCTGGTCACAGACATAGCCCCGGGCTACGACCACATCACCTCGGCCATCGGCGCCACGGAAATCGCCCGCTACGGCACGGCCATGCTCTGCTACGTAACACCCAAGGAGCACCTCGGGCTGCCGAACAAGGACGATGTCAAAACCGGTGTGATCACTTACAAGATCGCCGCCCACGCCGCCGACCTCGCCAAGGGCCACCCCGGCGCGCATGAACGTGACGACGCGCTGTCCAAGGCCCGGTTCGAATTCCGCTGGCGGGACCAGTTTGCCCTGTCGCTGGACCCGGTCACCGCGGAAGCGTTTCATGACGAGACGTTGCCTGCCGAGCCGGCGAAGACTGCCCATTTCTGTTCGATGTGCGGTCCCAAGTTCTGCTCGATGCGCATCAGCCAGGACATCAGGGACGAATACGGTTCAGCCGAGGCCCAGACGGCCCTTGCCGAGATGGCTGCCGGCATGCGTGAGAAAAGCAACGAATTCCTTGCCGCGGGCGGCAAGGTCTACCTGCCGGAGCTTAACCTTCCTGCCCCGAAGGGGCCGGGCCCGCGCAGCACTGCCGGTGAAGGAACCGCTAAGACGCCTGTGAGTGCTGACGCCGGCTGATCTCTGCGATGAACGACCGGATGAACCGGTCGCCCTCCACCGAGTCCTGAGGCCGGTGTCCGCCCGCGGCAACGCGGTGCAGGGCACCGGTTTCGCGCAAGTAGCCGGCGATTTCCTCATAAAGCGGTTCCCAGCCTCCGGTGAGCACCAGGGTGGGGACTCCGGGCACGATCTGAAGCGGAGCCTCCCACGGAGGTGCCTGCAGCCGGAGCCGGCGGGCAGCACTCCGCGCCTCCGGCGTCGCCGGGTTGTCGCTGTGCACGGAAAACGCCCGCCGGACGAACTCCCGCTGGAAGTCATCATCTCCGAGCCGGTGCCGCACATCAAACAGCGGCTGCATCAGGGCACGGTGTGCGGCGGTCGCCGGCAGTTCGGCGGTCAGGGACAGGCAGGCGGGCTCCACGAGCGTGAGGGAATGCACCAGGGCCGGTTGTTCGACGGCCGCCATCATGGCCGCGATGGCACCTTGGGAATGCGCCACAACATGCCCGCCGGCGGCGCCCCGGCCCTCGTCCGCCAAAGCACCCAGAACAATGTCGGCGTCGGCCTGGAAGTCCGATTCGAGGGGTTCCGCGGCAGCGTCAAAGCCATGGCGGCGAAGGAACAGAGCGTCGTAGGCCAAGGCCATGCCGTGCTGCTTGGGCCACGCGGCGGACCCGAAGGCCCCCGAACCGTGGACGAACACTACGCGCTGCTTAAACATGGACCAACCCTATGGCAATCGCCGGACATTCCGGCCAGCAGACACCGGAGTTGCCCGTGCGGATGACTTCGCCGCCAGGAACTACTTGCTCCCGCCGAGGAACTTGTCGAAGCCCTTGGGCAGGTTGAGCTGTGACGGATCAAAGTCCGCTCCCTGCTGGCCGAACGCGGCGCCGCTGGGAAGTGCCTTCCCCGCGTTCGCGCGCCGGGCCTCGGCTTCGCGGAGTTCCTGGGCGGCCTTGGCCGGGTTTCCGGACTTGGCCTTCTTCTTCGGCGCGTTCTTGACGCCCTTGCGGGCACCTCCGCCGCCGCCCATGCCCGGCATTCCGGGCATCCCGGGCATCCCGCCGCCGGCTGCCATCTTCTTCATCATCTTCTGCGCCTGGGCAAACCGCTCCAGCAGGCCGTTGACGTCCGAGACATGCATGCCCGAGCCCTTGGCGATGCGCGCCCGGCGTGAACCGTTGATGATCTTGGGGGCAACGCGCTCGTGCGGGGTCATCGAACGGACGATCGCTTCCACCCGGTCGATTTCGCGTTCGTCGAATTGCTCAAGCTGCTGGCGGATGTTCTGCGCGCCCGGCATCATCATGAGCATTTTCTTCATGGAGCCCATGTTGCGGATCTGCTGCATCTGGGCCAGGAAGTCGTCGAGAGTGAAGTCCTCCTGGTCGGCGAATTTCTTCGCCATCCGGGCGGCTTCGTCCTTGTCCCACGACTTTTCGGCCTGTTCGATCAGGGTGAGGACGTCACCCATGTCGAGGATGCGGGACGCCATGCGGTCCGGGTGGAACAGCTCGAAGTCGTCCACGCCTTCACCGGTCGAGGCGAACATGACGGGCTTGCCGGTGACCGACGCGACGGACAGGGCGGCACCGCCGCGGGCGTCGCCGTCGAGCTTGGAAAGCACGATGCCGGTGAAGTTGACACCCTCATCGAAGGCGAGCGCCGTGTTGACCGCGTCCTGGCCGATCATGGAGTCGATGACGAAGAGCACTTCGTTCGGGACAATGGCCCGGCGGATCTGGCGTGCCTGCTCCATCATTTCGGCGTCCACACCGAGCCGTCCCGCAGTGTCCACGATGACGACGTCGTGCAGCTTCTGGCGCGCTTCGTCAACGCCGGCGCGGGCGACCGCGACGGGGTCGCCGGCCGGGTGATCCAGCTCGGTGGACGTGGCGCCCGGGTGGGGTGCGAACACCGGAACCCCGGCGCGCTTGCCCACCACCTGGAGTTGGGTGACGGCGTTCGGCCGCTGAAGGTCGCAGGCAACCAGGATGGGGCTGTGGCCCTGGGACTTCAGCCATTTGGAGAGCTTGCCGGCGAGGGTGGTCTTACCGGCGCCCTGGAGGCCGGCCAGCATAATGACGGTTGGGCCGGTCTTCGCCAGGCGGATGCGCCGGGTTTCGCCGCCCAGGATCTCAACGAGTTCCTCGTTGACGATCTTGACGATCTGCTGGCTGGGGTTCAATGCACCGGAAACCTCGGCGCCGAGGGCACGTTCGCGCACCCGTCCCGTGAATTCCCGCACCACGGAGACGGCAACGTCAGCGTCCAGCATGGCCCGCCGGATCTCGCGGACGGTGGCATCAACGTCCGCCTCGGTGAGGCGGCCCTTGCCACGGAGATTCTTGAAGGTTGCTGTCAACCGGTCAGAGAGTGAATTGAACACGCGCCGTGCACTTCTTTCAGTGGATCTACAGCTGGCGGCCGGTGCGGCTCGCCAGAGTCGTGACTGTTGTTGGCCTGGACCAACTGCCTCGACAACGGGACTCGACTATCTAGGGTACCAAGACAGCCCTTCAAGATGGCATGCTGGCAGGATGGCCAGCCAAACAACCGTAAAAACCCTGCTCATCCTTGGTGCGTCCGGGGACCTCACCGGCAGGCTGCTGCTGCCGGGACTGGCCCGGTTGGCCGCCAAAGGGCGGGCAGCCGGGCTCGCACTCGTGGGAGCCGGCTCGGATCCATGGACGCCGGAACAGTGGCTGGAGCGCGTGGAGTCGTCCTTCGCCGATTCGAACTCGCAGGCAGACGCTGCGGGCAAGCGGGAGCTCAAGCGGATCGCCGGAACAACCGCTTACCACCAGCTTGACGTGACGGCGGGCGGGGAGCTCGCCGCCCTGTTGTCCGGCCTTGAGGCTCCGGTGGCCGTCTACTTCGCGCTTCCGCCCCACGTCAGCCAGAAGGCGTGCGAAGTGCTGGCCCCCGGGGACGTTCCGGCGGGCACGCGGCTCGTGATGGAAAAGCCATTCGGGTCCAGTGAGGATTCCGCCCGCCATCTCAATGAGACCCTGGCGGCGCTGGTCCCGGAGGACCACATCCACCGGGTAGACCACTTCCTGGGCAAAGCAACGGTGCTCAACATCCTGGGCCTCCGCTTCGCGAACACTTTCCTGGAACCTGTCTGGAACCGGGACTACATCGAAAAGGTGGAGGTCATCTTTGACGAGGACCTGGCCTTGGAAGACCGCGCCCGCTACTACGACGCCGCCGGCGCGCTCCGGGACATGATCCAGAGCCACCTGCTCCAGATCATGGCCCTGATGGCCATTGAGCCACCCGCCTCCGTTGACGAGCGCGATCTCCGGGATGCGGTGGCCACCCTCCTGCGCGCCAGCAGCATCAAGGCGCCCTACCGCTCCAGCACCCGCCGCGCCCGGTACACGGCAGGATCCATTGACGGGCGGAAAGTGCCGGACTACGCCAACGAGAAAGGCGTGGACGCGTCCAGGAACACCGAGACGCTGGCCGAGGTGCAGGTGGACATCGACAACTGGCGCTGGCAGGGCGTCCCGTTCATCCTCCGTTCAGGCAAGGCGCTCGGGGCAAAACGCAAGGAAGCCGTGGTCACCTTCAAGCCGGTGCCCCATCTGCCCAGGGGTTTTACCGGCGTTGACTCACCCAACCAGCTCAGGATCGGGTTCGGGCCGGACACCTTGCAGTTCGACGTCGACGTGAACGGCCCCGGCAACGTCCTCAGCCTTGACCGGACCACCCTCAACGCCGAACTCAGCGCTTCCGAGCTGCTCCCCTACGGTGAGGTGCTCGAGGGCGTCCTCACCGGCGATCCGCTGCTGTCGGTGCGGGCGGACACCGCCGAGGACTGCTGGCGGATCGTTGAGCCGGTGATCAAGGCATGGAGCCGCGGCAGTGTTCCGCTGGAGGAATATGCCGCCGGAACCTCGGGACCGGAAAACTGGCCTGTCTAGGCCTTCCGCAACAAAAGCGGGCCCGGCGCCTTTTCAGGTGCCGGGCCCGCTCTTTACCGAAAGGCTAGGGCTGGCCGGGTGCTAGATGGCGGCCGAGCCGCGTTCTCCCGTGCGTACTCTTACAGCTTCAAAAACATCCACCGTCCAGACCTTGCCGTCTCCGGCACGCCCTGTGTTGGAGCTGGCGATGATGACATCCAGGATGTCATCCGCCTGTTCGTCCGTGGCCAGTACCTCGACGCGGATCTTGGGAAGCAGGTCCACGTTGTACTCAGCCCCGCGGTACACCTCCGTGTATCCGCGCTGCCTGCCGTATCCGCTGGCGGCGCTAACCGTAAGGCCCTGCACACCATAGGATTCGAGCCCCTCCCGGATGGAGTCGAGCTTTTCCGGCCGGACGATTGCTGTGATCAGTTTCATGCCCCCACACTTTCCTTGCCTGATGCTGCGTCAGTCTTCTTGCCGTCTTCCGAGACCGGAGCCGGCTCGTCGCCCTGCTTGCCGGTGATCAGTTCATGCAGCGGCTGGAAGCTCCCGCCGTGGCCGCCGACGCCGAATTCGTAGGCGGTTTCTGCGTGCAGGCTCAGGTCCACACCCACAACTTCCTGCTCCTGGGAAACCCGGAAGCCCATGGTCTTGTGGATCGGGAAGGCGATGATGGCGGTCATGACCGCGGTGAAGATGATGGACAGGAGTGCGGCCAGAGCCTGGGCAACGAGCTGGCTGGTTCCTCCGCCGTAGAAGAGACCTGCCTGGCCCTGGGTCGGTGTTGCGAGGAAACCGATGGCTACGGTGCCGACGACGCCGGAGACCAGGTGGACGCCGACGACGTCGAGGGAGTCATCGTAGCCGAGCTTGAACTTGAGCCCGACTGCCAGTGCGGAAGCAACACCTGCGACTACACCGAGAGCGATGGCACCGATCGGGGAGACATTGGCACAGGCCGGGGTGATGGCCACCAGGCCTGCCACGACACCCGATGCGGCACCGAGTGAGGTCGGGTGACCATCGCGGAAGCGCTCTACGGCCAGCCAACCGAGCATTGCGGCCGCCGGGGCGGCGAGGGTGTTGATCCAGATCAGACCGGCCTGCTCAACGGTGGCAGCGGCACCGGCGTTGAAACCGAACCAGCCGAACCAGAGGATTGCGGCGCCCAGCATAACGAACGGGATGTTGTGCGGGCGGTGGTTCGGGTCCTTGCCGAAGCCCTTGCGGTTGCCAATGATCAGTACCAGGATCAGGCCGGCCACACCGGCGTTGATGTGGACCACGGTGCCGCCGGCGAAGTCAATCACCGGAGCGAACGTCTGGCCGAACCAGCCGTCCTTGGAGAAGAGCCCGCCACCCCAGACCATGAATGCCATCGGCGCATAAACGAGTGTGGCCCAGATGGGGGTGAAGATAACCCAAGCCGAGAACTTTGCGCGGTCGGCGACCGCCCCGGAGATCAGGGCCACGGTGATGATGGCGAAGGTGGCGGCATAGCCTACCTTGAGCAGGTCCGCGGGGTCGGTGAAGTTATGCAGCCCGAAGTGGCTGAACGGGTTTGCGAAGATCTGGAAGAAGTTGTCTTCGTTGCTCGTAGCCATGGAGGCACCCCACAGGACCCACATGATGCCCACGGTTCCAATGGCGACGAAGCTCATCATCATCATATTCAGAGCCGATTTGGCGCGAGTCATGCCGCCGTAGAAGAATGCCAGGCCCGGGGTCATGAACAACACGAGTGCTGAAGCGACCAGGAGCCAAACGAGACCTGCGGTGAGTTCCATGGTCTACGTCCTCTCTTGCTTTATTGTGCGGACTTGTCCGCCTGTCCCAACGCCGTTTGCGTTCTCATTAGAGTTTGGTCGGGCTGTGTTTCGCCGGCGAGGGAATTAGATGTCCGGCTTGTTACAACAATCTCCCGGAAGTAAATGGTGCATCTCTTCCTTGTTACGGTTATGTTTCAGCAGTCCCAAACCGCATTCCCCAGCACCCTGCAAGGACACCCGCACCATGACCGATCGTTTCCGCCCTGGCAAGGCCGTGCCCCACCAGGATGGCGGCCAAACCGGTCGTCCGGAGGTGCCGGCACCGCCCGGCGGCACCCGGCTCCCCCGCGACATCAAGGTGATGCTTGCCGCCGCGTTCCTGATTGCGCTCGGTTTCGGACTGGTGGCGCCGGTGTTGCCCCAGTTCGCCACCACATTCGACGTCGGGGCCACTGCCGCCGCCGTGATTGTGAGTATTTTTGCGTTCATGCGGCTGCTGTTCGCACCAGCCGGCGGCGCCCTGATCGTGAGGCTGGGCGAACGGCCCGTCTATGTGGCCGGACTGCTGATCGTGGCGGCCTCAACCGCGGCGTGCGCGTTCGCCCAGGACTATTGGCAGCTGCTCATCTTCCGGGGCCTCGGTGGCGCGGGTTCGGTGATGTTCACGGTGGCTTCAATGGCCCTGGTGGTGCGGCTTGCGCCGCCGGAGAGCCGCGGCCGGGTTTCCGGCGCGTACGCTTCCGCTTTCCTGATCGGCAATGTCTGCGGACCCATTGTGGGCGGCCTCCTTGCCGGCTTCGGTCTTCGCATTCCGTTCCTGGCGTATGCGGCCGCGCTGGTCCTGGCGGCGCTTGTGGTGCAGACCCAACTCAGCCACGTCCCCGGTAAATCACGCAAGGACGGCGGACTGGAGCAGGCGATGGGCTTGGGTGAGGCTCTGCATGACAGCGCCTACCGGGCAGGCCTTTTCTCCAGCTTCGCCAACGGCTGGGCAACCTTCGGTGTGCGCATGGCCACTGTTCCGCTTTTCGCTGTTGCAGCGCTGGGTGCCGGACCCGCGGCGGCGGGGTGGGCCCTGGCCGTCTTTGCCGGCGGCAACGCCGCAGCGCTCACGGTCTCGGGGAAACTCGCGGACAGCCTTGGCCGGAAGCCCATGATGATTGCCGGGCTGGTCCTCACCGGAGTGGCGACAGCGGGCATCGGGCTGACCCACGACATGCCCTGGTTCCTGGCGGCCTCCGCCGTCGCAGGAATTGGTTCGGGCCTGCTGGGACCTGCCCAGCAGGCCGCCATTGCCGATGTGATCGGCAATGGCCGCTCCGGCGGCCGCGTGCTGGCCGTCTTCCAGATGATGTCCGACGCCGGCGCCATCATCGGCCCGGTTCTCGCCGGGCTCCTCGCCGACCGGCTCGGCTACGGCTGGGCGTTCGGCGTCACCGGCGGAGTGCTGATCGTCGCTGCCGCCGGCTGGCTGTTCGCCCGTGAGACGTTCCGGCGAACCGCTTAGTTCAGCAGCGCGTCCACAAAACTCTCGACTTCGAACGGGGCAAGGTCGTCCGCGCCCTCGCCCAGACCGATCAGCTTGACCGGGACGCCGAGCGACTTCTGGATGGCCACCACGATGCCACCCTTGGCCGTGCCGTCCAGCTTGGTGAGGACGATGCCGGTGATGTTGACCACCTCGGAGAACACCCGGGCCTGGTTCAGGCCGTTTTGTCCGGTAGTGGCGTCCAGCACCAGCAGGACCTCGTCCACCTCGGCCAGCTTCTCGATGACACGCTTGACCTTGCTGAGTTCGTCCATGAGGCCCACTTTGTTCTGGAGCCGGCCGGCGGTATCGATCATGACAACGTCGACTTCCTGGTCGATGCCTGCCTTGACCGCTTCATAGGCAACGGAGGCGGGATCGGCGCCGTCGACGTCGGACTTGACTGTGGGCACGCCCACCCGCTGGCCCCATGTGGCGAGCTGTTCGGCGGCGGCCGCACGGAAGGTGTCCGCCGCGCCCAGCAGGACGTCCTTGTCCTCAGCCACGAGGACGCGGGCGAGCTTGCCTACGGTCGTGGTCTTGCCGACACCGTTCACGCCCACCACCATCATGACGGAGGGAGTGTCGGCGTGGCGCTCCGTGCGGAGGCTGCGGTCCATGGTCGGGTCCACAAGCTTGATCAGTTCTTCGCGAAGCAGGGCTTTGACCTGCTCGGGGGTCCGTGTTCCCAGCACCTTGACGCGCTCCCGGAGGGCATCGACCAACTGCATGGTCGGTTCGGTGCCAAGATCGGCGAGCAGGAGGGTCTCTTCGACTTCGTCCCAGACGTCTTCATCAATCTTGTCGCTGGACAGGAGGGCCAGCAGGCCCTTGCCGAGGATGTTGTTTGACTTGACCAGGCGTTCGCGGAGCCGGGTGAGGCGTCCCGCCACCGGAAGCGGCGTCTCCACCGCAATGACCTCAAGTCCCGCCGCGTCGTCGGGGACCTCGGCCGTTTCCAGTTCTTCGAGGTCGACGGCGTCAGGCGCCTTGCGTTCAGGCGTCACCGCCGGGCGGTCCTCCACCAGCGTTCCGCCCGCGCTGCGCACGGGCTCGACGGGGTCGTTGGCGTCGCGGGTGCCCGGGTACTTGGTGATGTTCCGGCGGGTCTTGATGAAGACCGGGATCAGCCCGCCAATGACCACCAGGGCAGCGAGGATGGCAAGAATAATGGGGAGGATGTCATTCACTCCCCTAGCTTCTCACAATCGCAGCGGACGCTGCCGGAGCCTCAGCCGGGCGTCAGCGCGCGTCCGAATGCGCGTTAGACTTCGGCCCCGAGGCGCTGACTGATGACCGTTGAGACACCGTCGCCCCGCATGGTGACCCCGTAGAGCGCATCAGCAACCTCCATGGTCCGCTTCTGGTGCGTGATGACGATCAGCTGGCTGGACTCGCGGAGCTCCTCGAAAATAGTGATGAGCCGGCCCAGGTTGGTATCGTCCAGGGCGGCCTCGACCTCGTCCATCACGTAGAACGGCGACGGCCGCGCCTTGAAGATGGCAACGAGCAGGGCCACTGCCGTCAATGAACGCTCGCCGCCGGACAGCAGGGAGAGGCGCTTGATCTTCTTGCCGGCCGGCCGTGCCTCGACCTCAATTCCGGTGGTCAGCATGTCGGAGGGGTCAGTCAGGACGAGCCTGCCCTCGCCGCCCGGAAAGAGCCGGGCGAAAACGCGGACAAACTGCGCCGAGGTGTCGGCGAACGCTTCGGCGAACACCTTCTGCACCCGATCATCCACTTCCTTGATGATGTCCAGCAGGTCCTTGCGGCTGGATTTGAGGTCTTCGAGCTGGGTGCTGAGGAATTGGTGCCGTTCCTCCAAGGCAGCGAATTCCTCGAGCGCCAGCGGATTGACCCGTCCCAAGGAGGACAGGTCCCGCTCTGCTTTCCGGAGCCGTTTTTCCTGCTCTTCGCGGACGAACGGTTTGCCTTCCCGGACCGGCTTTCCGTCGTCGTCCACGGGTGCGCGGAGTGCCGCCCACTTGTCACCGGTTTCCCCCGCGGGTACGGGCACCGGCTGGTCAGGTCCGTAGTCCGCCACCAACTGGTCCGGCGACAGGCCGAGTTCCTCGATCGAGCGCAGTTCGAGGGCCTCGATCCGCAGCCGCTGCTGGGTGCGGGCAAGCTCATCGCGGTGCACCGAGTCCGTCAGTTCCGCCAGCTCCCGGCTGAGGGCGTCGTTCTGCGACCGGACCTCCACGAGTTCGCGGTCCCGGTGCTCCCGTTCTTCCTCTGCGAGATCCCGCGCGCGCAGGGCAAGATCCACGGAGACGTCCATGAAAGCGACGACCTGATCCACAGCGGCCGAAACAGCCGCCGCCCTGCCGGCCTGGAGCCGGCGGCGGCGGGCGCGCTGAGCGGCCTCTTCACGTGCGCGGCGCTCGGCCACCGCTGCCCGTTCAAGGGACAGGACCCGGTTGCGGGTGGCCGTCAGCTGTTCCTCGGCGCTCCGCAGGGTAAGCCTGGCCTCCATCTCGGCCGACCTCGCCGCCGACGCCGCAGCCGCCAGTTCGTCGCGGAGTTCCGGCGAGGGCTCCTCATCCTCAGGGGCCTCCCGGGCTGCGTCCAGGCGCGCGGCCGCGGCCTGCAGAGCCTCCTGCTCGGCAACGATGTTTGCCTCGGCCTTGGCCAGCGATGTGCCGAGCCGTTCGCTCTCGCCCACTGCGCTTCGCAGCACTGAGTTCAAGTGGCCCAGCCGTTCGGCCACGGCAGCGAGCCTGGCATCCGATTCGTGGAGCCGGTCCAAGGCGGTGTCCGCGCGCTCCTGGGCTTCTGCCCGGCGGGCCTGGGCCGAGGCCAAAGCAAACCGGTTCCGTTCAAGGTCCGCGCAGACACTGGCGAGCCTTGCTTCAGCGTCGTCGACGGCGGCCTGCACTTCCAGCAGCGACGGCGCATTCGCCGAACCGCCCCGGACGGTGACAGCAGTGAAGGCGTCGCCCGCACGAGTCACCACAGTCAGCCCTGGTTGCGCCTGGATGAGCTCTGACGCCGATTCGAGGTCCTCAACAACAGCTGTTCCGGCCAGCAGCGTGCGCACAAGGCTTCCCAGCAGCGGTCCCGAGGCCGTGACCAGGTCCGCAGCCCAACGGGCACCGCCGGCAAGGGGCTGCGGACCAGGCGTGGATGTCCCTGCTGACATTTCCGCTGCCCTACCGTCAGTGGCTGCCAACAGCAGCGAGGCAAGGCCGGCGTCGTCGTCCTTAAGCAGCTGCAGGGCTTCGACGGCGGTGCCGGCGTCCCGGACGACGACGGCATCAGAGGAATTTCCCAGGGCAGCGGCGATTGCCGCTTCAAAGCCGGCCTCAACGGCTAGCATCGACGCAAGGGGCCCCACGATGCCGGGCAATCCCGAATCGGCGACGCGGCCCGAACCATCCTTACGGCTAAGCCCCAGCTGCAGCGCATCCCGCCGGGCCACCAGGGCGTCCCGTTCCCGTTCGCCCTCACGCTCGGCGGATTTCAGCTCATCGATGTCCGCCAGGATTGAGTCCAGGACAGCGCTGGCGTCCTCGTAATCGGCGTCAAGTGTTTCCTCGCCGTCCTCGACGCCTGCCACTTGCGATTCCAGTGCAGTAAACTCGCTCTGGGCGCGGCGGCGGCGCTCGTCGCCCGCAGCCTGGGATTCCCGGAGCCTGCCAAGTTCTGCCTGCGCGGACTCAACGCGCGACCGGGCGGCGCCCACCTGGCCTGCCAGTTTTGCCAGCCCTTCGCGGCGGTCCGCTGCAGCGCGGAGTACCGCGGCCAGTCTTTTGTCCTCGGCGCTGGCGGCACTTTCGGCATCCTGCTTGGCTGCCGTGGCGGCCTCCAGTGCAGTGCGTTTTTCCAGGATGCCGTCCTCCAGCGCGCGCTGTTCTTCGCGGACCCGCGCCGCGTTCCGTTCGAGCTGCTCCGGGTCCCGACCGGAGTCCGGGACGTCGTCCGCGGCACCAAGCAACCGGCGCCGCTCTTCGGCAAGAGACCCGAGGGAGCGCAGCCTCTCCCGCCCCGCCGAGAGCTGATACCACGTGTCCCGGGCAGCGTTGAGCTTTGGTGTGGCTTCGGCCGCGAGCTGTTCCAGGGCTGCCTGCCGCTGGCGCCCGGTTTCCAGGCCTTGCCCGACAACGGCCCTGCGCGCCTTCAGGGCAGATTCATCGGCCACGTCCTGGGCCAGGGTGGACTGTAACTGCACGAGGTCGTCCGCGAGGAGCCGCGCGCGGGCGTCGCGTACGTCGAACTGGACGCTTTGGGCCCGGCGCGCCACTTCGGCCTGTTTGCCGAGCGGGGTCAGCTGACGGCGGATTTCGCTGGTGAGGTCGCTCAGCCGCTGCAGGTTTGCCTGCATCGCTTCCAGCTTCCGGACCGTCTTTTCCTTGCGCCGGCGGTGCTTGAGGATGCCTGCTGCCTCTTCAATGAAGCCGCGCCGGTCCTCCGGCGTGGCGTGCAGGACCTTGTCCAGCTGACCCTGCCCCACGATGACGTGCATTTCCCGACCCAGGCCGGAATCGGACAGGAGCTCCTGGATGTCCAGGAGGCGGCAGCCGGCACCGTTGATGGCGTATTCGGATCCGCCGGTGCGGAAAAGCGTCCGGGAGATGGTCACTTCGCTGTATTCAATCGGCAGCGCGCCGTCAGTGTTGTCGATGGTCAGGGACACGTGCGCCCGGCCCAGCGGCGGACGGCCGGACGTGCCCGCGAAGATGACGTCCTCCATCTTGCCGCCGCGCAGCGTCTTGGCACCCTGTTCGCCCATGACCCAGGCCAGGGCATCCACGACATTTGATTTTCCCGAACCGTTCGGGCCGACCACTGCAGTGACGCCCGGCTCAAAGTCGAACGTCGTGGCTGACGCGAACGACTTGAATCCGCGGACGGTCAGGCTCTTGAGGTGCAAGGTGTTTCGGATCTCCTGAGTGGCTGAAGCGGCTTGTTCCTGCCCTAAATCTACTGCGTGGCAACGACAAAGCCCGGATTTGGGCATTTTGCAGATGCCAAAACCCTTGCCACCCCTAGCCGCCTGCCCTTAGACTCGCGGCTAAGGGTTGCTTGACGCTGCTCGAGCCGGTGGTCTCACATCGGTTCGACTTGGCAGGATTCAGCGGAGCTGGATTGGCCATGATGCAGTGAGGGGCGTTATACAGCGCAACCCGGCTTTGAAGGATAACTGAATATCTTGGTTTGGCTGCGCCGGGGGGCGGCATGCAGGGCAGTGCGTTGAGCACCGCCCGATTCCGCAACTGCGCACTCACTCCAGGAGTTCACATGTCCGTATCCTCAGCCGATCGCACGCTGAAAGCCTTCAAGCGGGTCATCTTCCTGCTGGCCATTGCCATGGTGGCAGCCCTCCTGCCGGTTGCGGCCCCCTCTGCACTCTTACCGTTCGCCTTCGCGGCGGACCCCTGTGCCCCGCTCGTGAACGCAATTGCGTGTGAAAACTCCAAGCCGGGGAGCCCGCCGTCGGAATGGGACATCGACGGCGCCGGCGATTCCAACATCCAGGGATTCGCGACAGAGATCAGCGTCAATGCCGGCCAGCCGATTAACTTCAAGGTCGACACCAACGCGTCCAACTACACCATCGCCATCTACCGGACCGGCTGGTACCAAGGCCTCGGTGCCCGCAAGATCGCCAACGTCACTCCGCTCGCCTTCAGGCAATCTCAGCCACAATGCCGCTCTGACGTGGCAACCGAACTCTACGACTGCGGAACATGGGCTGTCTCGGCCACGTGGCAGGTGCCGGCCACAGCAGTTTCCGGCGTCTATGTCGCCCTGCTGACCAGGCCGGACACCGGCGGCCAAAGCCACATCACCTTCATCGTCCGATCCGACGGCAGCCATTCCAATGTGGTCTTCCAGACCTCCGACACAACGTGGCAGGCCTACAACACCTACGGCGGGGCTGATTTCTACCAAGGAACCGTCAACGGCAGGGCGTACAAGATCAGCTACAACCGGCCCTTTGCCACCAGGGGCGAATCCTCGGGGCGGGATTTCTACTTCGGCAACGAGTACCCGATGGTGCGTTTCCTTGAGAAGAACGGCTACGACGTCAGTTACATCAGCGGCGTGGACACCCATCGGAACGGCGCGCAGCTCCTCAACCACAAGGTCTTCCTCTCCGTGGGCCACGACGAATACTGGTCCGGCGCCCAGCGCGCCAATGTCGAGGCCGCCCGCGACGCCGGCGTGAACCTGCAGTTCCTTTCCGGCAACGAGATGTACTGGCGCACGCGTTACGAACCATCCCAGGTGGACGGGGCCGGGTACCGCACCATCACCTCCTACAAAGAGACGTGGTCCAACGGCAAGGTTGATCCCAGCACCGAGTGGACCGGAACCTGGCGCGACCCCAGGTTCGCCTCGCAGGCCAATGGAGGTGGTCTGCCAGAGAACGGACTGACGGGGACCCTGTACATGTCCAACTTCACGGACCTGCCCGTTACGGTCAGCGCTGCAGAGGGCAAGGCACGCCTGTGGCGCAACACGCCGCTGGCCTCGCTCGCCGCCGGCAGTTCCGCGCAGCTTGCACCCCACACTGTCGGCTACGAGTCCAACGAGGACCTGGACAACGGGTTCAGGCCCGCGGGGCTGATCAGGCTTTCCACCACCACCGGTGCCACAGAGCAGTACCTCCAGGATTACGGCAACACGGTGAAGCCCGGAACAACGACTCACAACACCACGCTGTACCGCGCGGCGAGCGGAGCGCTGGTCTTTTCCGCTGGTAGCGTCCAATGGACCTGGGGGCTCGACCAGGTGCACGACGGCAACGGTGCTGCCGCAGATCCGAGGATGCAGCAGGCACAGGTCAACCTTCTGGCCGACATGGGCGCCCAGCCCGGCACGCGTGATCCTGCGTTGGCCGCGGCAACTGCCAGCACTGATGCTGCCGGGCCAACAACCACCGTCTCCTCTCCCGCTGCAGGAGCCACGGTTGCCCACGGCAGCAGCGTGACGGTTTCCGGCACGGCCAGCGACACCGGCGGCATCGTGGCCGGCGTCGAGGTCTCAACCGACGGCGGCGGCACGTGGCATCCGGCCCAGGGAAGGCAGACCTGGACCTACACGTACATCCAAAAGGGGCTCAACACGGCAAGCATCATGGTTCGCGCAGTGGACGACAGCGCCAATATCGGCGCAGCGGCCACGCGGAACCTGCAGCTCAGCGGCCCGTACACGGTCTTCGGCCAGCAGGTCCCGGCCGTTCCCGATTCGCAGGACGGCGGTGCCTACGAGCTCGGCATGAAGATCACGCCGAGCGTGGACGGCTTCATCACCGGAGCCCGGTTCTACAAGAGCACCGGAAATACCGGCACTCACGTCGGCTCCCTCTGGAATGCGGCCGGCCAACGGCTGGCGACCGCTACGTTCACGTCGGAATCAGCCACAGGGTGGCAGAAGGTCCTGTTCAGCCAACCGGTGACAGTTTCCGCGGGGCAAAAATATGTCGTTTCCTACACCGCTCCGAGGGGCCACTACGCCATCAAGGACTACCAGTGGGCCAGCTTCGGGTTCACTGAACCGCCGCTCACAGTGGCCGGCGGTTTCGGCAGCGAGCCGGCCGGCGTTTACGGCAGTCCTGATGCCTTCCCGCAGTCAAGCTTTGGCAACGGCAACTACTTCGTTGACGCCGTCTTCGACACCGTGGACAACACCCCGCTGACGGCCTCCGGCCACTGGCCCCTGGGCGGATCCTCCAGCGTCCCGCAGGCCACCACAGTCGGAGCGGTCTTCTCGAAGCCGGTCACTGTGTCGAGCGTGCAGCTGACGCTAAAGGCCGCCGACGGCACCGCCGTCGCGGGCGCCACCAGCTACGACTCAACAACCCGCAAAGTCACCTTCACACCGGCCGCCGATCTCCCCCTGGCGACCACGTACACTGCAACCCTCAGCGCCACTGCCGCCAGCGGCGGGACACTGACGGGCGGAGGATCATGGTCGTTCACCACGGTGGTCTCACCGCCTTCGCCCGGAACCTGCCCGTGCAGTTTCTACGATGACTCCGTCCTCCCCGGAATCCAGGAGATCAGGGACGGCGTACCGCTGACTCTCGGCATCCGTTTCTCGAGCACTGCCGACGGCACCGTCACGGGCATCCGCTTCTACAAATCAGCAGGGAATACCGGCACCCATACCGGCACCCTGTTCACGGCCGCGGGGCAGCAACTGGCAACGGTCACCTTCGCCAACGAAAGCACCGCAGGCTGGCAGACCGCCTACTTCAACCAGCCAGTGGGGATGTCCGCGAACACCGAGTACATCATGGCCTACAAGACCACCACCGGAGCCTATTCCGCGACGGCGAACGGCTTCGGCCCGGGCCTGAGCGTCGGCAACCTGCGGGCGAACTCGGATGCGGGCGCCTATTCGTACACCGCCGACTTCCCCAACGTCCGCTCCACCGCGAGCTATTTGGTGGACGTCGTGGTCCAGTACCCTGAACCGGCATTCGTCGCCGGCGCACAGACACCGGTTGCCGGCTCGTCCAGCGTCCCGCTGACCACCACCGTCAGCGCGACCTTCTCCAAGCCGGCAGTGGCGTCCAGCGTACAGTTCGCACTGACCGGACCAGGCGGCACGAACGTCCCGGGCACCATGAACTACGACTCCGGGGCAGGAAAGGTGTCCTTCACGCCGTCGGCTCAACTGACGGCCGGCACCGCTTACACGGCCACACTGACGGCTACATCGGCGACAGGCCAGCCTCTTAGTGCCGGCGGAACGTGGACGTTCACCACTGTCCCGCCGCCGAGGACCGAAGGCGTCTGCCCCTGCACCCTCTACCAGGACACCGTCACTCCGTCCGTTCTGGAAGTCAAGGACGGAGCCCCGCTGGCCCTGGGCGTACGGTTTGCCAGCTCCGCCAGCGGGCAGATCACCGGAATCCGCTTCTACAAGTCGGTCGGCAACACCGGAACCCACACGGGAAGCCTGTTCAGCATCACGGGCCAACAGCTGGCGACGGTGACGTTCACGGCCGAGTCCACTGCCGGCTGGCAGACTGCGACGTTCAGCCAGCCGGTCGCGATAGCGGCCGACACTGAATATGTGGCTGCCTACAAGTCGCCGACGGGCACCTATTCCGTCACTCCGGGCGGATTCACCACAGGCTTCACGAGCGGACCGCTGCGGACAGCACAGGACTCGGGCGGATTCTCGTACAGTGGGGACTTCCCCGGTTCTTCCTCCAGCTCGAGCTATCTTGTGGACCTGGTTTTCCAGACCTCGGATGTTGCCCCTCCGCCTCCGCCGGCGCCCCTGACCGTTACGGCACAATCGCCGGCACCGAATGCCACGGCAGTGGCACTCAATGTCCAGCCCAGCCTGACACTCTCCTCCGCCGTGCAGCCGGGCGCCTCGCTCGTGCTGACGGCCGGTGGAACGTCGATCGCCGGGGTGTCGGCGCTATCCGCCGACGGCCGCACGGTGACGTTCACACCGGGGCAACCGCTGCCGGCCACGACGGTCATCACGGCGAGCGCCGCCAACGTCGTCTCGACGACCGGCGCGGCGCTTGCACCGACCTCGTGGCAATTCACGACCCTCACGCCTGCGCCGCCTCCCACACAATCCCTCTTTGCGTCCCTTCTGCCGCAGGTGGGCGCAGCCACGGATATCCGGGCGATTGAGCTCGGTGTGGCATTCAAGTCATCCGTTGCCGGGTCCGTCACCGCCATCCGTTTCTACAAGGGCGCTACCAACCTCGGTACGCACACCGGTTCCCTCTGGACGACGTCCGGCGTCCGCCTGGCCAAAGTGACGTTCACGAACGAAACGGCCAGCGGCTGGCAAACGGCAACGCTGCCCACTCCAATAGCGCTGACGGTGGATACCAACTACATCGTGTCCTACAACGCGCCGCTGGGCCGCTACTCCTATACGCAAAATTTCTTCACCAAGGCCTGGAACAGCGGCGCCCTCACAGCCCGGGCAAACAACAATGGGCTCTACGGGTTTGGTTCAGGAACTGCCGTGCCCAACCAGACGACCAATGCGAGGAACTATTTCGTAGACGTTGTGTTCGCTCCTAAGTAGGCCTGAGTCCGGCCGAAAGGGCCGGAATGTTCAGGGCCCCTTGGCAAACATGCCAAGGGGCCTTGGCCTTGCGCAGCAAGCCGGCTGGAGAACGCCGGTCCGGGCCCAGCGCCCGGGCGTCCACCGGCGGACGGGACATGGTTGCCGGCCGACATGGCCGTGGCGCCCTTGCAGCGGAGTCTGGCGGTCCCGACGTGGGGGTGTACCGGTGCCGACGCGGAGTAGCGGTCCCGATGTGGGGGTGTTGCTGTTCCGACGCGGAGTGCCGGCCATTGGCTGCAGGCTAGCGGACCACGGCAGGCGACCAGGCGTGCTCAATGTAGAGGGAGGCAACGGCGGACGGATCCGTCTTGATCTGCCAGATGTCGCTGTCGCCCTCGGCGCCGTCCCGGGCTAGGCCGTAGAGCAGTGTGCCGTCATCGAGCCACTCGATCTGGTCATCAACGCTCCGCGGCTCCGCCAGGACTGTTTCCTTGTCGCTGGCCAGGTCCAGGATGGCGATCTTCCAATGAGCAGCCAGCGCAGTGCCGGTGTTCTTCTTGTACGCCACACGGCTTCCGCCGGGAGACACCGACGGGCATTCGACGCCGTCGTGGACAGCTGTGAGCGTCCTGGCGGACATGCTTCCCTTGACGAGCCAGATCCGCCCTGACGAAGCCGCCGTGGCATAGAACGCGTCAGCGTCTCTTGGCACGAAGGTCACGCCCCAGACGTTGCGGTCTGCTGCCGTCACCTGTGATCCGTTGACAAGGAGGGCGAAGTCTTCCAGGTTCCCGGTTCCGGGCCCCCCGTCCGTCCGGGTGATGGAAGTCTCGGTCGAAAAGCCCGAAGCGCCGTACGAGTGGCCGGAGACGAACACGGTAGTGGACACCAGGGAACCGTCGGCACTCATGCGTGTACGGCTGGGGATACCGGGTACTGCCCACCGTCCGGTCGGCTGCCATTCCCTGTTCAGCAGCACTGCTTCGAAGTTGGTGACAAGCCCCCGGTTTGTCTTCAGGCAGATGACGTTCCGTGCCGTCCCGTAAATCCTGTCGCAGGCCTCAGCCGCCAGCAACCGCTGGCCGGAAGGTGCGGCGAGGGGAACAGTACCGGCCATGCCGTATCCTTGGCCCGCAGCCGTATTGCGGAACATCACAAACGACGCGGCCGGCAGGGCGCCGCCCGAAGCCACGCTGACGGCCGACGCAGCCGAGCGGCTGTCCTGGAAGCGCTGGAAAGCTACCGCGGCATAGGAACCGGCGCCGGCGAGGACCAGTACAGTGATCGCCAACAGGATGATCCAGCGCTTTCTGCCTCCGGCGGGGTTCAAGCCGACTGCCCCTGACGAACGCCCGCCCGGAGGATCAGCACCGAGGCCGGTACGGCGACGGCGAGACAGCCACCCACCACCATCATGGCCGTGGACGGACCGAGCGAAAACCAGAGGACACCAAAGCCGGCCGAAGCGGCCATGCGGCTCAGTGCCACGACGGTCTGGGCGGCGCCGATCCCGGTGGCCAGTTTCTCCGGAGGCGTGAGCTGGCTGGCCAGGGCGGCGAGAACTCCGTCGGTTGCGGCGTAGAAGGCACCGAGCAGAACCAGGCACCCCAGCGTGGGGCCCAATCCGCCCAGCGGTGCGGCAGCGAGGACGTAGCACAGCAGGAGGGCAATATGACCCGCCACGAAGACTTTTGCCTTCCCCCAACGGTCCGCCAACCGGCCCAGCGGGATCGCAAGAATGAGGAACACCACATTCGTTCCCACATACAGCAGCGGGAACCACTGCACGGCGAAGGAATCACGATCCTGCAGGACAAGGTAGATGAATCCGTCTCCAACCGTCAGCAGTCCTAGAAGCCCCGAGGCGACGAGCAGCCGGCCCAGTCCGGGTTCCCGCAACAGGCTCCAGCGGAAAACAAAGGAAGGGCTGCGGCGCGGTTCGGGCGCGGTCCCAGCGGGCTTGCCCGTTTTCAGGTTGGGCACCAGCAGGGCGAGCGTGGCCACTCCCATCACCGCGAAGGCAAGGGAAACCACGAAGAGGGTTCCGTAGCCGTTGGGGATCAGCATGAGGATGAAGAACGCCAGCAACGGGCCAGTCGCGGCGCCGATATTGTCCAGCATCCGGTGCACGCCGAAGTGCCGTGCCAGATACTCGGGCTGGGCGGAGACGGTGATGAGGGCGTCCCGCGGTGCCGTGCGGATACCTTTGCCGATCCGGTCACCGGTAACGATCGCCGTAAGGGCCCAGAAACCGCCGGCGAATAGGAAACCAACCCTGGCTGCCATGGACAGGCCGTAACCTGCGAGTGCAATTCGTTTCGGATGCCCGCTCCGGTCCGCTGCCCACCCCGCGGCGATTCTGACGATGGCGCTGGCCCCCTGGTTGATTCCGTCAAGAATCCCGAAGGCAATAGCGGACAGGCCCAGAAATCCTGTGATGTAGAGGGGAAGGACAGCGGATACCGATTCGGAGGATATGTCGGTGAACATGCTGACGATGCCCAGCCAGAGGATGACAGGCGACAAGCGGAACGCCTGCTGCTGCAGTTTGGGATCATTGGACGCCGGCTGCGCGTCCTTCTTGCCGCCGTTCCGATCCGAGACCGAGATATACATGGCCGCTAGCCGGCCGTCGTGTGAAGGTTGCCGAGCAACATGAAACGCGTGCTGCCCGTGCCCGTTGTTGACGTGGTCAGGGTTATCGAATCGCTGCCCCTGACGAAGCGGACGGACCGCTGCCCATCCGCGGCCGGGGCCGGCTCGGACCAGAAGTTGAGGGTTGAGAGCCGCTGCTGGAAATGGCCCACTACCGAGTCCTGGCCCGCCGCCGAAATGGCATCGGCCGTCACCTGCAGGACAGCGTCCGCCGCAGAAACGCCCGTGGATACGACGACGGTTCCTTCCGGGAAGGGGAGGGCATCCGCAGGGAAGCCTTCAACAATCTTCCCCTGGGCGGATGCCGTGGCCGGCAGCGGCATGCTGACCAGTGCAGCCGGCTGGGATGGGAGCGGAAGACCGGTGGGGGCTACCGCCACCGGGGGAAGAACTTCCCGCGCCCCTGACGCCGGAGCAGGGCTGCCCGTTGATTCCCCGGATCCGGAAGCAGGCCCGTTCCCGGCGCCGGCAGCCGCATCCGGTTCGTCAGCTGTCCCGTCTCCAGCCGGCGGATCTCCCGGTGGCAAGCCTCCGGGCGACGGTGATCCGCCGGGGCCGGCCGAGGCCGTGGGAACGGAACCTGAAGTCGCGGCCGCGCTGACGTCCGGGGCTCCCGCCATCTGATCAAGAAAAACAGCGGCACCGCCAAGCGCTGCTGCAACACTCACCCCCACGATGACAAGCCTCTTGGCTATCATTGGGCCCCCGCCTCCCGTTCAGGCGTTGGAGACCAACGCGCCTGCGATTCCAGCAGCCGCGGCTACCTTGGGCACAGTGTGTCACCTGTGAGGAACAGTTCGGTAGAGTGGCGCTACCTGCTTTTTGGGACCTCTACCACCGGCCGTTACGGGGACGCGGCTGGCACACCGGGCACGTATAGGACGACCGGTTCATGAACTGTTCGCGCTTCATGAGGCTCACTATTCCCGCGGCGGCGCAGCGCTTGCACTCCTGGTTTTCCCTGCCGTAGGCGTTGAGGGACCGGTCGAAGTACCCGGAAGTGCCGTTGACGTTGACGTAGAGGGAGTCGAAGCTGGTACCGCCGGCGGCAAGGGCGTCCAGCATCACCTCACGGGCGGCTTCGAGAACCCTCAGCGCTTCGGCGCGGCGGAGTGTTTCGGTGGGCCGCGCGTAATGGAGCCGCGCCCGCCACAGTGCCTCGTCCGCGTAGATGTTGCCGATACCGGAAACCAGTCCCTGGTCCAGGAGGGCACGCTTGAGGCCGGTCTTTCGGATCCGCAGCCGGCGGTAGAACGACTCGAAGGAGAAATGCGGATCCAGCGGGTCCCGGGCGATGTGGGCGGCCTCTTCGGCAATGACCGGTGCCGGTGACTCCCCCAGGCCGCCCGGTCCGCCGTCGGATGTCGGGATCAGGGACGTCACGAACAGTCCGCCGAAAATGCGCTGGTCCACGAATCTGAGCTGCTCCGGCCTGCCCTCAGCCGGGCTCAGCCGCAGGCGGATTTTCAGGTGCTTCTCGTCCGGCACGCCGGCATCCTGCATCAAAAGCTGGCCGCTCATGCCCAGATGCGCCATCAGGGCAACTGCGGGCCGGGACTCTCCGTCCGCCGGCTGCACTGCACCGGCTTCCTCCAGCGGAAGCCAGAGGAACTTTCCGCGCCGCACCACGTCCAGGACCCGTGCGCCCTCGAGGTTGCCGGCAAAATCCTGCGCGCCGAGTGCGTGCCGGCGGATGGAGCGCGGATCCAGGACATCAACAGAGGTAATGGTCCTGCCGCGGACCCAACTAACCAGTCCGCGGCGGACCACTTCGACTTCCGGCAGTTCGGGCACGGAAAACCTAGCGGCCGGCTTCGGATTCCGCCGGGAGGCTTGACGTCCCGGCAGTCGACAGCTTCCGCCACGCATCGGCGGCAGCTTCCTGCTCGGCTTCCTTTTTGGAGCGCCCGGCGCCCTGCCCGTAATCGGTCCCGCCGATCCGGAGCACGGCTTCAAACGTCCGCGCATGGTCCGGGCCTGAACCCTCCACGGCGTAGTAGATGCTGCCCAACTGACGGCTCGCCGCCAACTCCTGGATGCTGGTCTTCCAGTCGGTTCCGGCGCCAAGGGCCGCGGCGTCCTGGAGCAGCGGACCGATCAGCCGCATGACCAGTTGGCGGGCCGTCTCGATGTCGTTGGACACGTAGGTGGCGCCAATGAGGGCCTCCATGGTGTCCGCCAGGATGGATGACTTGTTCTTGCCGTCGGTCAGCTTTTCGCCCTGTCCGAGGTAGATGTAGTCACCGATACCGAGGCTGCGGCCGATTCCGGCAAGTGCCCGGGTGCTCACCACGGCTGACCGCCGCTTCGCGAGGTCACCTTCAGGCAAGGCAGGGTTGTCGCGGTACAACGCATCCGTCACGGAGAAACCCAGGATGGAATCGCCCAGGAACTCGAGGCGCTCGTTGGTGGGGATGCCGCCGTTTTCGTAGGCGTAGGAACGGTGTGTCAGAGCAAGACGAAGCGTCCCGGCGTCAATAGAGACACCGAGACGCTTCAGAAGCTCTTCAGTTGAAGACGTCATGTTCAGCCAGTGGGCCGATTAGACGTCTGCGACCTTGCGGCCCTTGTATTCAAGGAACAGCGCGGTGCCAGCCGAGTCGGTAACGACCTTTGCCTGGTGCGGCAGGCTGTACGTGACCTGACCGTTCTCGACAGTCTTCACCAGGTGGGGGGCAGTTGCCTTCCACTGGGAGCGGCGGGCGCGGGTATTCGAGCGAGACATTTTCCGCTTCGGGACAGCCACGGCTAACTCATTTCTCTCTAGAAAAACACTTACAAATCAGTTTTGCCGGTCAGGCTTAGCCAAGTCAGCTAGGGCAGCCCAGCGAGGATCTACGATCTCGTGGTGATGCCCCGGCTCGTCTTCCAGGCGTACTCCGCATTCGGAGCAAAGGCCCTGGCAGTCTTCCCGGCACACCGGCTGGAACGGCAGCATGGTTACAACTGCGTCCCGCAACACCGGCTCAAGATCGATTAGATCGTGCTCGATTCGATATTGCTCTTCTTCGTCTTCTCCGTCCGAGAACTGGGCGCCCTCGTAGAAGAAAAGTTCTTGCACATTGACTTCGAGATCATACGCAAGGGGATCCAGGCATCGGCCGCATTCGCCAGTCACTTCGACGATAACGGTTCCTGATACCAGAATTCCTTCGTGTACGGCCTCGAGCCTCAGGTCCAGCTCGATGTCCGAGCCTTGCTGAACGCCAATGAGCGCTACACCAAGATCACCTGGTGCAGGTACATGTTCCATCAGCGTCCGCATGCTCCCCGGACTGCGTCCGAGGTCCTTGACGTCGAACGCCAAGGGCGAACTAGCATCTCGTTTAATGAGAACTCCTGTTGAACATATGACCGACGTACTATCTTAGCCTGATCTCCCGGGCGGACTCAAACCGGCCGGACGCCACAAAGAAAAGCACCACGTGACAGGCAGGGAATGGGCCGCAAAACCGGCAGGGGCCGTTGCGTACCGATCAAGCCTACCCTCTGCCGGGCTAATCCGAAGACGACCCGCCCGCAAGCAGCCGTTTCAATACCGACCTGGGCACATAATCGGACACACTGCCGCCCAGTGTGAAGACTTCCTTAATGAGCGTTGACGACAAGTGGAGGTAGTGGCCTTCAGTGGGAAGGAACACCGTTTCCACGCCGCTCAACTGCCGGTTCATGGTTGCCATCGGGAGCTCATAGTCGAAGTCGGAGGAGGAACGGAGGCCCTTCACGATCGCGGACACACCCCGCTGCCGGCAGTATTCGGCCAGCAGGCCCTCCCCCACCGGCTCCACCACGATGCCTTGCAGCGATGCCAGGGTCTCGCGGGCCATGTCGATCCGCTCTTCCAGCGAAAAGCGGTACTTCTTGGTGTAGTTGGTGGACACCGCCACGATGACTTCGTCAAAGAGGCCCGCGGCCCTCGCGATGACTTCCAGATGGCCATTGTGGATCGGGTCGAAGGAGCCTGGGCATACGGCACGTCTCATGCTCCGAACCTACCGCATCCGCGGGCCGGGATAACATGACTGGATGCCCGAGTCGAACATTCCCTTCACCGTTGCAGTGGGCGTCGTTCTTGTCGGGCGGGCAGCGAACGCCGCAACCAACCGACAGGCAGGCAGACAGTGACCACATCAGTTCCGGCACCGTGGCAGCGGGCGGCATCAGGAGCCAATTTGCTGGCAGCCGACGGCACCCTCGGCGTCACGATCTTCGAGGAGATGACCACCCTCGCGGTCCGGACCGGTGCCATCAACCTGGGACAGGGTTTCCCTGATGAGGACGGTCCGGCGGAGATCAAGGCAGCTGCGCAGGCTGCCATCGCTGCCGGTGCCAACCAATACGCACCGGGCAAGGGAATCCTTCCCTTGCGCGAGGCCATTGCGGCGCACCAGGAGCGCTTCTACGGCCTGACGCCGGACCCGGAGACAGAGCTCATCGTCACCACCGGAGCAACCGAAGCCATTGCGGCTTCGTTGCTGGCGCTCGTGGAACCCGGCGACGAAGTGCTCACCTTCGAACCGTTCTACGACTCCTACGGCGCCATGATCGGACTGGCGGGCGCCAAACACGTGACGGCTCCACTGCTCGCTCCGGACTTCATGCCGGACATGGCGGCACTGGAAGCGGCCTTCAGCAGCCGCACCAAGGTGGTGCTCATCAACAATCCGCACAACCCCACCGGCGCGGTTTTCCCCCGCGACGTGCTTCAGCGCGTCGTCGAACTTGCCGCCCGGCACGACGCGGTGATCATCACCGATGAGGTCTACGAGCACCTGACGTTCGGCGACCGGCACATCCCCGTTGCCTCGCTGCCCGGGGCTGCCGGCAGGACCGTCACCATTTCCTCCGCAGGCAAGACGTTCTCCTTCACCGGATGGAAGATCGGCTGGCTGAGCGGACCCGAACACCTGGTGGCGGCCATCCGGACAGTGAAACAGTTCCTGACCTACAGCTCCGGCACACCGTTCCAGGGTGCCATCGCTGTGGGGCTCGGCCTTCCCCACGACTTCTACACGGGGATATCCGAGACCCTCAGGCACAAGCGCGACATCCTCAGCGACGGGTTGAAGGCCGCCGGCCTGGACGTCTTCACTCCACAGGGAACGTACTTCGTGAATGTGGACACGGCCCCGCTGGGGATCTCCGACTCCGTCGACCTGGCAAGGAGGCTTCCGGAACTGGTGGGGGTCGCCGCCATCCCGGTACCCGTCTTCTGCCATCCCGAAGGCGCCGAACGGACCCGCAGCCTGCTCCGCTTTGCCTTCTGCAAGAAGACCGAAGTCCTCGAAGAAGCAGCCGCCAGGCTCGCGACACTTCGCGACAGGCTCTGACGATGGCGGCTCGGCCCGCGGCAGCTTCACGTTTCCTCCGGACAACCGGACAGCACGCAGCCATCGAACCGGATGCCTTTACCGAGGGAGCCTATGTGCTCAGCATCGGCGGAGCGGAACAGTCGCATGTGAACCTCGCTGAGCCGGGCGAAATCTTCTATGAGTACCTCCGCCGGATCGGGCACGTGGTGGATCTGGCCGCCCCTGCCGGCGAACCCGTCAGTGCGCTGCATCTTGGGGCCGGGGCGCTGACGCTGGCCCGCTACATCCAGGCGACCCGACCGGGGTCCCTGCAGTACGCCGTGGAGCTTGAGCGCGAGCTGCTGGACTTTGTGCTGCAGCAGCTGCCGATGCCTGACGGAACGGAGCTGCACACACTGATCGGCGACGCCCGCGACGCGCTGGCGGAGCTGCCTGCGGAATTGCGTTTCGACGTCGTGATCCTGGACATCTTCTCCGGGCCGAAGGCGCCGAAGCATATCGCCTGCACCGGGTTCTACGAGGAAGCAGCGGCAAAGCTGACACCGCGTGGCGTGCTGATCGTCAACGTGGGCGACGAACCGGGGCTGACGCTGGTCCGAAGCCAGGTGGCTGCCCTGCGGCGGGCCATGTCCGGAGTGTCAGCGTTCGCCGAATCCGGAATGTTCGCCGGCCGCCATCCCGGCAACATCATCCTCATCGGCACCCAGGGTCCCTGGCCGGCCGGATGGACCGAGGAGCTGACGGCGCGTGGCCCGCATCCCGCGACGGTGCTGGCCGGCGTGGACCTCGACGCTCTCTCGGGCTAGGCTGCGGCGCCCCGCAGGCACTGTCAGGACCCCGGCTTCCGTCCTGTCAGCCGCTGCCGCCCACGGGTTCGGCAAACCACAGTTTGGTCTCGCCGTATTTTTTCTCGGCGAACCGTTCCAGCGACGCCGGCCAACCCGGTTCGGGGCTGCGGGAGGAGCGTTCCACCACCACGACGGCGGCCTCCGCCAGGTACGGTGACAGCTCTTCCAGCACAGCACCCATGGCCGGCTCGTCCAACGGATACGGCGGGTCCAGGAACACGAGGTCCCACAGGGTGCCTTGCACTGTCCTTTCCAGGAAGGACTCCACCCGCGACCGGTGCACCGATACTGCCTTGCGGCCAATGGCCCCGTTGACGAGGTCCGCGTTGCGCTGGCAAACCTCGCTGGCTTTGCCGTCGAACTCCACCAGGTCTACGGTTTCCGCCCCCCGGCTGGCACTTTCCACGCCCAGGGAACCGGAGCCCGCGTAGAGGTCAAGAACCCGGGCACCCGCCACCACGTTGAACGCTTCAAGCCGGGAGAAAAGGGCTTCCTTGACGCGGTCCGTGGTGGGACGGGTCAAGGTACCCGGCACGCTGACCAGCGGTATCCCGCCGCCAGTGCCGGCAATGATGCGGCTCATGCCCGCACCTGCCCGCCGGTTGCAGCCATGCGCCAACTCCTAGCCACGCTCAAGGAACGCCTCCTTTTCAGGGTTCAAGTACTCTTCTATTGCCTCCGCGAGTGCGGAATGCTCCGTCAGGGCGGGATCCCGGGCCACGATCCGCTGCGCGTCCTGGCGCGCCTTAGAGATGACGGATTCGTGCTCCAGCACGCGCAGCAGTTTGAGTGCGGACCGCCCGCCGGACTGCGACGCCCCCAGGATGTCCCCTTCGCGCCGGAGCTTCAGGTCCTCCTGCGACAGCTCGAAGCCGTCCGTCGTGGCCGCCACAGCGTCCAGCCGGCGGCGGCTGGGGTGGCCGGGTTCCAGCGTGGTGACCAGGAGGCAGGTGCCGGGCAAGCCGCCCCGGCCCACCCGTCCGCGAAGCTGGTGCAGCTGGGAGATGCCGAACCTGTCCGCATCCAGGATCACCATAAGCGTGGCGTTGTGGACGTCAACACCAACCTCGATCACGGTGGTGGACACCAGCAGCTTGGTTTCATTCGCCGTGAAGGACGCCATGGTTGCGGATTTCAGGACAGGATCCTGCCTGCCGTGCAGCGGCGCCACCGAAACGCCGGCCAGCGCCGGTTCATCGTTGAGGTGTTCGACGACGGCGGTGACGGACGCGAGCTCCCGGGCCGGGCCCTCACCTTCCAGCTCGGCGGCGGACGGTTCCGCTTCCCCGGGACTGAAGTCGCCGTCGTCGTCCTCGCCGATCTTGGGACACACGACGTAAACCTGGTGGCCGGCGTCGATCTCTTCCCGGGACCGGGACCAGATGCGTCCCGCCCAGCCGGGATTTTCGGCGAGGCCCACGACGTGCGTGGAAATGGGGGCGCGGCCCGCGGGGAGTTCGTCCAGCACCGATGTTTCAAGATCGCCGAACACGGTCATGGCCACGGTCCTGGGAATGGGCGTGGCGGTCATGACCAGCAGGTGCGGAGGCTTGCTGGCTTTCGCACGCAGGGCGTCGCGCTGCTCGACTCCGAAGCGGTGCTGCTCATCCACAACGATCAGGCCAAGGTCGTAGAACGAGACATTGTCGCTAAGCAGCGCATGCGTCCCGATGACAATCCCGGCAGTGCCTGAAGCTGCGTCCAGCATGGCCTGCCTGCGGGCCGCAGTGGGCATCGATCCGGTAAGCAGTGTGACCTGCACGGAATCGGGGCCCGATCCGCCCAGCAGGCCGTCGCGAGACAGCGGCCCCAGCGTCCGGCGGATGGATTCGAAGTGCTGGGCCGCCAGGACTTCGGTAGGCGCCAGCAGGGCGGCCTGTCCCCCGGCGTCAACCACCTGGAGCATGGCCCGCAGGGCAACGATGGTCTTGCCTGACCCCACCTCGCCCTGGAGGAGCCGGTTCATGGGGCTGTCCTGCGACAGCTCCTCCGCGAGTGTTTTTCCGACGGCGGACTGGCCGGCGGTGAGCGTAAAGGGCAGCTGGCGGTCGAATGCCGTCAGGATTCCGTCCGTAATCGGCCGGCGGGCCGTGGCCTCCTCGGCGGCCAGCTGGGCGCGGCGCCGCGCGAGGGCGGACTGGAGGACCAGGGCCTCCTGGTACCTGAAGCGGTCCCTGGCCCGCTGCCAGTCGCCAGGCACCTGCGGGGTATGGATCAGCCGGTAGGCCTCCGCGGCTGGCAGGAACTTCTCCCGCGCAGAGACCTCGACCGGCAGCGGATCGTCCAGGACATCCAGGTCGACGGTGTCCAGGAGGGTGGAGATCACTTTCTGGATGGACCAGCTGGTGAGTTTGGCCGTTGCCGGATAAACCGGGATGGGCATGGCGGCGAGCTTCTCCGGGTCCATGCCCGGGGTGTCCGGGTCCTCGTCCAGCAGCAGGAAGTCAGGGTTGGTGAGACTCAGGCTGCCGCCGTACCGGGTGACTTTGCCCGAGAACATTGCCCGCCGCCCCGGGAGCAGCTCCGCCTTGGCGCGGTAGCCGTTGAAGAAGCTCACCTTCAGGGTGCCGGGCGCGCCGGCACCGGGAAGCCTGCCGGCGCTGCCCTGGCTGTTGTGGTTGGTTGCGGAATCGTCCGTAATGACGACGTCGGTGAGCGTGCCGCGGCGCGCCCGCATGGCCCGGGTGCTGTTGGAGACGACGCGTGCGATGAGGGTGACCTCTTCATCCAGCGGCACCTCGCTGATGGGGGTCAGCTCACCTCGGCTGAGGTAGCGGCGCGGAAAGTAGTTGAGCAGGCCGCCCACTGTGGTGATGCCCAGATGTTTCTCGATGACGGCCGCGGACCGTTTGCCGATACGGCGTTCCAGGCCGAGGTCCAGCTCAGCGTTCATGTCCGTTGGGGTCCCGAGGCAAGGCGAGCTGGCTGACCGAGATGTCCGTGGGTTCCCCGAGGGAACCGATCAGTGCCACGGCCGGTTCGGGGGCGGAAACGTGGACGTGCACGCGCCAGCGGTACTTTCCGCCGGCGTCCATGGCGCCGCCCACCTGACTCATGATCACCGAATCACCCATTTCGTCCAGGCGCTGGCGAAGGGTTGCCGCATCCAGGGGCGAGAGGCTGATGGTGCACATGACTTCCACGCCGTCGTCGTCGGGCAGGTCCGCATGGATGTGGGGATCCTGGACGTCGTAGCCGTGCAGGCCGTCCAGCATTTCGCTTTGAAGTTCTTCGCCCAGCACAGCAGAGCGCAGGCAGTCAAGGATCAGCAGCATCCCCACCCCGCCAGCGTCAACGACATGGGCCGCGTGCAGGGCGGCCAACTGGTCCTCGGTCCGGACGACCGCTTCGAGGGCCGCCTCAACCGCGGCGTCCAGGGCGAGCCCCAGGGCATGGTTGCTGTCGTCCCCGTTCTGGTCGGCGTCCACGCCGGCCGCCGCCCGTGCAGCCGCCTCCATCACCGAGAGCATGGTCCCCGGCACGGGATCGCTCAGAGCGGACCAGGCCCGGATCTGGGCCCGGTTCAGCGCGGCGGCCAGCAACGGCGAACTGAGGCGGGTATGGCCGGCCAAAGGCTCAGCGGCGGCGCACAGGAACACGGAGAACAAGGTGCCCGAGTTACCGCGTGCCTGTTCCATGGCGGCCTCGCCGGCCCGCGCGAGCACTGCGCCGACGTCCTGCTGGCCGTGGCTCCCCGCGGTGTTCGCAGTCCCGGGGTCATGTGGTGCTTCGGGGCCGTTGAGGGCCCGCGCGGCGGCGCGGACTGTCAGGTAGAGGTTCGTGCCGGTATCGCCGTCGGCCACGGGAAAGATGTTAATGGCGTTGAGCCGGTCGCTGTGGTTCCCGAGCGCTGTTTCGGCCTTGCCCAACCACCGCTTCATCGCTTGCGCGTTGGCGGCAATCTTAGTCTGCAAAGTGATCCCATCCCACAGTGTCCGCGGGCCGGCCCGCTATCTTGACGCCAGTGCTTTCCATTGGTGCAAGGGCTTCCACTGAGCCTATCGCAGCGAAACCCGGAGGCAGGTGTACGTCCGCGGGGAATGTGGCGAGAAGTCCATGATCTTCCCCGCCGCCGAGCACCCATGCCATGGGGTCCCCGCCAACCGCGTCAGCGGCTGCAGACAAAGGCCCGGTGAGATGCTTCAGCACAGCCGGATCCAGGTCCAGGACGACGCCGCTCGCGGCGGCCAGGCGGCTGCCGTCGCGAATCAGTCCGTCCGAAATGTCCATCATCGCCGAGGCTCCGGCGGCGAGCGCTGACGGCCCGGCAGCGAGCGGCGGAAGCGGCCGGCATTGCCTGTCCATGATGATCCGCTGCTCCGGCGTCAGCAGGTCAACGCTTGGCCCGGACTCGAGCAGGGCAAGGCCGGCCGCCGCGTACCCCACCGTTCCGGCAAGCGCAACGGTATGACCCGGGCGGGCGCCCGAGCGCAGTACGGCTTCCTTGCCGTCCAGCGTCCCCAGGATGGCCACGGTGACAGCGAGTTCCCGCCCGCGGCCGAGGTCCCCGCCGGCAACGGAACATCCGGCAGCACCGAGGTCCCGGATGGCGTGGGAGAGGCCGTCCGCGAAATCCTCCACCCAGGAGACCGCCGTCTCCGGCGGCAGGGTCAGGCTCACCACCATGGACGTGGACCGCGCGCCCATGGCATTGATGTCGCTGAGATTCTGGGCGGCGGCTTTCCAGCCGACGTCGAAGCCTGTGGTCCGGTATCCGTTGCGCCATTCCAGCCGGAAATCCTGGTCCTGCACCTGGGTGTCGATGCTGACAACCGTCCGCCCGTCCGGGGCGGCCACAATGGCGGCGTCATCCCCGGGTCCAAGCAGGAGCGCCGTGCCCTGCCCGGGCCCGTTGTTGAGGCGCGGAAAGATCTTGGCTAGGAGTTCGGACTCGGAAAGTCCGGCGACGGTGAGGTGAGTTTCAGGCACAGCTCTACGCTACAGTCAGGGACCGACATCCGTTCCCCGGGCCCGGCGCGGACCCGGACTGTCGGCGGGGCCGGACCTCGTCCGTCCGGCGGCGGCCGTCGGGCATGCCTGGGCGGGATAGGCTTAAATCATGCACCCGCTCCGCACCCCGGTTACCATCAGTTCGCTTCGCTTCCCGGCAACGGCGGCGGCCGTGGTGCTGGCCCTCAGCGCGTGCGCCCCGACGGTGGACGTGTCACCGGCCAAGGACGCGGCCAACCCGGCCTGTGCCCCCATGATGGTTGCCCTTCCGGACACCATGGGTGATGCCGGGCTGCGGAAGACCAACAGCCAGGCAACCGCCGCCTGGGGCGATCCGTCCAAGGTCATCCTGCGCTGCGGGGTCAACGTGCCCGGCCCCACCACCGACCGCTGCGTCAGCGTCAACGGCATCGACTGGGTCATCAAGGAAGGCGACCCCGTGTGGACGCTGACCACGTTCGGCCGTGAACCGGCCACCGAGATCCTCATGGACCCGGACCAGATCAGTTCCGCGACCGTGCTGGCGGAACTGTCCGCCGCTGCCGGGAAGATCAAGGCCACCAGGAACTGCGTGGGCCAGGAAGAGCTGCAGAACCTGCCCACCGGGCAATAGCCGGAGCGGCAATAGCCCAGCGGAAAGGGCGGCTAGCGCAGCCCTGTCTTCCGGTTCAGTGCCAGGTAGATGAGTTCGTCGATCAGGTCCGCATAGCTCAGTCCCGAGGCAGCCCACATCTGCGGGTACATGCTCTTGGGCGTGAAGCCGGGCATGGTGTTGATCTCGTTGATGATCAGCTCACCGTCAGGGGTGTAGAAGAAGTCGACCCTGCTGAGCCCTTCCGCCCCCAGAGCATCAAATGCCGCGGCGGCAAGCTCGCGGACCCGGGCGATTGCTTCGTCGGGGATGTCGGCCGGGCAGCTCAGCGAGGCGGCGTCGTCCTCCACGTATTTGGCATTGAAGTCGTAGAATTCGTGGTCACCCGGTGCCACTGCGATCTCGCCCGGCATGGAGGTCCGCGGGCCTTCGGTGCCGCGTCCTTCGAGGACGGCGCACTCGATTTCGCGGCCCACGATTCCGGCTTCGATCACGAGTTTGAGGTCGTGCTCACGGGCAGCCTCGATCGCCGCATCCAAGCCTTCCAGGGAGTCCACCTTGGAGATACCCATGGAGGATCCCGCCCTGGCAGGCTTGACGAACACGGGGTAGCCGAGCAGGTCAACGCGTTTGCGGACGGACTCGGGGTCCGTGATCCACTGGCGGTCCGTCACGGCGATGTAGGGACCCACCTGCAGGCCGGCGGCTTCGAAGACGACCTTCATGTAGTGCTTGTCCATACCAACCGCGGACGCGAGGACACCGGCACCCACGTAACGGGTGTCCGAGAGCTCCAGCAAACCCTGGATAGTGCCGTCCTCACCGAACGGTCCGTGGAGCAGCGGGAAGACAACGTCCACGGAGCCGAGTTCCTGCGGGACTTCGTTCGGTGAGGCGACGATCAGCTGGTGTTCGCCGCCGATTTCGGCGAGTGTAACCGTCCGGGCCGACGGCGCCACTTCGGGGAGCGAGGCCGCCGAGAGGGACCACTGCCCGGTGTCCCCCGGGGCAAGGACCCACTGACCGGTCTTGGCAATGCCGATGGGGATGACATCGTACTTGTCATAGTCGATGGCCCCGAGAACGCCGGCAGCGGTCACACAGCTGACGGCGTGCTCACTCGAACGGCCCCCAAACAAAACGGCAACGCGTGGTTTGGCGCGGCCGCCACCGGTGTTCTTCTTCAATTGTTCTTCCGACACAGTCAGTAATCGCCTTCGGATTTAAGGTCCCGGGCCAGCAGCAGCGGTCCCAGTTCGTCAACGGACAATTTTCCGGCCAGGACGGCAACGACTGCCGCAGTGATGGGCATTTCGACGCCTAGTTTTCCGGCAAGTTCATGCACGGCCTGGCCCGATTTGATTCCTTCGGCCGTTTGGGTCATTTCCGCGGCCACCTGTTCCAGCGTCAGGCCTTTGCCGAGGAGGCGTCCGGCGGTGTGGTTCCGTGACAGCGGCGAGGAGCAGGTTGCCACCAAATCCCCCAGGCCGGCGAGGCCTGCCATGGTCTGCGCCTCGCCCCCGAGAGCGAGCGCCAGCCTGGACGTCTCCGCAAGCCCGCGGGTGATGACCGAGGCCTTGGTGTTGTCACCCATCTGCTTGCCTTCGCAAATGCCTACGGCCAAGGCGATGACATTCTTGACGATGCCGCCGATTTCAACGCCGACGACGTCGGTGGTGGTGTAGGGGCGGAAGTATGGTGCGGTGCAGCTGCGGGCGATCCACGATGCCACCTCGGCGTCCGAGCAGGCCACGACCGACGCGGTGGGTTCCTCCCTGGCAATTTCCATGGCCAGGTTCGGTCCGGACACCACGGCAACGCGGTCTGCCTTGATGCCCAGTTCCTCACAGATGACTTCGCTCATGCGGGCGTCCGAACTGAGCTCCAGCCCCTTCATCAGGGAGACCACCAGGGCGTCCGGCGAGATCAGGTGCCGCCACTCGCGAAGCTGCGGCCGCAGGGACTGGGCGGGAACGGCCAAGACCACAAGGTCTGCGCCGGAAAGTACGTCCGCGACGTCAGTCGATGCGGTGATGCTGGGCGGGAGCTCAATCTCCTTGAGGTACTGCGGGTTGCGGTGCCGGGTGTTGATCTGCTCCACGACTTCGCTGCGGCGGCCCCAGAGCCGGATGCTCCGCTGAACGCCGGATGCCGTGGCAGCGTCGGCGAGGATCTTGGCAAAAGTGGTGCCCCAGGAGCCGGCTCCGAGGACGGCGACCGATTTCGCTGAGCCCGCTGCAGCCTGTTCCTGGGTCATTTGCCGTCCCGTTCGATGTTGCGTCCGTGTTTGCTCTGGTTGTGGGCAGCCGGGTCCCACCGTTCGGCGGGAGGCTGCTCGGAACGCAGCGTTGCGAGCAGCCCGGTGATGGCGTCCATGATGACGGCGGTAGCCGCCGTCAGCGTGGCCTTGTCCAGCGGACGGCCCTCAAAAGCGCTGAGGTCCACGGGATCGCCCACGATGACGCGGGACGTCCGGCGGGGGAACACGTGGAAGCGCTTGGCATAGCGGGGGAAGACCTGGTGGGCTCCCCAGTGGGCCATGGGAACAACCGGAATACCGCTTTCCAGCGCCATCCGGGCCGCGCCGGTGTGGCCCTTCATCGGCCAGAGGTCCGGGTCCCGGGTCAGGGTGCCTTCGGCGTAGACGATGATTGCCCCGCCTTCGGCCACCACTTCCTTGGCGACGTTCAACGAACGGTTGGCCCCCGCCGTCGAGCGTTCCACCGGGATCTGCTTGGTGGCGCGCAGCACGGCCCCGACGACCGGTACCTTGAAGAGGCCGCCCTTGGCGAGGAAGTGCGGCATCCGCTTCTGGTTATAGAGCATGTGCCCGATGACCAGGGGGTCGATCTCGGTGCAGTGGTTGGGGGCAGCGATGAAGCCGCCCGCCGGAAGCTTTTCCAGCCCCTCCCACTTCTTGTTCATGAGCAGGTTCATCACGGGCCTGACGATCCCGGCGACGATGACAAAGGTGATGCGGCTCTTAGCCGTTTCCTTCACTGGGACCCCGTTACTTGGCTGAGGTGATGTCGAAATCGGCGCCCAGGCCGGCGAGCTTCTCGGTGAAGCGCTCGTAGCCGCGGTTGATGATGTCGATTCCGGTCACCCGGGACGTGCCGGTGGCGGCCAGTGCTGCGATGAGGTGGCTGAAGCCACCCCGAAGGTCCGGGACGTCGATGTCGGTGCCCTTGAGCTGCGTGGGGCCCGAGATGACGGCCGAGTGCAGGAAGTTGCGCTGGCCGAAGCGGCACGGCACGCTGCCGAGGCATTCCCGGTGCACCTGGATGTTGGCACCCATCCGGAGGAGCGCTTCAGTGAAGCCGAAACGGTTCTCGTAAACGGTTTCGTGGACGATTGATACGCCCTCGGCCTGCGTCAGGGCAACAACGAGCGGCTGCTGCCAGTCGGTCATGAACCCCGGGTGCACGTCCGTTTCCAGGACGAGCGGGTTCAGCTTGCCGCCGCGGTGGTAGAAACGGATGCCGTCCTCGCCGATGTCCATGCCGCCGCCCACCTTGCGGTAGGTGTTCAGGAACGTCATCATGTCGCGCTGGGATGCACCCTCGACAAAAATGTCTCCGCGCGTCACAAGCGCAGCTGAGGCCCAGGATGCGGATTCGTTGCGGTCGGAGAGGGCGCGGTGGTTGTAGCCGCCCAGGTCCTTCACGCCTTCGATCCGGATGGTGCGGTCCGTCTGGACGCTGATGATGGCGCCCATCTTCTGCAGCACGGCAATGAGGTCGATGATTTCCGGCTCCGTGGCGGCACCGGAGAGCTCCGTAATGCCTTCGGCACGGGTGGCGCTGAGCAGCACCTGTTCGGTGGCTCCCACCGACGGGTACGGCAGGGAGATCTTGGCCCCCTGAAGTCCCTTGGGCGCGGAAATGTGGATGCCGCCCGGGCGCTTTTCGACGACGGCCCCGAACTGACGCAGGACGTTCAGGTGGTAGTCAATCGGGCGGTCGCCGATCTTGCAGCCGCCCAGGTCCGGAATGAAGGCCTCACCGATCGCGTGGATCAGCGGCCCGCACAGCAGGATGGGGATCCGGGAGTCGCCGGCGTGGGCGTCAATGGCGGTGCTGGACGCGGTCTTGGCGCCTTTCGGATCCAGGGTGAGGTCCCCGGTGACGGGGTCCTTTTCGACGGTGACGCCGTGGAGCTGGAGCAGGCTGGTGACAACCTCGACGTCCTTGATTTCAGGGACGTTGCGCAACACGGACGGCTCGTTGCCCAGGAGGGCAGCCACCATGGCCTTGGGGACAAGATTCTTGGCCCCGCGAACGGTGACGCGGCCAGTCAGCGGGACGCCTCCGCGGATTGTCAGAACACTACTCATATACCGGTTTCCTCACGACTACTCGCCCCCAAATCCTTACAAAGGCTCCAGCTAAGCATAGGAGCTTGCGTTACCGATCTGAAATACGGCGCGCTCCGCCAGGGTCCATGAGGGGGCACAGCAGGGACCGGGCCCGGGCGCGGCACCGTCCAGGAGCGGACCCGCAGCGTGGCGCGCCCGTCCGACAATACCGTCCGGTAATACCGTCCCGTCTAGGACAGCCGCGCCGGGAGGGTCTTCGGCTTGAAGGCAGGCCTGGTCGTCTCGTAGATCGTGATGTCTTCCTCATGCTGGAGGGTCAGCCCGATGTCGTCCAGGCCTTCCAGCAGGCGCCAGCGCGTGTAGTCGTCAATCTCGAACGGTGCCACGATGTTGCCGCACATCACGGTCTTCGAGACGAGGTCCACCGTCACTTCGGTGCCGGGGGCGTTCTCAAGCACCTTCCAGATGAGCTCAATGTCATCCTGGGCGAGTTCAGCCGCCAGGAGGCCCTGTTTGCCGGAGTTGCCGCGGAAGATATCGGCGAACCGGGAAGACAGGACGGTCTTGAAGCCGTAGTCCTTCAGTGCCCACACGGCGTGCTCACGGGAGGATCCGGTGCCAAAGTCGGGCCCCGCTACGAGCACGGAGCCGGCGTTGAACGGTGCCTGGTTCAGGATGAAGGCCGGGTCCTTGCGCCAGGCGGCGAAGAGTGCGTCCTCGAAGCCGGTGCGGGTGATGCGCTTGAGGTAAACGGCGGGGATGATCTGGTCGGTGTCCACGTTGCTCTGGCGCAGCGGTACGCCGATCCCGGTGTGGGTGCTGAACTTTTCCATGGCGGATCCTTCGGTGCTGGGTAGGTCTAGGCGTCGTCTAAACGGCGTGAACTAGTCGGCGTTATCTAGGCTGCGCTGGTGCTGACGGCGGCGGACTCCGGGGCGGGGTCCAGATCCGACGGCGAGCTCAGCGTTCCTCGGACCGCCGTCGCCGCCGCGACTACCGGCGAGACGAGGTGGGTGCGGCCGCCCTTGCCCTGGCGCCCCTCGAAGTTGCGGTTGGACGTGGAGGCGCAGCGCTCTCCCACTTCCAGCTGGTCCGGGTTCATGCCCAGGCACATGGAGCAGCCGGCGAAACGCCATTCGGCGCCGAACTCCTTGAAGACCTTGTCCAGGCCTTCCGCTTCGGCCTCGAGCCGGACGCGTGCCGAGCCCGGTACAACGAGCATGCGGATGTTCGGGTCCTTGGTACGGCCGCGAATGACGTCCGCGGCAGCGCGCAGGTCCTCCATCCGGGAGTTGGTGCAGGACCCCAGGAAGACCGTGTCCACCCGGATCTCCTTCATCGGCGTGCCGGCTTCCAGGCCCATGTACTGCAGGGCCCGTTCGGCCGCGGCCTTGGCGTTTTCATCGCCGAAGTCCTCGGGCGAGGGAACCTTGGAGGACAGCGAAACGCCCTGGCCGGGGTTGGTGCCCCAGGTAACAAAAGGTTCCAGGGTGTCGGCGTCCAGGTCCACCTCGACGTCGAACGTCGCGTCGTCTTCGGTGCGCAGGGTGTTCCAGTATTCGACGGCGGCGTCCCACTCCGCGCCCTGCGGCGCGTGCGGGCGTCCGTACATGTAGTCATAGGTGGTCTGGTCCGGGGCAACCAGGCCTGCACGTGCACCGGCTTCGATGGACATGTTGCAGATGGTCATCCGGGCTTCCATGGACAGCGCACGGATGGCGGAGCCCCGGTATTCCAGGACGTAGCCCTGCCCGCCGCCGGTGCCGATCTTGGCGATGACGGCCAGGATGATGTCCTTCGCCGAAACACCGGGACGGAGCGTGCCCGCGACGTTGATCGCCATGGTTTTGAACGGCTTCAGGGACAGCGTCTGCGTGGCCATCACGTGTTCCACCTCGGACGTGCCGATGCCCATGGCCAGTGCGCCGAATGCTCCGTGCGTTGACGTGTGCGAGTCGCCGCAGACCACGGTCATGCCCGGCTGGGTGAGCCCGAGCTGGGGGCCCACCACGTGGACGATTCCCTGCTCGGCGTCGCCCAGGGAATGCAGGCGGACGCCGAATTCCGCGCAGTTGTTGCGGAGGGTCTGGATCTGCGTCCGGCTGGTCAGATCGGCGATAGGCTTGTCGATGTCCAGCGTGGGGGTGTTGTGGTCCTCGGTGGCGATGGTGAGGTCCGGGCGGCGCAGTTTGCGGCCGGCCAGGCGGAGCCCCTCGAACGCCTGCGGGGACGTGACTTCGTGCACGAGGTGGAGGTCGATGTAGAGAAGGTCCGGCTGGGCGTTGGCACCTTCGCCGTCGCCTTTGCGCACCACGTGCGCGTCCCAGACTTTCTCGGCCAATGTCTTTGCCATGGCCATCTCCCTTCACTGCTGTTGGCTGTTTGTATCCACTGAACCAGCACGCCCGCGTAATACGCCAGCCAAATGATTTGCATCTCAGATATTGAGACGGCAATATCAGTACATGGACAATTCTAGTGGAGTCGGCGTCATCGATAAAGCGGCCCACGTGCTTGACGCACTTGAGGCCGGACCCACCACCCTGGCGCAGCTGGTGGCTGCCACCGGACTGGCGCGTCCCACCGTGCATAGGCTTGCACTTGCACTGGTTCATCACCGGTTGGTGAGCCGCGACATCCAGGGGCGCTTTGTGCTGGGCAGCCGCCTGGTGGAGCTCGCGTCCGCCGCGGGCGAGGACAGGCTGATCGCTTCCGCGGGGCCGGTCCTGATGCAGCTGCGCGACGCCACCGGCGAAAGCGCGCAGATCTTCCGCCGGCAGGGTGACTGGCGCGTGTGCGTTGCGTCGGCTGAACGCCCCATCGGCCTCCGGGACACCATCCCGGTGGGTACGCAGCTTTCCATGAAGGCCGGCTCCGCCGCCCAGGTGCTGCTTGCCTGGGAGGACCACGACCGCCTCCTCGAAGGACTGCAGGCCGCGCGCTTTACGCCCACGGTCCTGGCGGGAGTACGACGGCGGGGCTGGGGCCAGAGCCTCGGCGAACGCGAGCCGGGGGTCGCCTCCGTTTCGGCGCCTGTCCGCGGTCCGTCCGGACGGGTGATTGCCGCCGTCTCGATTTCCGGACCGATTGAGCGCCTGACGCGCCAGCCGGGCCGGCTGCATGCCGAAGTCGTCTGCAATGCCGCCCGTGTCCTCACCGAGGCCCTCCGCAAAAACAACGACTGACCCGGCATACCACCCGCCGGACGCGGTTTGCCCGGCGTCCCCAGCCCGTTCGCGGGTTATAGGCTGTGCCCATGAAGAGCTATGCGGTATTCCTGCGCGGCATCAATGTGGGCGGCATCAACATCAAAATGTCGGACCTCAAGAACGCGCTGGCGTCCCGCGGCTTCACCGGAGTGAAGACCCTCCTGGCAAGCGGCAACGTGGCCCTGGCCAGCAGTCTCGGGGCGTCAGCGGTCAAGAAGGACGTCGAAGCCTGCCTGCGTGAAACCTTTGGTTATGACGCGTGGGTAGTGGTACTGACCGCCGACAGGGTTGCCGCGATCGTGGAGGCGTGCCCGTACCCGGCCGAAGACAAGGCGACCCACACCTACATCACGCTCAGTTCGGACAAGGCCCTGCTGGACGAACTGTTCGAGTCAGGCGCCCGCCTGGACGGCACCCGGCAGCAAAGACTGGGTCCTGAGGCGATGGCCTGGCTGGCACCCGCCGGCGGCACCCTGGACAGCCCGTTCAGCAAGGTGTCGTCCAAGGTCCGCTACAAATCCAGCACCACCACACGCAACCTGCGCACCATGATCAAGGTGCGCGACGCCACGGCAGCGCTGCAGGAAGGCTGACCGCGGCAGGAACGCTAGCCGCGGCCCGCGGACTTCAGGGCCGCGTTGAAGGACTTCAGCCTGCTGACCTCGACTTCCACCGGTTCGACCACCAGCCTGTCCGCCACGGCAGCGACGGCCGCGTTGAGCTTTTTCCGCGCCGCGGCGGCCCGCAGTCCGGCAGCAGCGCCGGCGATGACCTTCGCGGCAATGGCCAGGACAATGCCAAGCACCGCTCCCCCGGCAATCAAGAGGGTGGGCACAGGCCACCCCTCCACCCTGGGCACTTCCGGAACCGGCAGCTGGAGATAGCCGAGGCCTGCAAGGACGCCCAGCCAGGCGAGTCCTCCCAGGGCTGCCAGAAGGGCCAGCCACTGGACGGTGTTGAAAAGGCCCCACCACCACGATTTGCGTCCGGCCAGCAGGTCGGTGCCGGCAATGGCCTGGTCCAGCGCGTCCGGCAACTGGTCCCGCCCTTCGCGCGCCGCACTGCGGATGGCCGCACGCCAGGGCCCGGGAGCTCCGGTACTGGCCGCGTCCGCGAATTCCCGCACAGCCGCGTCCGTCCTGGCGCGTTCCGGCGCACCCGCCGGCGGCAGCGATGTCCTGTTGACCTCGGCGCTGGCCCCTTCACGGCGGAGGTTGAGCCGCCGCAGCGGGTCGGGACGGAACCGGACCAGCCAGCGGGTCAGGGGCCAGCCGGTGCTCCGCGTTGCTTCGTGCCGGTACGACCGCGACACGGCTTCGACCACGAGCGGGACGTTGGCGGCCGCCGCAAGCTCGTCGGCCAGGCGCGACCGGGTGCCGGCCCTGACACCTGCCGCTTCCCCGCTTCCGGAGGCCGCCGCGAGCTGCGCCGAGGCCTTGGAAACATCCGCCGCCAGCCGCTGGGATAACGCCTGCCGTTGCAGCGCCACGTGGCGGATGGCCGCCCGGACTTTGTCCACGCCGGTCCCCGTCAGGGCAGAGGCACCGAGGACCTGGACTTTGCCCAGTCCGTCACGGGCCAGAATGGCTTTGAGCGATTCCAGCACGGGGGCAATGTCCGGTGGCGGAAGCAGGTCGATCTGGTTGAGGACCACCAGGGTGACCGCTCCGTGCGAAGCCAGCGGCGCAAGGAAGTCGTTGTGCACTGCTGCGTCCGCATATTTCTGCGGGTCCAACACCCACACGAGTACGTCCACCTGCCCCACCATCCGCTGGACAATTTCCCTGTTGGCGGCTTTCGTTGAGTCGAAGTCGGGCAGGTCCAGCAGGATCAGGCCCGTGGATTCATCGGCGAATCCCGGCACTGCCGAGGAAAGGTGCCGCTTGTTCACCCCGAGCCAGTCCAGCAGCGGTTCACTGCCCTCTGTTCCCCAGACGCCGGCCAGGGGTTCCGAGGTTGTGGGACGGCGGGCTGCCGCCGTCGCGACGTCAGCGCCGCTTACCGCGTTGAAGAGCGAGGACTTGCCGCTGCCCGTGGCACCAAAGAATCCCACCACCGTGTGCTCCGAGGACAGCGAACGGCGCGAACTGGCGCGTTCAAGGACCTGCAGCACGTCATCCAGCGACTCCTCGGGAAGCACCCCGCCGGCAAGCTCCCGCGCGTCGTTCAGGGCTTCCAGCCGGGTGTGGAGCCGGGAGGCTTCCCTGGTCCCGCTGTGCCTGCTCACGCGGACTCCGCCAGCCGCTGCAGGGCGCGGGCATGGCCTGCCAGCACGTCCGGTGACTCGCCGGCGGCAAAGTCCAGCCGTTCGAGGAAGCGCTGCTGCTCTTCCTGCAGCAGGTTCTGGCACCGCGCGTTCAGGTCCTCACGCGCCGTCTGAGCCAGGCGCCGCACGGCATCTTCACCGAAGACGGCTTCCAGGAGCCTTTGACCGACGATGGCGGTCCCGCCTGCCACGCCGACCTCCAGGCCACTGAGTCCGGCAGTCATGGAGAATACAACGATCATGAGGGCGGCACCGAGCCCGTTGACCCCGAAGGAGAGCCACCGGGCCTGCGTGCGCTTGCCTTGGCCTTCGGTGCGGATGAGCTCCATCAGCCCTCCCTGCCACGCCCGGATCTCTGCCGCGACCCGGTCCGGGAAGCCCGCGCTGGTGCCGGAAAGGTCGTCGGTGCCCAGCAGTTGCCGGCCCGCAGGGTCCGAGCGCCAGCGCTGGTCTGCATCCTCGGCCGCATTCGCCGCTTCGTCCATGATGACGGCCTGCAGTCCGGTTTCGATGGCTGTTTCGACTCTAACCGCCGGGGCAGGCTCTCCACGGAAGAACGCACCCACCCGGTCCCGCATGCGCCCGATGTTTTGTTCCAGGACGCGGAAGAACTCGCCGGTGCCCACGAAGTCCTGCCAGCGGGCAAGGACTTCACCGCGCAGGAGGGCACCGTCCCGTGTGGCCTCCAGAATCCGGGCCACCGCGTCCTGATAGGCGGTGCGGACATCCTTGGCCAGCACTTCCGCCGCCTGCTGCTGCTCCTGCGAGGCCTGGGCGAGGGCCGCGACGCGCCCGCTGAGCGAGCGCACGGTGCCGTTCAGCGTCCGCCGGGCAATCTCGGCCCGACCCGCCGCATCTGCCGCCAGTTCGCGCAACCACCGCCCCAGGGGTTCCACGGCTTCGGCGGGCAGCATTCCGAGGCGATCGAGGGCGACCTCCCGGACAATGAACAGCTTCGCTGCGCCGAGGCCTTCCTGCTGCAGCATCGCCCGGAGGTCCGCGCTCACCTCCGCCTCTGCGGCAGGGGGCACCCGGTCCAGTACCACGGCCACCATGATGTCCCTGGCTGCGGCGTTGAGGAGCAGTTTCCAGGGGACGGCGTCAGCATAGCGATTGGCTGTTGTGACAAATACCCAGAGGTCGGCCGCCGCGAGCAACTGTCCTGCGAGCTTCCGGTTGTCATCCGAGACAGAGTCGACGTCCGGAGCATCCAGCAGCGCAATCCCTTCCGGCACGGCCGGATGCCCCACCAGCACCAAGGACGATATTGCGGCGGCATCCGGTGCGGCGCCGGCGCGGTTGGCTGGCACCTGAGCGTCCACCACAACACCCCTGATACGGCTCAGGCTCGGCAGCACGCGCTGGTCTTCGAACCAGCCTGAGTCAACCGGATTGTGCAGCAGGATCGGCTGTCTGGTGGTTGGGCGGATGGCACCGGCCCTTGTGACGGGGTGGCCCACGAGGGCATTCACAAGGGTGGATTTCCCGGCACCGGTGGATCCTCCCACGACCGCCAGAAGCGGAGCGTCGAGGCTGCGGAAACGCGGAAGGATGTAGTCATCCAGCTGCGACAACGCATTCCTGATGTCAAGGCGGGCGGAGTCCGCTCCCGGCAGTGCCAGCGGCAGCACGGCCGCGCTGAGGTCGCCGCGGACGGCTTCGAGCAGCTCCACGGCAGCAGCAGCCCGTGAGTTTGGCGCTGCCGGGCCCGGGGGCGGACTCTCAGATGGGGACGTCACAGCTTCATCATGCCAGTTCAGCCCCGGTCCGGCGCGCGAATCCGGCGGCAGTAACGCACGGAATGCACGGACGACAGGAAGAACCCAATGGCCCGCGGTGGAAAGAAGAAGGAAAAGCAAAACGGCCCCGGGCTGTTGCCCGGGACCGTTTCAATGGTGACCCCAGCGGGATTCGAACCCGCGTTACCGCCGTGAGAGGGCAGCGTACTAGGCCGCTATACGATGGGGCCGCGTACTTCCGGATAGCATTTCTGCTATCAGGCTCAGTGATTGTTTCATACACAGAGCCGGTGTTTCAAATCGACTAAACCGCTTTGAAACCGCTGATCCGCAGCACCGGAGTGCAGTTTTTCAGAGCTGGGATACCAGGACTCGAACCTAGAATGACGGTACCAGAAACCGTAGTGTTGCCAATTACACCATATCCCAATGACGCTTTCGGGCCGGATATTCAGGTCTAAACCTTTGCTCCGAGCGCCTCAGCACGAGTAATTACTTTACCCGAGAGTTTTGGCTGGCACAAATCGGGGCCCCTGGGCGCTCCAGGGAGAACGCCGCACGCCCCAGCCGGGAGGCAATCCGCACTGCGGGCCGGGAAATTCCTTGCAATTCCGGGCGAAACAAGTTTACTCTCGGTAAGTTACCAATCAGTAACTACTCACCTGGCCCCTTCCCGACCGGCAGTTTCACGTCCAGCTCCACGTGTTAGCTGCGTCACGGTCGGGGGCGTCCAGGGACAACAGCTACAGCCAGAACCGTCGAGAGGAACCTCCGTGCCACAGAGTCGTGCCACTGCTCCCCCCAACAACCGCATCCGCACCCGCACCCAGCAGATCGCCATCGCGGTACTTGCCTTGCTCCTGATTGCACTGCTGGGCTTTTACACCGTGGTCACCGGGCGCATTACTGACGGATCAGCGCGGCTCAAGGACGGGGCCGGCCAGGCCTCCGCAGGTGCCGACCAGCTCCAGGACGGCGCCGGAAAACTTTCCACGGGTGCCGCGCTGGCAGACACGGGGGCGGGAAAGCTCTCGGCCGGGGCAGAGAAGGTCCGTTCCGGCATCAGCGATAAGCTCGCTCCCGGCGCCGATCAGCTCCAGGCGGGCGCCGAGAAGCTCGCGGCCGGAGCGGTCAGGATCGAGGCGGACGTCAACAACAAGCTCGCCCCCGGCGTGTACAAGGTTGATGACGGTGCGCAGAAGCTCGCCGCCGGAGCGGTCCAGCTTTCCGCAGCTTTGACTCCCACACCCGCCGGAAACGCGGAAAACAATCTGGCCGACGGCGCCACGCAGCTCAGCGACGGTGCCTCACGGCTGGAAGCCGGCGCTGGCCGGCTCGCTGCCGGGACGAATCAGCTCATGGGCTACCGCGGGGCCAACGGCAATCCGGAGGCGGGTACGGGTACCGCTGCCCTGGCCCAGGCCCTCGAGCTGTTGCAGGCCGCCGCCGAAGACCCCGTCCAGGGGCTCGTACCGCTGTCCGTAGTGAAAGACAAGATTGCAAAAATCACGGCAGGTGCCCACAAGCTCGACGCCGGAGCCGCCCAGCTCCAGTCCGGCGCCGCACGGCTCCACGAAGGCAGCGGGCAATTGCAGGCCGGCGCTGGCAGGCTGGCCGCCGGCTTCACCACCCTGGGCGGCAAGCTCAACAGCCAGGACCCGGCGAGCCCCGGCGTTGTCCTCGGCACGCAGCTCCTGGCCGAGGGCACCGCCAAGATCAGGGTGGGGATGGACGGCGTGCCCGGAAACGCCGAGCGCCCGGGCCTGCTCAAGGCCACTGCCGGCATGACGCAAGGCTCCTCCCGGCTTGCAGCCGGGGCTGTGGCCCTGAACACCGGCATCAAGGGCGACCCGGCTGACCCTGCCAAACCCGGGCTGCTGAGCGGTTCCGAGGCCCTGGCCGCCGGAGCCTCGGAACTATCCGTGGGCAACACCAAGCTTGCCGCCGGTTCCACGCAACTGGCCGCAGGGGCCGGCAGGCTCGCGGAGGGGAACGCCAAGGTAGCGGCTGGCACGGAAACGCTGCACTCGAGCGCCGCAGCGGTGTCGCCGTCGGATATGGCGGGACGGCCCGACGCCGGCACGGCCATCGGCATGGTGGGAGTGCTGGGACTGGGTTCCGTGGGTGCTTTTGTGGCCCTGCGCAACAAACGGCCGCGTCGGGATGGTGCCTGAAGCCCGCCGCCGGCTCCCTTACCCGAGCAGGTCCGCCAGTGAACCTACCTGGTGACCGGCGAAAGCCGACTCGGTTTCACCGCTGCGGTTCAGCCAGACGCCCAGCAGGCCCGCCGCCGTCGAACCTTCTGCGTCAAGCAGCCGGTTGTCGCCCACGTAGAGGGTCTCGGCGGCGCTGCTGCCCAGGAGGCGGACCCCTTCAAGGTAGATGGCCGGATCCGGTTTGGGCACGCCCACCGTGTCCGTTCCCACCAGCACCCTGATGCGCTGCAGTCCCGCCGTGTCCAGCTTCACCCGCTGGTAGTCGTGGACGTTGTTGCTCACCGCCCCGTAGGGAATCCCGGCAGCGTCAAGGGCGTCCAGGACCGGAGTAACGTCCTCAAACGCACGTACGTAGCCGTGCTGCAGGGCCGCGTAGGATGTAACCCAGGCATGGGACTCCTCACCCTCCTCGAGCTCCACGCCGAAGTGGCCCAGGGCAGCCCGTCCCCGGAGGAGCCGCTGCTCGTTGAAGGTCAGTTCGCCGGCCAGGTAGCGGTCATAGAAGTGTGTGGTTTCGTGCGTGAAGATCCGCCCGAACTTCTCCCACCCGGCCTGGTCCAGGCCGGGCAGGAGATGTTCGCTGACATCACGCAGCGCGGTGGTCATGGCGAATTCAAGGTCCACCAGGGTGTCGTCAATATCGAACAGCACACCCCGGATGACGCCAAAGCCCGTATGGAGGACACCGCCGCCGTCACCGCGCATGGCAGTCATCAGCCGCGGAACGCGTGCAGGCGGGCCAGCGATGAGGCCTTGCCCAGGATGACCATGGATTCAAAGAGCGGCGGGGAAATCCGCCGCCCCGAGATGGCCGTGCGGACAGGACCGAAGGCCAGCCTCGGCTTGATGCCCAGGTCCTCCACGAGCGCCTGCTTCAGCGCCGTCTGGATGTTCTCGGCGTTCCAGTCCGTGACGGCGTCCAGGGCGGCGGTCGCGGCGTCCAGGACCTCGGTGAGGTTTTCCGGCAGCCCCTTGCGGGCATCGTCCGCAACGTCGATGGCGTCGTCGTTCTTGAACAGGAAGGAAATCATTTCGGGCGCTTCGCCCAGCAGGGCAATGCGCTCCTGGATCAGCGGTGCGGCCTCGGCGAGGATCTCCTCCTCGCGTGCGGTCAGGGTGTCCCCCACCAGGTTGGCGGCGCGGAGGTACGGGACCAGGCGGGCCCTGAAGTCTTCCGCCGCCAGCATCCGGATGTGCGTTCCGTTGATCGCTTCGGCCTTCTTGATGTCGAAGCGCGCGGGGTTGGCCAGGACGTCGTGGACGTCGAAGTTTTCGATGAGCTGTTCCACGGTGAAGATATCCTCATCGGCGGACAGGCTCCAGCCCAGCAGCGAGAGGTAGTTGAGCAGGCCTTCGGGGATGAAGCCGCGGTCCCGGAGCAGGAACAGGTTGGACTGCGGATCGCGCTTGGACAGCTTTTTGTTGCCCTCGCCCATGACGTAGGGAAGGTGGCCGAACACCGGCATGTAGCTGGCGACGCCGATCTCCATCAGGGCGCGGATCAGTACCACCTGGCGGGGAGTTGAGGAGAGCAGGTCCTCGCCGCGCAGCACGTGGGTGATCGCCATTAGGGCGTCGTCAACGGGGTTCACCAGGGTGTACAGCGGGGAGCCGTCCGCGCGGACAATCACATAGTCCGGGATGCTGCCGGCCTTGAAGGTGATTTCGCCGCGGACCATGTCAGTGAACGTGACGTCCTCGTCAGGCATGCGGACGCGGAGCACAGGCTCGCGGCCATCGGCTTTGAACGCGGCAATCTGCTCGGCACTGAGGTTGCGGTCGAAGTTGTCGTAGCCGAGCTTGGGGTCGCGGCCGGCGGCACGGTGACGCGCCTCCACTTCCTCCGGGGAGGAGTAGCACTCGTAGGCGTAGCCGGCGTCCAGGAGCTTGGCCACCACGTCCTTGTAGAGGTCAAGGCGCTGTGACTGGCGGTACGGCTCGTGCGGGCCGCCCGTTTCCACGCCCTCTTCCCACGAGATGCCCAGCCACTTCAGCGCCTCGAGCAGCTGCTCGTAGCTCTCTTCGGAGTCGCGCGCCGCATCCGTGTCCTCGATACGGAAGACAAACGTTCCCTGGGTGTGCCGGGCGTAGGCCCAGTTGAACAGCGCCGTCCGGATCAGGCCCACGTGCGGGGTGCCGGTGGGCGACGGGCAGAACCGCACCCGGACCGGGGTTTCGGGGGTGACGGCAGGACTGGAGACGGCGTTGGACACAGAAGGAGTAGTCATAGTGACTCCAACTTTACCGCCTGCCCGGGGGCGCCGCCCGCCGCCAAATCCGCCGCCGGTTCCGCTGCAGAAACGGGCAGCCGCCCCGGGAATTCCCGGGACGGCTTCCCGCATTTCTGTGCGGTTTGGTGTCTAGCGCCGGACGATCGGATTGGACAGGCGGCCGATGCCTTCGATCTCCACCTCAAAGCGGTCACCGGCTGTAACCACTCCCACACCCGCAGGTGTGCCGGTCATGATCACGTCGCCGGGAAGCAGCGTGAAGGCCTGCGACACGACCGAGACGAGTTCGCGGACGCCGCGGATCATCTGGCTGGTGCTGCCGTCCTGGCGGAGTTCGCCGTTGAGCCAGCCCTGGATCCGGAGGTCGTCGGTATCCAGTTCGGTCTCGATCCACGGGCCCAGCGGAGCCGAGGTGTCAAAGCCCTTGGCCCGCGCCCACTGCAGGTCCGTCTTCTGAACGTCACGGGCGGTCAGGTCGTTGCCGCAGGTGTAGCCAAAGATGACGTCGTCGACGCGGTCCTCGGGAACGTCCTTGCAGATCCGTCCGATCACCACGCACAGCTCGGCTTCGAAGGAAACCTCGTCCGAGAATTCCGGCAGCACTATGGGATCGTTGGGGCCCACGACCGAGGTGTTCGGCTTAAGGAATAGGAGGGGCTGCTGCGGCACGTCGTTGCCCAGTTCCTTGGCGTGCTCAACGAAATTTCGTCCGACGCCCACAACTTTGCTGCGCGGGATGATGGGGGCAAGCAGCCGCACATCCTCAAGCTTGTACTTGACGGTGCTGCGTTCAACGCCGTTGAAGAAAGGGTCACCCTTGATGACAATGACTTCCTCACTGCCGGGCTCGCCTTCAACAACGCCGTAGAGGGGATCGGAATCAGCTACAAAACGGGCGATACGCATGGTTCCTAGCGTACCGTCTCCGGTCAGCCGTCCTGCCGCGTGCTCAGCCCCGGATGTACTCCAACTGCGCAGCCACGGAGTTCTCCGCTGCCGGACGGACGGCGGGATCGATGTCCGAATAAACGGCGTCGGTGATTTCACGCACTCCTGCACCGGAGCCGAGCTCCGTCAAAGCCGCACGGATCTGCGCAAGCCGTTCGTGGCGGTGCTCCCGATAGGCGCGGACGACGGCATCCAGCGCGGGGAGCACCGGCCCGTGCCCGGGAAGGACAGTGGCCGGTCCCAGCTCTTCGAGCCTGTCCAGGGTTGCCAGGTAGTTGCCCAGTTTGCCGTCGGGAAAATCCAGCACCGTGGTGCCGCGTCCCAGGATGGTGTCGCCGGTCAGCACTGATCCGTGCCGGCCGTCGCCGGGCAAGTGGAAGCACAGCGAGTCCGAGGTGTGGCCGGGGGTGGCAATGACGCGCAGCTCAACTCCGGCCGCGAGGATCGTTTCACCGTCAGTGAGCGGATGACCCCCGTGGCAGTGCCGGGCGTCCGCAGCGCGGACCGGAGCCCCCGTGAGTTCGTGGAAGCGTGCGGCCGCTGCTGTGTGGTCCGCGTGACGGTGCGTGAGCAGGATGAGCTCCACACTCCCCTCCCCGGCCAGCTCCAGCAGATGCTGTTCATCCAACGGCCCGGGGTCCACCACTACCGAGCTCCCGGACTCCGGGCCACCCAGCAGGTACGAATTGGTCCCGTCCAGGCTCATGGGTCCGGGATTGGGTGCCAGCCGGAAACGGGCCAGGTCGCTGGCGGGAAGAATCGACGTTGAGGATGCGGGATTCACCTGTCCATCTTCGCATTTCTGAGCCGGCAGGACCCGTCGCGGGGGCGGCGGCTGTTGGTGCTCGCCCGTTACGCCGTTGGTGCTCACCTATTAATAGGGAGAAGAAGTCCCATTGTGAGTAAAACTCTGGAAAGCACGACGCCGGGTGGCCCGCAGGCGTTGCGGGCCACCCGGCGTCGTGCGTCAGTCAGAAGGACCTAGGCGAGGCGCATCAGCCAGCCGTGGGTGTCCTCGACGGTGCCCGTCTGGATGCCGAGCAGCTGCTCGCGGATGGCCATGGTGGTCTCCCCTGCCTTCGCGTCCTCGGAACCGATGAACTCCGTGGCGTCTTTGAGGACACCGATGGGCGTGATGACGGCCGCGGTCCCGCAGGCAAAGACCTCGGTGATCTCACCCGATGCGACGCCGTCGCGCCATTCGTCCAGGGTGATCTTGCGCTCGGCAACGGTCCGGCCCATGTCCTTGGCCACCTGCATGACGGACATCCGGGTGACACCTTCAAGGATGGTTCCGGTCAGGGCGGGGGTCACCAGCGAACCGTCCTTCATGACGAAGAACACGTTCATGCCGCCAAGTTCCTCAACGGCGTTGTCGTTGAACTGGTCCAGGAAGAGGACCTGCTTGCAACCGTGGGCCTCAGCCTCCTGCTGCGCGATGAGGGACGCCGCATAGTTGCCGCCGCATTTGGCCGCGCCGGTTCCGCCGCGGCCCGCACGGGCATACTCACGCGAGATCCAGATCGAAACGGGCTTCAGTTCGCCGCCGAAGTAGTTGCCGGCCGGTGACGCGATCACGCGGAAGGAGACCTCCCTGGCTGCGCGGACGCCCAGGAACGCCTCGGTGGCGATCATGAACGGACGGAGGTACAGGGCCTCGCCGTCCCCCGCCGGGACCCATTCGCGGTCGGCCTGCACGAGTTCGCGGATGGCTCCGAGGAAATATTCTTCCGGAAGTTCCGGCAGCGCGAGCCTGCGTGCGGACTTGTTCAGTCGCGCGGCGTTGGCCTCGGGACGGAACGTCCACACGGATCCGTCGGCATGGCGGTAGGCCTTGAGCCCCTCAAAAATCTCCTGGCCGTAGTGCAGCACTGCCGCCGAAGGGTCGAGTGAGATGGGACCGTATGCCTCGATGCGCGCGTCATGCCAGCCGCCCTTGCCGGTCTCGTCGACGCTGTAGTCGACGACCGCGGTGTGGTCGGTGAAATAGTTGCCGAAACCTGGGTTGGCCAGGATGGCTGCACGCTCGTCAGCAGACTTCGGGGTTGCCGAGGGCTGCTGGGTGAATTCGACGCCATGGGCAGTCTGAGTCATGGTTCCTCCACGGTCGGCTGCCTGGTGTGTGAACGTGGTTCAGCGTCGGACCACGGCAGCATTTTGGTGATTCGAAACAAGCTTACGCCTGATGCGGGCCCCTACAGGGCGGCAGCGATTGCGTCGCCCACAGCACTCGTGCTGCGTGCCTCGCCGTTGCGGCCTTCGACGTCGGCGATGACCGCCGCCTCGATCTTTTTCGCCGCTTCGGTATAACCAAGGTGGTCCAGGAGCAGCGCAGCCGACAGGATGGCCGCTGTGGGGTCTGCCTTCTGCTGGCCGGCGATGTCAGGAGCCGATCCGTGCACCGGTTCGAACATGGACGGGGCGGTGCGCTCCATGTTGATGTTGCCCGAGGCGGCCAGCCCGATGCCGCCGGTGACGGCAGCGGCGAGGTCCGTGATGATGTCGCCGAAAAGGTTGTCCGTGACAATCACATCGAAGCGCGAGGGGTCGGTGACCATGAAGATCATTGCTGCGTCAATGTGCAGGTAGTCGTGGGTGACGTCAGGGAATTCCTGTGCCACCGCTTCAACGGTGCGCTTCCACAGGTGGCCTGCGTAGACCAGCACGTTGTGCTTGTGGACAAGGGTGACGTGCTTGCGCGGACGTTCGCCGGCCCGGCGGAACGCATCGCGGACCACGCGCTCCACACCGTGGGCCGTGTTCAGGGAAACCTCGGTGGCAACTTCGTGTTTGGTCCCGGCGCGGAGCGTGCCGCCGTTGCCCACGTACGGCCCCTCGGTACCTTCGCGGACCACAATGAAATCAATGACGCCGGGGTTGGCCAACGGGCTGCCCACGCTGCCGAACAGGCGTGACGGGCGCAGGTTGACGAAGTGGTCCAGGCTGAAGCGGAGCTTGAGGAGCATCTCCCGCTCGATGATGCCGGACGGGATCCGGGTGTCGCCGGGGGCTGCGCCGACGGCACCGAACAGGATGGCGTCACGGGTCCGGAGATCGCTCAGCACTTCCTCCGGGAGGGTCTCGCCTGTCTCCAGCCAGTGCTGGGCTCCCAGCTTGTAGTGGGTCTGGTCCAGCGTGACGCCTTCAGCGGCAACAACCTTCTCCAGGACCTTCAAAGCTTCGGCGATGACCTCGGGGCCGATGCCGTCGCCGGGAATGACTGCAAGATTAATGGTGGATGCGCTCATGCTTTCAGGGTAGCCAAGGCATCCACATGATGGTCAAGTCGTCTCAATATTCGAACACACACTGCGGCCCGAGAGCCCGTCGGCGGGCCGGCCCTACTGCGCGGCGGCCGGTCCGGAAGGTCAGCGCCCCGGCACCGGCGAGGCCACTACAGCCACGTTCTTGCCCCACGGATCCTCGGTGTAGCAGCTGATGAGGACCAGACGGTTGGGGGCAACAGTCCAGATGGGGCTGTCCTTCAAGGTGGCCTTGGTATAGGTGGTGACGGACTCCACTGTGTATGTCATAGTGCCGGCAGCTGTGGCGACCGTCAGTTCGTCTCCGGCCGCGGCGGCTGAACTCAGGTGGTTGAAGGGTGCATCCAGGCCTTCCCAGCTATGGCCGATGACGTATGTCGTGTTGGTGGAACCGGCCCCGGGCGTCCCGAAGGGAGTCAGCCAATAGCCGTCCATCGTCTCCGGCGGGACGATGCTGTGACTCTCGGCATCAAGGGATTCGGGCTCCAGGGGACGCACTACCACGTCCATTCCGGCCGCCGGGTATGTGAGCCTTTGCGGCGCAGACGCAGCAGGGTAGGAAACGGCCGGCTGCGCCGCAGCCGCGCCGCCGTCGGCCAGCGGCACAGCGGGCGGCGCGGTCGGTGCCGGCGCCGCTACGGGTGCCGGGGTTCCCGTCGCCGGCGCCTCTGCCCGACCCAACGGATCGGGAAGCTGCCCCGACAGCACTATCGCTGTTGGCTCCCCGGCTGCCGGCGCACCGTGGTCACCGGTCCCCGTCACGCCGTAGACCAGCCACGCTGCGAGAAGCCCCGCGGCGCATACGGCGAGCACCAGGATGTCCCGGTAGCTAAGCAGCAGGCCGCGGATCCGGGCGGCACGCATTCGCCGGTTACGGCGGTGACTGACCATGAAAGGCTCCTGATGACGCTGAGACTGAAATGCTGAAACAGGAGGGCGGGTGCCGTAACTTCACGGCACCCGCCCCTGGGTTGAGTATCCTAGCCGTTCGCGCCGCGGGAGCGCAGGCCGCCCTTCACGAGCACCCAGGCGCCCACTGCCGTAAAGAGTGCGGTCAACCCGGCCAGCCAGGCCGGGATCCCGGTGCCGGGGCTCCCCACAGCAGTCTGGACGTTGTAGCCCACGTTGCTCGCTGCCGGAACAGCTCCGGCAGCAGCCCCCCGGGACATTGACGCAACAGGCGCCACCGTTGCCGCGGCCGGCGGGACAACCGCAGCCGGTGCAGCCGCAGGCGGCACGGCGGCAGGCGGCACTGCGTCCGGGACGACAACGGCCGCCGGCACAACTCCGTCAACAGTCTCCACCGGCCCGGGATCAACAGGGCCAGGGTCCACCGGGCCGGGATCGACCGGGCCCGGGTCCACCGGGCCTGGGTCCACCGGAACGGGCGGCGCCACGCAGTTGTTAGCCAGCAATATGAGGTTCGCAGCCGAGAGGTTCTGCCCGTTTGGAATGTCATTCCCCACGTTCACGGGCACAATGTCGGCGGTATCACCGACGTGTGCAGCCAACGCATTGAGGCTGATGGTTTCCAGGAGGTAGGGGTTTGACCCAGAGTTCGTGGCATGGCAAATGGTGATCTTGTCATTGGGGGCGGCGTTCGCTGCAACTGTGGCACCCATCAGCCCCAGCCCCACCACCCCCAGTGTGGCGATAGTGCGTTTCATTTTCGGTCCCTCCATAGCAATTCCGATTCGAACCGACCAGACTGCGTGGAGTAACCGTCTTGAGACCAGGAACTGCTAAACCTGCGTGAGACCTCAACAGCGAAATGAACGGTGACAGTTACTCCCCAGACTTCGTCATCAGTTCGCTTGCCTTTTCAGGCTAGGTTTGCGGCGAACGTTAAACCCGAGTAACAGGTACGCGATTACCCGGCCGGGCACGGCTGCCAATTACCTGCTTCATGAATATATTCACTCGCATGCATAGGCTGAACTACTTGGAAGCAGTACCTGCATGCTGCTGCCCACGGGTGACAGGAACCGTCGAAAGAGTGCCCAAAAGAACGCTCCCCCACCCTGTCGAAAAGGGTGAGGGAGCGTCGGGTATTTTGCTGGTGACGTACCGGAACAACCGGCGGGAACTACACTTCGGCGGGTTCCTCGTACTTCGGGAAGATCGGCGCGGGAGCGGGCAGCTCCGTGCCGGGAACCAGCGGCGCGGGAATCGCCGTGAACAGGCGGGCATCGCCGTCGGGCTGGCCGAGGGTCCCCAGCAGCGCGGAAGACGCCGTCGGCATCACCGGCTGGACTAGGATGGCCACGATCCGGAGCACCTCAAGCGTCACGTACAGCACCGTGTTCATGCGCTCGACGTCGGTCTTCCGCAGCACCCACGGGGCCTGCTCGGCGAAGTATGCGTTGGTGTCGCCCAGGACACTCCAGATCGCTTCCAGGGCACGGCTGAATTCCTGCTTCTCGAACGCAGCCCGGGCGGCGTCCAGCAGGCCGTTGGCCTGGGCCAGCAGGGCGGTGTCCTCCGCCGTGAAGTCGCCGGGGACCGGAACCCGGCCCTCGCAGTTCTTGGCGACCATGGACAGTGAGCGCTGCGCCAGGTTTCCGAAGTTGTTGGCGAGGTCCGAGTTCATCCGGCCCACAATCGCTTCGTGGTTGTAGCTGCCGTCGGCGCCGAAGGGAACTTCGCGCAGGAAGAAGAAACGCACCTGGTCCAGGCCGTACTGGGCCACGAAGTCCGCCGGCGCCACGACGTTGCCCAGGGATTTGGACATCTTGACGCCGTTGTTGTGCAGGAAGCCGTGGATCATGATCCGCTTGGGCAGCTCCAGTCCGGCGCTCATCAGGAACGCCGGCCAGTAGATGGCGTGGAACCGGGAGATGTCCTTGCCGATCACGTGGACATCCGCCGGCCAGAACTTCTGGAACGACTCGGAGTCAACGTCCGGATAGCCCACACCGGTGAGGTAATTCGTCAGCGCATCCACCCACACGTACATCACGTGCTTGTCGTTGCCGGGAACCGGAACACCCCAGTCGAACGTCGTGCGGCTGATGGAGAGGTCCTCCAGCCCGCGCTTGACGAAGCTGATGACCTCGTTGAAGCGGGACTGCGGGGCGCCGAATTCCGGATGCGCCTCGTACAGGGCCAGCAGCTTGTCCTGGTAGGAGGAGAGCCGGAAGAAGTAGCTTTCCTCGGCCGTCCACGTCAGTTCGGTGTCCGTCTCGCGGGAGTAGCGGAGGCCGTCTTCCTTGACCACGGTCTCGTCTTCGACGTAAAACGCTTCGTCTCGGACCGAGTACCAGCCTTCGTACTTGGACAGGTAGATGTCCCCGTTGGCCTCCATCTTCTTCCAGATGGCCTGCGAAGCGGCGTAGTGGTCGTCGTCCGTGGTCCGGATGAAGCGGTCGTACGAAATTCCCAAATCAGCGTGGGCAGCCTTGTAGATCTCGGCGTTCCGGTCCACCAGCTCCTTGGGCGTGACGCCTTCCTTCTCAGCAGCCTGCGCAATCTTCATGCCGTGCTCATCGGTGCCGGTCAGGAAGAAGACGTCAAACCCGTCCAGGCGCTTGAAACGGGCCATTGCGTCGGTGGCAATGTACTCGTACGCGTGGCCGATGTGCGGTACACCGTTGGGGTATGTGATGGCAGTGGTGATGTAGAACGGGGTTTGGGCTGAAGACGACACTCTGGGAAGTTACCTTTTTTCGGAAGCGGTGGCTGGGCCGGCAGACGGGAAACGCTACCCCTAAATCTAGATCAGTTCGGTCAGGGTATCGCTGAGCCGGACAAGTTCGTGGTCATGTGACGCCACCAGGACAGCAATACCGTCGGACGTGGTGTCCTTGAGGATGCTGATGATGCGGTTGGCCGACGTGCGGTCCAGGCTCGCGGTGGGTTCGTCCACTACCAGGACCCGGGTTCCCAGGATGAGTGCGCGGGCAATCGCCACGCGCTGACGCTCACCGCCGGAGAGCTGGGCGGGGCGGTGCCGCATGCGCCGGCCCAGTCCCACCAGGTCCAGGAGGTCCTTGGCCATGTCGCGGCGCTGGTCCACTTCGCCGTCCGGAACGGCGGGCAGCAGGACGTTCTCCAGGGCGCTCATGCCGTCAATCAGGGCGCCGCCCTGGTCGACGTAGCCGATCAGGGCCCGGCGGCGGTCGGCGATTTCGTCGTCGCCCATGCTCTCGAGGGACTGGCTTTCCCAGAAGACACGGCCCGACGTCGGCAGCGTCAGTCCCGCGCCGACGGTCAGGATGCTGGTCTTGCCGGAACCGCTTCGGCCGGCGACGCAGTGCATTTCGCCGGCGTGGAGGGTCAGGTCGAAGCCCTCGACGACGTTGACGGCGTCGGCTCCGCCTTTCTGGCCGCCGTAACGGATGGTGATGTTGCTCAGTTCCAGCGGGGTCCCGTGGTCTGCGGCCTTCAGGATGGTGTTGGCACGGGTCTGGAGCGAGCCGTCCCCGGCGTCATCCTGGGGAATCCGGTCGAGATTCACGTCGTTGTTCATTGGACCACTTTCGTTGCAATTGGAATCCAGCAAAGTACAGCCACGAGTCCGGCCACTGCGGCCCAGAGTGCGGCATAGGGTGCAAGCAGCAGGCCGATGCCGAGGGCGCCCACCACGCCGAGCGGCAAGGCCACCGTGCCCACGAGGGCGTTTTCGAACAGCCGGACCTGGCCGAGCATGTCGGGGTTCCAGCCCATCGCTTCGAGCGTGCCGAGGTACTGCCGCTTGGCCTGGAGCTCAAAGCGCCCGGTGACCAGGGTCAGCACCAGGCCCACGGCCACTCCGGAGAGCGCCAGGACGATGCTGGGCAGCGCCACACTGGCCGCGGCAAGTCCGCTCAGGGCGCTCGCGCCGGCAGCCCGGGGAATGTCGATCAGCAGTGCTATGAGCCCGCCCACTGCGGCCCCAAAGACACCGACCGCGACCGCAAGGGAGATGGTATTGAACTTGTTGGTGCTCAGCTGGCGGTTGGCGAACGTGAGCGGGGAGTCCACGGCGATCAGCCGCTCGTCGTGCTGCGGTTCCTGGTCCACTTCGTCGCGGTGCCTTAGCTGCCTCGCCGCAAAATAGGCCGCGGCGGCGTAGAGCACCAGGACCGATGCCGAGACGATGACCGTCGCGATGTTCCAGCTCACGAGGCTCAGGACGGTGCCGGCAATTGCCAGGAGGCTGGCTCCCACGGCGAATTCGGCAAGCACCCAGCTGCGGATCCTCGTCTGGGTCCAGCCCATGGCCCGCAGCGTGCCGGCCTCTAGGCGCCGTTGACGGATGTAGCTGACGGTCGATGCGCCGGTAAGCAGGGCCGCCCCGATGAGCGTCAGGAACAGGAGCGTCAGGTTCGTTCCGGTCAGGGAGCCGGAGACGGCATCAGCCGCATCCTGGCGAACCCAGGACTGGGTAACTGTGCCCAGCGCGGATTCCTTGCCGGCGTCGTCCTTGGAGTAGCCCGGAACAAAGATGTTGGCGTCTTCACGCGCTGAGCCGGCAACAACGGTGGCCTCGAGGCCCATGTCGCGGATTTCGTTGGCGAGCTGCTCGACCTCAGGCTGCGACTGCTTCCAGCTTCCCGGCGCCTTGGCACGGACACGGATAGCGTCGATGACGGATGCGTTCTCTTCGTATCCCCGCGCTGCGGCGAGGCCGTAGTAGTCGGTGATGGCGCCGGCGGACTGGCTGACCAGGCCCGTGGCGCTCAGTGACGGCTTGAGTTCCGTGTTTTCGACCTTTTTCCCCTGCGCGTCCTCCGTCAGGGTAAGTGGTGTGGGGTCGTAGCCGCCCAGCGGCAGCCGGTTGATGTCACCGGCGGCTTCCTGGACCTTGTCGGCGTCGAATGTGCCGTAGACCATGGCAAGCGGGGCGGCGAGTTTGCTGCCCGTCTCCAGGCTTTCGCGGTAGGAGCGCTCGTCGACCGGCTCACGCTGGGTCTGGTCGACCGGCGCGCCGCCGGCACCCTTCTCCGGGAGCCGGTTGACGGTCACCCACTCCCCCGGTGTGGCGGTCTTGTCCACAGCACCGTTTCCGGCGGTGGAGCCATCGGTGTATTTGGGAGCCGACGCGAAGTCGGTGCTCCAGGTCGCGGGGTTGTAGAGGCCCTGGCTGAAGTTGCCCGTGTTGCCCAGGAGCTTGGAGTAGTCCTGCGACCCGGGCCAGGAGAGCGCGAACGGCGACTTGGAGACGAACGGGAGGTAGTCCTTGTCGAGGGAGCGGGTCACGGTGCCCACGTCCTTGACCACGTTTCCGGAATCGTCGATTTCCTCGATCTTGACCGAGTACTTGAGGTCCAGGGAGGTGCCGGAGCGGACGATCAGCGGGATGGCCTGGGAATCGGCGGTGAGCTGGCCGTCCCGCTTTGCCTGCTGGTACTGGGTCATCAGCGGCGCCCAGTACTTGAGTTTGACGCCGAGGAAGTCCGGCCCCTCTTCGAGCTCTTTCATGCTGATTCCGGTGGTGAACAGGCTTTCGAAGTGCCGGCCGATCGCACCGGCGTTGCGGGCGTCCGCCGGCGGAGCCTTTTCGAGCGGTGCCAGGAAGTCACCGGCAGTGCCCAGCAGGGCACGCTCGGACACGGGGTCGACGGCGACGACGGACTCCGTCACCTGCGGCGCCAGCGGCAGCGACACCGACAGATTGAAGAGGTTGTGTTCGGAACCGCCAGCGGGAGCCGGGAACTTGACGCCGGTCTCGCCGTCGGGGCCCGCGATGCGGATGCTCTTACCGCCGGCGGTCTGCTCTTCGATGAGCCTCGCCTTGCCGAGCGAGCCTTCGGCCATGGACTTGAACAGGGTCTGTTCCGACTTGCCGTCCGAGCTGACGGCGCTGGCGGTCATCCGGTATTTCTTCGCATCGTCGGTGAGGACGGACTCGGCTGCCGGCCACTTGCTGGGGTCGGTTGCTCCCGGTTCCCCGGCGGTGGCGGTGCCTACGAGTCCGGCGTTGAATCCCAGGTAGTCCATGGCGTCAAGACGCGGGGACTCCAGGTTCTGCGATACCCGTGACACCAGGCTGATCGGAGCCGCCACGGACGTGCCTGAGAGCTTCCTGATGCCATCCATCTGGTCGAAGCTGATGCCGCCCTGGCCGTTGGCGATTTCCGGCTGCATCAGCGTTCCGCCGGATCCGGCCTTGGCCTGGACCAGGATGTCATAGAGGCCGCGGGAATTCTCGTCGACTGTTCGGTTGAGCGCCGCCTGTGACTGGCCCTGGACGAGGACGGACAGGCACATAGCGACGATCAAAATGGCCGCGGTCAGCAAAAGCACTCGGCTTCTGATGAACCTCTGGACGGCGTTCATTGGGCTCCCTGAAAGCTGGATTGCGTGTGTGCACACCTCAGTCACACCTAGTTAGGCGTGAAGGCGTCCCCTGCCGGGTGTGCAAAAAATAATGGCCGGTCTGCCGGCCGGATCCGAAAATCGGACCCAGCCATTGTACGCAGACCGGCCAATCATACGTGGCAGAAGTTAACCTCTGTCACAGGAAGTTCACCGAGTAGGCGGGAGGTCAGTCTTCGAGATCGACTTCGCGCACCATTTCGGCACCAATACCGGCCTTGATTGCGTCAAGAACCTGCTGCGGCACCGAGCTGTCGATGGTCAGGAGCGCCAGGACCTGGCCACCCTCCGCCTGGCGTGCAACCTGCATGCCGGCAATATTGATGTTGTTCATGCCCAGGATGTGCCCGATGGTGCCGATCACGCCGGGGCGGTCGGCGTAGGCCACCACCACCAGGTGCTCGCTGATCGGGATTTCCACCTCGTAGCCGTTGACGCCCACGAGCTTCTGGATCTGCTTGGGGCCCGTCAGAGTCCCGGCCACGGAGATCTGGCTGCCGTCGCTCAGGGCGCCGCGCAGGGTCAGGACGTTGCGGTACGACTCGGTGTCCGGAGTGGTGATCAGGCGGACGTTGATGCCGCGCTGCTCAGCAATGACCGGAGCGTTGACGTAGGAGACCTGTTCGGTCACGACGTCCGCGAAGATGCCCTTGAGCGCGGCCAGTTCCAGCACCTTGACGTCCAGCGAGGAAATCTCGCCGGCCACTTCGACGTCGAACTGGGTCAGCGATGCGTGGGTCAGTGCCGTGAAGATGCGGCCCAGCTTCTCGATCAGCGGGATGCCCGGGCGGACGTCCGGAGCGATGACGCCGCCGGCAACGTTCACTGCATCGGGAACCAGTTCCCCGGCCAGTGCCAGGCGGACGGACTTGGCCACGGAAACGCCGGCCTTTTCCTGCGCTTCGTCGGTGGATGCGCCCAGGTGCGGGGTCACCACGACGTTGTCCATGTCAAAGAACGGCAGGTCCGTGCTGGGTTCCTTGACGAAGACGTCGACGCCGGCTCCGGCGATCTCGCCGTCCTTCAGGGCCGCGTGGAGAGCTTCCTCGTCCACAAGGCCGCCGCGGGCAACGTTGATGACGTAGGCGGTCTTCTTCATCTTCTTGAACGCCTCGGCGCCGAGCATGCCCACCGTTTCCGGCGTCTTGGGCATGTGGATGGTGATGAAGTCCGACTGGGCCAGCAGTTCGTCCAGGGTGACCAGCTGCACGCCCAGCTGAGCTGCGCGGGCCGAGGTGATGTAGGGGTCGTACGCCAGGATCTTGGTGTCGAAGCCCTTCAGGCGGGCTGCCACGAGGGCGCCGATCCGGCCCAGGCCGATGATGCCGATCTTCTTCTCGTAGAGTTCAATGCCCGTGTACTTGGAGCGTTTCCATTCTCCGTCCTTGAGAGCGGCGCTGGCCTGCGGGATGTGGCGGGCGAGGCTCAGGATGTGGCCCACCGTGAGTTCGGCGGCAGAAACGATGTTCGACGTCGGTGCGTTGACCACCATGACACCGGCCTGGGTGGCGGCCCTGATGTCGACGTTGTCCAGGCCGACGCCGGCGCGGGCAATAACCTTGAGGTTCTTGGCCGCGGCGATGGCCTCGGCGTCCACCTGGGTGGCAGAGCGGACCAGGATAGCGTCAACATCCGCGATGGCTGCGAGCAGCTGGGAACGGTCGGCACCGTCGGTCTGGCGGATTTCAAAGTCCGGGCCGAGGGCCTCGACTGTGGCGGGGGAAAGTTCTTCGGCGAGCAGTACTACGGGTTTTGACACGGCTGATCCTCTGCGTTGCAGTCCGGGGGATAAATCAAGTCTAGGCTGACGGAAAGGCCGGGCTCACATTGTTAAGTGTGAACCCGGCCTCACTGTTGTCTTCTGCCTGGCGGCTGAATGCCGGGCTTAGCGGGCTGCCGAGCCCTCTACGTAGTCCTCGTCCTGCTGCTGCCAGGAGAACAAACCGCGCAGTTCGCGGCCGACGGCCTCGATCGGGTGCTGCTCTGCCTTGGCGCGCAGTGCCTTGAACTCAACGCCGCCGTTGTCCTGGTCCTCGATGAAGCGCTTGGCGAACGCGCCGTTCTGGATGTCGGCGAGGACAGCCTTCATGTTTTCCTTCACCTCGGGGGTGATGACGCGCGGGCCGGAGACGTAGTCGCCGTATTCTGCGGTGTCGGAAACGCTCCAGCGCTGCTTGGCGATGCCGCCTTCCCACATGAGGTCAACGATGAGCTTGAGCTCGTGCAGGACCTCGAAGTAGGCGATCTGCGGCTGGTAGCCGGCCTCGGTCAGGGTCTCGAAGCCGTACTGGACCAGCTGGGACACGCCGCCGCACAGGACAGACTGCTCGCCGAAGAGGTCGGTTTCGGTCTCTTCAGTGAAGGTGGTCTTGATAACGCCGGCGCGGGTGCCGCCGATGGCCTTGGCGTAGGACTTGGCCAGGTCCCAAGCGGAACCGGAGGCGTCCTGCTCCACGGCGATGATGTCCGGGATGCCGCGGCCGGCTTCGAATTCGCGGCGCACGGTGTGGCCCGGAGCCTTCGGGGCGATCAGGATGACGTCAACGCCCTCCGGTGCCTCGATGTAGCCGAAGCGGATGTTGAAGCCGTGTGCGAAGGCGAGTGCCTTGCCCGGGGTCAGCTTGTCCTTGATGGAGTCGTTGAAGATCGAGCGCTGGTACTGGTCCGGCGCCAGGATCATGATGACGTCGGCCCATTCGGCGGCGTCTGCGACGTTCTTCACCGAGAAGCCTGCATCCTCGGCCTTGGCGATCGACGACGAGCCTTCCTTGAGGGCGATGGTCACTTCGACGCCGGAGTCGCGCAGGTTCAGGGCGTGGGCGTGGCCCTGGGAGCCATAGCCGACGATTGCAACCTTGCGGCCCTGGATGATGGAGAGGTCTGCGTCGTCGTCGTAGAACATTTCAGTCACTTGCGTAACTCCTTTTGAGTGGATTCTCTGGTGTGTAAATAGTCTGTGGTTTTGCGGTACTGCACGGGCTTTGCGCCGCAGGTGAGGCTGTGCCCCGCCTGTGTCTTAGGCTGTTGCCTTACGCGGAGCGTAGTGCCCTGTCACTCATGGAGCGGGATCCCCGTCCAACGGCCAAGGTGCCGGACTGCACAATTTCGCGGATGCCGAAGGGCTCGAGCACTGAGAGCAGTGCGGTGAGCTTTTCGGGGTGGCCGGTTGCTTCAATAACGACGGAGTCTGTGGAGACGTCGACCACTGAAGCGCGGAACAGGTCTGCAGCCTGGGTCACCTGCAGACGAGTTGCGGCATCCGCACGTACCTTGACCAGGATGTGGTCACGCTGCACGGAAGATTCTGAGGTGAGTTCAACAATCTTGATCACATTGACAAGCTTGTTCAACTGCTTGGTGACCTGTTCGATCAGGTCACCATCGGCGTCGACGACGACGGTCATCCGGGACATGCCCGGAACTTCCGTCGGGCCGACGGCCAGGGAATTGATGTTGAAGGCCCGGCGCGCGAAGAGGCTCGCTACGCGGGTCAGCACACCGGGTTTGTCTTCGACCAGAACGGACAGCGTGTGGCGGCTCATGATCAGTCCTCCTCTTCCCATTCCGGGGTCATGTTGCGGGCGACCTGGATCTGGTCGTTACTCACTCCGGCAGGCACCATCGGCCACACCATGGAGTCGGGGCTCACCACGAAGTCGATGACCACGGGGCGGTCATTGATTTCAAGGGCCTTCAGGATGGTGGCGTCGATGTCCTCGTCGCGCTCGCACCGGAAGGATGCGCAGCCGTAGGCCTCGCCCAGTTTCACGAAGTCCGGAATGCGGACTGTCTCATGTCCGGTGTTCAGGTCGGTGTTCGAGTAGCGGCCTTCGTAAAAGAGGGTCTGCCACTGGCGCACCATTCCCAGCGAGGAGTTGTTGATGACGGCAACCTTGATGGGGATCTTGTTGATGGCGCACGTGGCCAGTTCCTGGTTGGTCATCTGGAAGCAGCCGTCACCGTCGATGGCCCAGACCACGCGGTCCGGTTCGCCCACCTTGGCGCCCATGGCAGCCGGGACTGCGTAGCCCATGGTGCCGGCTCCGCCCGAGTTCAGCCACGCGTGGGGGCGTTCGTATTTGATGAACTGTGCCGCCCACATCTGGTGCTGGCCGACGCCTGCCACGTAGATACCTTCGGGACCCGTCAGGGCGCCGATGCGCTCAATTACGCGCTGCGGCGCACTGAGGCCGTCCTCGGGCTCCGTCCAGCCCAGCGGATACGTTTCCTTCAGGTTGTTCAGGAACGTCCACCAGTTGTCCAGGTCCGGCTTCCCGGAAACCTCGAACTGCGTCTTCACGGCTTCGGTGAGTTCCGGAATGATCTCCTTGACGGATCCCACGATCGGAACGTCCGCCGTGCGGTTCTTGGAAATCTCGGCCGGATCGATGTCCGCGTGGATGACCTTCGCGTTGGGCGCGAACGTCTTCAGGATGCCGGTCACCCGGTCATCAAAACGGGCGCCCAACGTGATGAGCAGGTCGGACTGCTGCAGCGCTGTCACGGCGGAGACCGTGCCGTGCATGCCCGGCATGCCGACGTGCTGCGGGTGCGAGTCCGGGAATACGCCGCGGGCCATCAGGGTGGTTACGACGGGCGCGCCGGTGATTTCGGCGAGTTCCCGCAACTCTGCCGAAGCGTGCGCCTTCACCACGCCGCCGCCGACGTAGAGCACAGGCTTGCTGGCCGCGGCAATCAGCTTCGCTGCTTCGCGAACCTGCTTGTTGTGGCCGCGGACCACCGGGCGGTAACCGGGAAGGTCAATCTTGGGAGGCCAGGAGAAGGTCATCTGGCCCTGCTGCGCATCCTTGGCAATGTCCACCAGCACCGGACCGGGACGGCCGGTGGAAGCAAGGTGGAACGCCTCCGCCATGACGTGCGGGATGTCGCTGGGGTCGGTCACCAAGAACGAGTGCTTGGTGATCGGCATAGTGATGCCGACGATGTCCGCTTCCTGGAAAGCGTCCGTACCAATGACTCCGCTGGACACCTGGCCGGTGATGGCCACGAGCGGCACGGAGTCCATGTGGGCATCCATGATGGCGGTAACGAGGTTGGTGGCCCCGGGGCCCGAGGTGGCAATGCAAACGCCAACCCGCCCGGTAACCATGGCGTAGCCTTGCGCGGCGTGGCCGGCTCCCTGTTCGTGACGGACCAGGACGTGATTCATCCTGGAAGCCATCAAGGGGTCATAGGTGGGCAGGATCGCGCCACCGGGCAAACCAAAAATATCGTCCACGCCGAGTTCTTCGAGCGAGCGGACAATAGCTTGTGAACCGGTCATCACCGTCGGGGGTACGACGTTGTTCGGCCCAAGGACAGGAGAGACAGCAGCAGCGTGGTCGACACCGGCATCGGCCGTGCGGTCGGCGCGTTCCGGAGCTTTAGGGGCTCCAGCGGACTTTGTAGCCATCAGCGAGGGGCTGATCGGCGATCCTTTGCTCATCGGACTCTTCCTTTGTGGATCTTCATTAGCGGGTGGTTCTCATGGCGGATTCAATTACTGCAACAAATAAAAAAACCCCTCAGCCTGGTGGCTCTTCGAGGGGTTGCGCGTGACGGTTCGTTACCAGTCGGGCTATTGAGCCACGCGCTTGGTAAGGACGACGAGGATGTCGGCGGTAACGAATGCGGTCATGCGTTCAGTTTTCCCTCTCTGTGAGACACGTGTCAACGACGACGGCGCGCGTCTCACAGTGTGGACGTCATTGTCCACCAATTGGCCGCCCCTCCCAACTGACTCGCAGCTAACGCTCCGAAAAGCGCGTTTGCGGAGGTTAACTGCCAGTCAGTTGGGTTAGCGCGGCTACGGGGTGCTACCCGCAGTATGCGCCGGTGGAGGCGCTGTGCACCAGCTTGGCGTACTTGGCGAGCACGCCCTTCGTGAACTTGGCCGGCAGCGGCTCCCAGCCGATCTTGCGGGACTCGAGCTCGGCGTCGTCCACCAGCAGGTCGAAGCTGCGGGCGGCGATGTCCACGCGGATCCGGTCGCCGTCCTTGACGAAGGCGATGGGGCCGCCGTCGACCGCTTCCGGCGCAACGTGGCCGATGCACAGTCCGGTGGTACCGCCGGAGAAACGGCCGTCGGTCAGCAGCAGCACGTCCTTGCCCAGGCCGGCACCCTTGATGGCACCGGTGATGGCGAGCATTTCGCGCATGCCCGGACCACCCTTGGGGCCCTCGTAGCGGATGACCACAACATCACCCTTGTTGATCTGTCCGTTGTCAAGCGCATCCAGGGCGCCCTGCTCGCGTTCGAACACGCGGGCCGTGCCTTCGAAGACATCGGCGTCGAAGCCGGCGCTCTTGACGACGGCGCCTTCCGGCGCCATGGAACCGTGCAGGATGGTGATGCCACCGGTTTTGTGGATCGGGTTGTCCAAGGCGCGCAGGATCTTGCCGTCCAGGTCCGGCGGGTTGATGGACGCGAGGTTCTCGGCAAGGGTCTTGCCGGTAACGGTGAGGCAGTCTCCGTGCAGCAGCCCGGCGTCGAGCAGTGCCTTCATGATGACCGGCACGCCGCCGATCTTGTCCACGTCGGTCATGACGTAGCGGCCGAAGGGCTTCAGGTCACCCAAGTGCGGGATCTTGTCGCCGATGCGGTTGAAGTCGTCCAGGGTCAGCTCAACCTCGGCCTCGCGGGCGATGGCCAGCAGGTGCAGGACGGCGTTGGTGGAGCCGCCGAATGCCATGGTCACGGCGATGGCGTTCTCGAAGGCCTTCTTGGTCATGATGTCCCGGGCAGTGATGCCGAGGCGGAGCAGGTTGACCACCGCTTCGCCGGACTTTCGGGCGAATTCATCACGACGGCGGTCTGCCGAGGGCGGAGCAGCGGAGCCCGGCAGGGACATGCCCAGGGCCTCGCCGATGCAGGCCATGGTGTTGGCCGTGTACATGCCGCCGCAGGCACCTTCGCCGGGACAGATGGCCTTTTCGATGCGCTCCAGGTCCCCGAGGCTCATCTTGCCTGCGGCGCAGGCGCCCACGGCTTCGAAGGCGTCGATGAGGGTGACTTCCTTTTCCGAGCCGTCCTCGAGCTTGACCCAGCCCGGCATGATGGAGCCCGCGTAGAGGAAGACGCTGGCCAGGTCCAGGCGGGCTGCTGCCATAAGCATGCCCGGGAGGGACTTGTCGCAACCGGCGAGCAGGACGGAGCCGTCGATGCGCTCGGCCTGCATGACGGTTTCCACGGAGTCGGCGATGACCTCGCGGGAAACGAGCGAGAAGTGCATGCCTTCGTGGCCCATGGAAATTCCGTCGGAAACGGAGATCGTCCCGAACTGCATGGGGAAGCCGCCGCCGGCGTGGACGCCTTCCTTGGCGCCCTGGGCCAGCCGGTTCAGGGAGAGGTTGCAGGGAGTGATTTCATTCCAGGAGCTCGCAACGCCGATCTGGGGCTTCGCGAAGTCGTCATCGCCCATGCCGACCGCGCGGAACATACCGCGCGCGGGGGCGGCATGGATCCCGTCGGTGACGACCCGGCTGCGGGGCTTGATGTCGATCTTGTTCTCGGTTGCTGTTTGGGTGTCCTCACTCATGGGTCAAAGTCTATGACTCCGATTGGGACGCCAACGACCCCGGATGGAGGGTTAAGCCGAAAACCGTGAATATTTCGATCAAATAGTGGACTCTCGTCTCAAATAATGAGATCAGGACAGTCGCTGCCGCCTTTGGATGTGTCATGCGTCACTCAGGCCGGCGGTGTTGATCGATGCGGCTTCGGCCTCGAGCATGGACAGGACCTGCTGGATGGTGGTCCGGGCCGCCACATCCGGGCGCGCGAGCGCGACGATGCTGCGGCGGGCAGTTACCCCCAGCAGGGGACGCAGCACAAAGCCGCGCTCCTGGTTTCTCAGGGCCGTGTACCGGGGCAACAGGCTCAACCCGTGGCCGGCGCTGACAAGCGCTTCCAACACCCGCAGGTCGGGAAACAGCTGCGCGCGCAATGCCGGAGCCCCCGCCTGCACCTCGATCTGGCGAAGCACTGTGTCGAACGGAAAGCCCTCCGGCACGCCCATCCACGGAAATCCCACAACATCGCTGGCCGTCAGCGATGGCTTTGTCGCCAGGACGTGGCCGGCCGGCATGGCCACGTCCAGCGGCTCGTTCAGCAGCGGAACAACCACGAGCCCCTGCCGGGCGAAAACATCGGGGCCATCCACGCTATGGGCCAGAACGATGTCGTAATCAGCGGCCAGGGCAGTGAATCCTGCGACGCCCGGGTCCTCGAAGCAGGCCTCGAACCGAAGGCCCTCCACTGCCTTGACGCGATGCAGGAGGCCGGGGAGGAACATCTCAGCCGCGCTCGGAAAGAAGGCCGCCTTGACGTGCGTCTGCCAGCCCTGCCGGTACGTGTCGATGGTGGCTTCAGCGCGAGCCATGGCCGTGGAAACGTCCGCCGCGGCCGCCGCCATGGCTCGACCCGCCTCTGTGAGCCGCACTCCCCTGCCGGACTTTTCAACCAGGACAACACCCAGTTCGTCCTGGAGTGTCTTGAGCTGTTGGGAGACGGCGGAGGGCGTCACCTCCATTGCTTCGGCAGTGGCGCCCACGGTGCCCCGGTCCGAAAGTTCGCGGAGAATCCGGAGCCGTTTCAAATCCATGAGGCGAGGCTACAGGACGGCCTCGATTCCCCCATGTAAGCCTTTACAGCCGTAATCACACCGACGTAACGTCAAGCAACGGCAACCTTGCCTTGTGGACAGAAGGGCTCTGCTATGGACTGGATTATTTGGGTCATCGTCATCGTAGTCATCGTCGGGGTCGTCTGGTGGCTCCTGAACCGCAACAGTTCAGGGAATACCACCGGGACATCGGCGTCCTCCGATTCCGGTGCGTCCGCTCCACAGGCAGAGCGGGCCGCCTCAGGCAGGCCCGCGGGAGCCGCACCGGCTGGCGGAAGCGCGGCAGTGTCGGCAGAGGCAGCCGCGACTGCCGGAATGGCGAGTGCCGCAGGCTTCGGCTCTCCTGCGACACCTGCGGCGCCCACGACTGCGGACGATGCCAGGGACCGGCCGCAGGCGCCCGTTGCCGCCGAGGTGCCGGTTGCCGAATCTTCGACTCCACGTCCTTCATCGCAAGCTACCGCGGCGGCTGAACCGGCTGAACCGGCCGCGTCCCCGCCGGTGGCGTCACCTCCCGCGAGCGCCGCTGCAGTGAGCCCGGATCCGGCGAGCGCCGGCGGCGGAGACGTGGATGACTGGGACGAGGATTCATCAGCGGACGCGCCTGCGGCAGGGACAGCCAGCACGGCGACACAGGATGCTACAGCAGCGACGGACCGCGCCGCTGTGGCCGACAAGGCCGAGTGGGAAGCGCAGTGGTCCGAGGCGGCCAGCACTCCGCATGCCGTCGAACCGCACCCCAAGGAGACAGCAGCGAAAGAACCGGCGGCACGGGAAACTCCGTCCGCCGACGGAGGCAAACAGGCACCCGTCCACCACCCTGAGTACACGGAACCCCACGCTCCCACCCTTCCCGGCGCCGAATCAGCCGCGGCCGAGGACGCCGCGACGGAGGATGCCGCGGCCGCTGAAGGCGGAGCGGAACCGTCAGCCGCCGGCGGGGCCGAACCGGCTGACGGGACCCACACAGGCGTCCTCTCCGAGGGAGATGCTGAAACACTGCAGGCGGCGGCGTCATCAGCGGCCACGGAAGCGGCCGCAAGTCACACGGCTGAGCCCGCCGGACACCTTGCAGCCGACAAGCCTTACGGTGACGGATCCGCAGCTCCGGGCCCGGACGGCAGCGGACCGGAGGGCTACACGGTCAAAGGCAATGCGCAGTCGATGATCTACCACGATGAGACCAGCCCGGACTATGAGGAGACCACCGCAGAGGTCTGGTTCGAGTCGGCCGCGCACGCTGAAGCGGCAGGGTTCCGGGCTCCGCGTCGGAGCCGGCACTAGGCCCGGCCGTCAACGAGGCGGGGGTACACAATGAACCCGGAGGAGGCGGGGTGCACAGCCAGGCGTGCGCTCCGCCTTTTTTGTGCCTCCACCGCGCTATTCTCATCGCTCACTCTGGCCGCGTGCACCGGCGGCGGCAGCGGCATTCCCACAGGCAACGCCGGTTCAGTCACGGGTAGCAACGCGGCCGCCCAGGAACCCCAGGTGCTGCGGACCGTTGAAGGGCTGCAGCTGCCCTGGTCCACGGTGTTCCTGCCGGATGGCACCGCCGTCATCTCGGAACGTGACAGCGGTGAACTCAAATCGGTCAAGGACGGGAAGACCACGGTGGTTGGCAGCGTCCCCGGAGTTGTTCCCGGAGGAGAGGGCGGCCTCCTGGGGTTGGCAGTGTCACCCGAGTACGAATCCGATATGTCGCTGTTCGCCTATTTCACCTCCGGTGCGGACAACAGGATTGCCCGTCTCACGCTGACGGAGGCCGAACCCGGGGACCCGTTGAAGCTTGGACAGCCGGAGATCATCTTCGCCGGCATCCCCAAGGCCTCAACCCACAACGGCGGCCGAATCCGCTTTGGACCGGACGGAAATCTGTACGTGGGAACCGGTGATTCACAACGCCGGGACCAACCGCAGGATCCGAACGCGCTGGGCGGCAAAATCCTCAGGATTACCGCCGAAGGCCGGCCCGCCCCCGGGAACCCGTTTGGCGACAACCCCGTCTACAGCCTTGGCCACCGGAACGTGCAGGGCCTGGACTGGGATGACTCCGGCAGGCTGTGGTCCAGCGAATTCGGTCCAAACGTGGATGACGAACTGAACCTGATCCAGCCGGGCGGCAACTACGGCTGGCCGGAGGTCACAGGGGCGCCGGGCAGGCCAGGCTTCATCGATGCCAAGGTGGTCTGGCCCTCCACCGCGGAATCATCCCCGAGCGGGCTTGAGATTGTGGGCTCCACGGCTTATCTCGGCGCACTCAGGGGCCAGCGGCTGTGGGCCGTCCCCCTCGAAGGCGAAAATGCCGGCAATCCTGTGAGCCATTTCACAACCCGGTACGGGCGCATTCGGGACGTTTCGCTTGCCCCGGACGGCACCTTGTGGATGCTTACCAACAACGAAAACCCTGATTCCGCGCTGATTTTGGCCCTTCCGACCCGGCCGGGGAGCTGAGGCGGGCGCCGATTTCACACGGCGCTAAATCTCGTGTAGAGTTTCATGTCGTTGCGGAGATGAACGCGGGAAACAAAAGCCCACGGGAACAGCCAAAACAACAGCTGCACCTCTAGCTCAACTGGCAGAGCAATTGACTCTTAATCAATGGGTTCCGGGTTCGAGTCCCGGGGGGTGCACCACAGAAACCCCGTCTTCACTGGCCACAAGCCATGAAGACGGGGTTTCGTTTTGCCCGGAAATCACCCGTACGGCGGCGGTGCTGATACCGGATATGTTTGCGGACCGCCCCGGGTCCGGGAACAGCAAAGGGCGGCCGGGGTGACCGACCGCCCTTGGCGATTACTACTTGGTGTTCAGCACGTTCCAGAGGATCAGGTCATGGGCATGCCTGGCCTTGTCGTCGCCGCGGAAGTCCGCTTCCTTGATGCTGCCGCCCGTGTCGATTCCGATGCTTGGGGTCGATGCGAACCGGCCCATCATCGACTTGTTGGACAGCATGGAGACGGAGCGAATGTTCTTGTAGGGAATCGAGACGACGGCGAGCTTGTTGCCGACGAAGCTCTTGTCCTGGAGGATGACGCGCATGTTCGTGATGCCGACAAAGCCGGTGCCAACCCCGATGCAGTCGTAGACCGCGTAGATGGTTTCGCCCTGCAGGAGGCCGGCTCTGATCTGCTCGAGCTGCTCCGGCTTGTCGCTGATGATCTCAGTCAAAGTATTGCCCCGTTCCGGTCAGTCGCGTAGCGGGATGCCCTGGGCATCCGTCCGGAAATACGACGAGCCGGCGATGATCATGATGCCCTCGACGACGCCCCACAGACCGATAAGGCCGAAGGTGAAGATTCCCATGACTAGCGTGAGGATCAGTGGATGACCCCGATCTCGGTGAAGCCAAGGTAGAAACGGTGGATGCCGATGCCGCCGAGGAAGATGCCCAGGAGCCCGGCGACGAGCTTGGACTTCGGCTGCGGGTAGCCGTAGGCCGGGTTCGGCATCGGAGGCTGGGACGAGTACTGCGGCTGCTGTGGCGTCGGCGGGTAGGCCTGGTACTGCTGCTGCTGATAGGGCTGCTGGGGTCCGGCCGGGAAGCCCTGCTGATGGCCGGCATGGGGCTGCTGGACCTGGAGTCCCGGCGTGTACTGTCCGCCGACGTACGGCGGGGCTGCCGGCGGCTCGCTGCCCTCAGGGGCAGCGTTTGCGTCGGGGTGGGGCTGTGTCATGGTGATGCCTTCCGATGAGTGATGATGCAGCCCAGCCTCGATCGGGCGACAGCGGTCAACGACGGCATCCCCCAAGAATCCATGTGCCGTCATCAGTGTGGCGGAACATCTCCGTGATTGCGCTGTTTGGCGCACTATTTGCCCGGAAAGCACCCGTTGGATATTGAAGGGGCGCGCCTGCGAAATGAGCGGGCTACCGACGTTGGAGCACGAACGGGAGTGGATCCGGACCACACCCCGTACTGCGAAAGCAGCCCCAACGGGGAGCTAAACGACGTGCTCACCAAAGAGTGGCCCACAGCATTCTCGCCTCACTGCCCTGACGCTTATTGAGAACGCCGGCCCTGATACTCGGCCGGGGCCCTGAACCAGGGCATTATCTTTGGCAAAAATTCAGCTAAAGCATCGGAATACCTGCGAACTACTGGATAAAGTGACCTCATTACTCGGTGTGGGGGGCAAACCATGGCTGTCTTTCGGTTTACTGTGACGGGAACGATTGAAGCGGACGTCGACGCCCTTGGCGCCGCCATGGCTGCCTCCCTGCCGACCCAGCTCTGTGACTCCGACGCACTAGTCGCGCTGGAAAGCAGCCTGGAGTTCAGCGAAAACCCCGGCTCTGCTTTACAGGCGTTATTGGAGATGGGTGTGATGGGGATCCTGCAGGCCAAGCTGGGCCCCTTGAACAAGGGCTGGGACATTCAGGCCCTGGAGGCGATAGCCGTCCGGCTGCTGGGATAGGAAAGCCCCGCCAGCCAGCGCCGATCGCCGGCCCTGTCGACTATCCGGCCCTGTCGACTACGGGGCTTTCAGTTGGCGCTGTTGGCATCCACGGTGAGCCCGGATTCGGCGTTGGCCACGATGGCTTTGGTCTCCGGCGAGGAAAAGCGGCTGGCCAGGACGGACACTACGGCCTGGAGCTCTTGCCGCAGCACGTCAGGGTCGATCGAAGCAGCAGCCAATACGGTTCGTTCCATGTCCGCTGCCGCAGCCACGGCCTCAACACCCCGGTCGGTGAGGGACACCACATGGCTTCGGCGGTCAGACGTGCTGCGCTCCCGGCGGATGTGTCCATGCGACTCAAGCCGGCTAAGGGTTTTCCCCATCGTCTGGGCCTGGACGCGGACCAACTGGGCAAGCTGTGCCTGGGTCATGGGTCCGTTGAGGGCGAGAACCTCCATGGCGATGACCCCGGCATGGGTAAGCCCGATGGCTCCCAGCTTCTCATTCCAGGAATGTTCGACGAGGCGTGCCGCCGTGGACAAGAGGCGCCCTGTGGGCCAGCGATCCATATCAGGCATACCACTTAGTATAGCCAGCGTGGGATTCGTCGCCCGCTCCCCCACTCACTAAGCTTGGATGTCCACAACATTCCAGAGGAGAACATCTTGGTTGAACGACTCATTCCCGGCACTCCGGCACCGGACTTTACGCTCAAGGATTCTGCAGGGAACGATGTCAGCCTGAAGAGCTACCGTGGCCGGAACACCATTGTGTACTTCTACCCGGCAGCGTCCACGCCCGGCTGCACCAAGGAAGCGTGCGACTTCCGCGACACACTCGCCTCCCTGCAACGGGAAGGCTATGACGTCCTGGGCGTGTCTCCCGACCCGGTTGAGAAGCTCGCCAAGTTCGCCGGGGCGGAGGGGCTAACCTTCCCGATCCTGTCCGATGAGGACCACTCCGTGGCTGAGGCCTACGCCGCCTGGGGGGAAAAGAAGAACTACGGACGGACCTACGAGGGCCTCATCCGGTCCACGATTGTGGTGGATCCGGACGGCAAGGTGGCGGTGGCACAGTACAACGTGCGGGCCACCGGCCACGTAGCCAAGCTCCGCCGGGACCTCGGCCTGGCCTAAGTTTCCTTCCCTTGCGGGTAGGAACCGCCTCTTCCGCCACCGAGCGAAAGGCCCGGCCGGCAGGTACACTGGAGCCTGGCATCCGCCGTCGAACGTCCTTTCGCTTTCGCAGGAACAGCGTCAGGATCACGCACGTCGGCGCCGCGCGCGAGTGGTGAAATTGGCAGACACGCAGGATTTAGGTTCCTGTGCCTTCGGGCGTGGGGGTTCAAGTCCCCCCTTGCGCACAGCAGTAGGAACCCCGGAATCCCGGACCTCACGGTCCGGGATTCCGTCGTTTAACGCCAATGCCCAGTGCCCGAAAAGTCCGCAGGAAAAGAATTCTCCAAGTCCACCCATCCGGTGCCGCCGAACTGCCGAATACCCATTGAGACACCAACCAAGGGTCGGTGCCCACAGTCGGAATTGAGCCAGTGCAGTGATCGAAAGAGTCGTTCGCCGCACGCAATGATCGGCACTAACAAGGAGAATCGAAATGCAGTCATTCAAGCGCACTACCTTCACCGTTGCAGGCGTTGCAGCTGCCGCTCTGCTCAGCCTGACCGCCTGCGGAGGCTCCGCCACGACGGCAAACAGCTCGTCGGCACCGGCTTCCACGCCCTCCGCTTCGAGCATGGCACCGTCCCCGTCGGCCAGCTCCTCGGCCGCCATGGGCCCGGCCGCCAACCTGGTGGGTCCCGGCTGTGCAGGCTACGCAGAGCAGGTTCCGGACGGCGCAGGCTCGGTGGCCGGCATGGCCCTCGATCCGGTCGCCGTTGCAGCATCCAACAACCCGCTGCTGAAGACCCTGACGGCAGCAGTGTCCGGCAAGCTCAACCCGAAGGTTGACCTGGTGGATACGCTCAACGGCAGCGAATTCACGGTCTTCGCACCGGTGGATGACGCGTTCGCCAAGATCGACGCCGCCACCATCGAAACCCTCAAGACCGACGACGCCCTGCTGAGCAAGATCCTGACTTACCACGTGGTTCCCGGCCAGATCACCCCCGACAAGATTGTGGGCACCCACAAGACTGTCCAGGGCGGTTCCGTCACCGTGACCGGCACCAAGGATGCGCTGAAGGTCGATGACGCCAGCGTCATCTGCGGCGGCGTCAAGACCGCCAACGCCACGGTCTACCTGGTGGACTCCGTCCTGATGCCGAAGTAGGCAACCCGCAAACGCTCCTGATCCGGCTCCAGCCTGACTCCCTGGGCCGACCCTGGAGAAACCGAAGGTCCGCACCGATGGTGCGGACCTTCGTTTTTGCCCCTGCCGCCGCGCCCCCGGACCCGGCCAGCGTCCAGGATCGGTCAATTAGACTGGGGAGCGGTCCCGGCCCGCGGACCTCCCAGCCGTCCAGAGGCCTTCCGGCCGTCCAGAGGTGATAATAGAGTGCCCAGCAGTAAATCGCGCCGCATTGCAGTCAGTATCGGTGCAGGTGTCCTGTCGCTGCTGCTTGCCTCGTGCACGGGAGTGCCCGCCCCCGCGCCGGCGTCGTCCTCTGCGGTTCCGACCAGCTCGGCCCCCTCCGCCCCGACGGCGACGTTCACGTTCGGCACCGGGGCCCAGCCGCTGGGACTCGATCCCGCGCTGGCATCGGACACGGAGTCCTACCGGATCACCCGCCAGGTCCTCGAAGGCCTGGTCGGGGTGGACCAGACTACCGGCCTGCCCACTCCCCTGCTCGCGACCGAGTGGGCAGAATCCAACGAGGGCAGCTCATACACGTTCAAGCTCCGTGAGGGCGTCACCTTCCAGGACGGGTCACCGTTCGATGCCGCGTCGGTCTGCACCAACTTCAACCGCTGGTTCAATTTCCCGGAAAGCCTGCGGAAGCAAGCCCCCGGCACGTCATTCAAAGGTGTCTTCAAGGCCCACGCCGACCAGGCCTCGCTGTCCATCTACAAGGGCTGCACCGCGCTCTCCGCCGGGAACGTCCGGATCGACCTCACGCAGCCCTTCACCGGTTTCCTCCAGGCGCTGACGCTGCCGGCCTTCGCCATGTCGTCCCCGAAGGCCATGGCGGAGCAGAAGGCCGACACCCTCAGCCAGACCCGCGACGGCCAGCCGGTCTCAAACTATGCACTGCATCCCGTGGGCACGGGTCCCTACAGCTTCGCAGCGTGGGAAGACTCGAGCGTCAAGCTGGTCAGCAACAAGGAATATTGGGGCGACAAGGGCCAGATCGGCACCATCAACTTCATCACTTACGACCAGCCCCAGTCGAGGCTGCAGGCCCTCCTCGACGGGAAGATCGACGCCTACGACACCGTCACTGTGGGGAACTTCGATCAGCTGGTCAAGCGCGGAAAACAGATCATCCAGCGCGACCCCTTCTCCGTGATGTATCTCGGCATGAACCAGGAAGTGCCCATCCTGCAGAACCTCAAAGTGCGGCAGGCCATCGAAATGGCGGTGGACAAGGAAACACTGATCCGCAGGTTCTTCATCGACAACACAACGCAGGCAACCCAGTTCGTCCCACCCAAACTCAGCGGGTTCAACAACAACGCCCCTTCCCTTGGCTACGATCCGGCCAAGGCGAAGGCGTTGTTGGAGGAAGCCGGGTACAAGGGCGAGGAACTCAAGTTCTACTACCCCCTTAATGTGACAAGGCCGTACCTCCCCACACCCGAAAAGGTCTACGCCGAGCTCAGCAGGCAACTCACCGCAGTGGGCCTGAACGTGAAGCCTGTTCCGGTGGAATGGTCGGACGGGTACCTGCAAAAGGTGCAGTCACCGGGCGACCATGCCCTGCACCTGCTTGGCTGGAACGGTTCGTACGCCGACCCGGACAACTTCGTCGGCCCCCTGTTCGGCGAGAAGACCGGCGAATTCGGCTACCAGGATCCGCAGGTCTTTTCCAAGATCGCCCGGGCCAGGGGCCTGCCGGAGGGCGAGGAGCGGACGGAGCAGTACCGCACCATCAACGCCCAGATTGCCCAGTCTGTCCCGGCCGTCCCCATCGCCTTCCCCATATCGGCCCTGGCGCTTTCCGACCGGGTGCTGAAGTACCCCGCGTCCCCGGTATTAAACGAAGTTTTCACAAAGGTCGAGCTGAAACCTTGACGGACTGAACCAATTTCAGTTAGTGGGGTGCTCGGGGATATTCTGTGACAGCCAGAGCCGCTGCTATCGGAGACTCATTGTGACTTTCATTTCCAAGACCCAACATGCCGACGTCGTCCTGATTGGCGGCGGCATTATGAGCGCCACGCTGGGTGCGTTCATCAAGCAGCTCGAACCGAACTGGACCGTCTCGCTGTTCGAACGGCTCGACGAAGCCGGCCTGGAAAGCTCAGACCCGTGGAACAACGCAGGAACCGGCCACGCCGCCCTGTGTGAGCTTAATTACTCTCCCGCAGCCAAAGACGGCTCGGTTGACCCCTCCAAGGCGCTGCACATCAACGAGCAGTTCCAGCTGTCCCGCCAGTTCTGGTCCCACCTGGTCAGCAACTCCCTCATCGGGTCCCCCAAGGGCTTCATCAACACGGTCCCGCACATGAGCTTCGTGATCGGGGACGCCAACGCGGACTTCCTGAAGACCCGGTATGAGGCACTGAAGCCGAACACCCTCTTCCGTTCCATGGAGTACTCCGAGGACCACGCCCAGATTTCCAAGTGGGCGCCCCTGATCGTCAAGGGCCGCGACGCCAAGCAGCGGATCGCCGCTACCCGCGCAGCCGAGGGCACCGACGTCGACTTCGGCGCGCTGACCCGCGAGCTGACCACTTACCTGGGCAACAACGGCGTTGAGATCAACTACGGCCACGACGTCAACGGCATCCGCCGCGCCCCGGGCGGAGGATGGGACCTCACGCTCAAGCACAAGAAGTCCGGCGAGCACGGCAACATCCGCGCGAAGTTCGTATTCGTCGGCGCCGGCGGCGGCGCCCTCCACCTGCTGCAGGCTTCCGGAATTCCGGAGAGCAAGGGCTACGGCGGCTTCCCGGTGTCCGGCCAGTTCTTCCGCTGCACCGATGAGGCACTCTCCGGCCAGCACAGCGCCAAGGTCTACGGCCAGGCATCCGTCGGAGCCCCGCCCATGTCCGTCCCGCACCTCGACACCCGCTACGTCAACGGCAAGCGTTCCCTGCTGTTCGGACCGTACGCAGGGTTCTCCACCAACTTCCTGAAAAACGGATCGTACCTGGACCTGCCGCTGTCCATCCGCCCCAGCAACATCATCCCGATGCTGGCTGTGGCCAAGGACAATATGGACCTGACTGCCTACCTGGTCAAGGAAGTCGCCAAGCGCCACGGCGACAAGGTGGAGGCCCTTCGCGAGTACTACCCGGAAGCAAAAGACGGCGACTGGGAACTCATCACCGCCGGCCAGCGTGTTCAGATCATCAAGAAGGATCCGAAGAAGGGTGGTGTCCTGCAGTTCGGCACTGAAGTGATCGCGGCCCGCGACGGTTCCATCGGCGCGTTGCTTGGGGCATCCCCGGGAGCGTCAACCGCTGTTCCCATCATGATCGAACTGCTCCAGAAGTCCTTCCCGAAGAACTTCCGGAGCTGGCAGTCGAAGCTCAAGGAGATGATGCCGGGCTACGGCGTCAAGCTCAACGACAACCGGGAACTGGCCGCAAAGCTGGAGGCAGAAACTGCCAAGACCCTCCAGCTGGAGGCCGTGGACGCACCTTCCAGCTGACGCCCTGTTCGGGTTACGGCAGGTTTCACCCCCAACCACAAGTCCGATAACCCACCAGGAGACGATGAGATGTACCGGCTGGCAAAACTTTCGCTGGCAAACAGGGCCCTGATCGCGCTTATCACCGTCTTCGCGTCGGTGTTCGGCGTGATCACCATGTCCTCGCTGAAGCAGGAACTCATCCCTTCCATCGAGTTTCCGCAGATCACGGTCATCTCGTCCATGCCCGGGGCGTCTCCGGAAGTCGTGGACAAACAGGTGAGCGGGCCCCTCGAAACCGCACTGAACGGTGTCGAGGGGCTGGAATCGACGTCGTCCACCTCCCGCACGGGCGTCTCGCAAATCACCATGGTGTTCACGTACGGGACAAACCTGGACCGGGCGCGGAACCAGATCGACCGTGCCATCTCCAACGCCAAGCGCGCGCTGCCGGATGATGTCCAGCCGCAGGCCATCGCCGGCAGCATCAGCGATTTCCCGATCGTGTTCCTGGCGGTCTCGTCCGACAAGCCGCTCAGTGAGCTGAACGCCGACCTGAAGCGCCTCAGCGTCCCCCACCTTCAGAAGCTCCACGGCGTCAGGGGCGCCGACGTCACCGGCGGCGCCACCCAGCACATCCAGATCCTTCCCCGCCCTGAGGCCATGGCCGCCAAGGGTGCCACCATCCAGTCCATCAGCAATGCGTTGAAGAACAACGGGGCCCTGATTCCGGCGGGCACCATCGAGGAACAGGGCAAGACGCTTTCGTTGCAGATCGGCAGCCCGGTGGACTCCCTGGACGCCGTCAAGGCCCTGCCGCTCGGCGGTGCCAAAGACGCCGCCACCATCGGCAGCGTGGCCGATGTCAGCATCAAGGACGACGTCCGGACGTCGATTACGCGGACCAACGGCAAGGAAACGCTTGCCTTGTCCGTGACGAAAAAGCCCGAAGGCGACACTGTGGCCATCTCGCACGCGGTGAAGGATTCCATCGGCCAGCTCGAAGCGGAGCTTGGATCCAACGCCAAGTTCACCCCGGTGTTCGACCAGGCCCCGTTCATCGAGAAGTCCATCAAGGACCTGACCACCGAAGGCCTGCTGGGCCTCGGATTTGCTGTGGCAGTGATCCTGGTGTTCCTGATGTCCGTGCGGTCCACGCTGGTCACGGCCGTCTCCATCCCGCTGTCCCTGCTCATCACGTTCATCGGACTGTCCGCGACCGGATACTCCCTGAACATCCTGACCCTCGGAGCGCTCACCATAGCGATCGGACGCGTGGTGGACGACTCGATTGTGGTGATCGAGAACATCAAGCGCCACCTCAGCTACGGCGAAGCAAAACTGGAGGCCATCCTCACCTCCATCCGTGAAGTGGCCGGCGCCATCACGGCATCCACACTGACTACCGTGGCTGTCTTCCTTCCCATCGCCTTCGTCGGGGAGCTGGCCGGCGAGCTGTTCCGGCCCTTCGCCCTGACGGTGACCATCGCGCTGCTTTCGTCGCTGCTGGTGTCGCTCACCATAGTTCCCGTTCTGGCATACTGGTTCCTCAAGACACCCGCCGGCAGTGCCGGCGCCGCACTGTCCGCCGCGGCCGCCCGGGAAGCCGCCGCCAAGGCGCATGAGGCAGAGCAGCGCAGCCGGCTGCAGCGCGGCTACCTGCCGATCCTCAACAAGACGCAGAAGCATCCTGTGGTGACCCTCATCGCGGCGGTCCTTGTCCTCGGCGGAACGGCTGCCATGACGCCGCTGCTCGCCACGGACCTGCTGGGCCGGTCCGGTGAGAACAGCATGACGGTCCGCCAGGTCCTGCCGGCGGGAACCAGCCTGACGGACACAAGCGCGGCCGCCGTGAAGGTCGAAGAGGTACTGCGGAGCATCGACGGCATCAAGGACGTCCAGGTCACCTCGGGCAACGCACAGACCGGCTTCACTGCGCTGACCTCCAGCGGTGCCTCGAACTCCTCGTTCACCGTTGTCACCGAGGAGAAAGCCAACCAGGCCCGTCTCCAGGAGACCGTCCGCACCGAACTGGCCGGGATCAGCGACGCGGGCAAGATCTCCGTCGGCTCCCAGCAGGGCGGGTTCGGCACCACATCCACCGTGGACATCACGCTCAAGGCCGCCAACTCGGCGGACCTCCGCGCTGCGAGCGATACCATGGTCAAGGCGATGGAGGGCGTTCCCGGCAGCACGGAGGTTGCCACCAACCTGGCAGCCAGCCAACCCGTGGTGCAGGTCAAGGTGGACCGTGCCAAGGCAGTCGCCGCCGGCCTGAACGAGGAACAGGTGGCGGGCGTCCTGGCTTCCACCATCAGCCCGATTCCGGCCGGTACCGTGCGGATCGACACCAATGACTTCCCGGTGCAGATCGGGGAGGGCACCCGCTTCACGAGCGTCAGCGCCGTGCGGAACATTCCGCTGCCCACGTCCGGCGGAGCCGTGACGCTGGGAAGCATTGCCTCCGTGGAACAAGTGGACATCCCGGTTTCCATCACCGCCAGCAACGGCCAGCGCACCGCCCGCGTCTCAGTCACACCGTCGGGCGCCAACCTCGGCGAGGTCAGCGCAGAGGTGCAGAACCGGCTCAAAGGGGTCGGGCTTCCCGCGGGCGTCACGGCAGAGATCGGCGGGGCCACCACCCAGCAGACGGAATCATTCCAGCAGCTGGGCCTGGCCCTGCTTGCCGCCATCGCCATTGTGTACGTGATCATGGTGGCCGCCTTCAAGTCGCTCATCCAGCCGTTGATCCTCCTGGTGTCCGTCCCGTTTGCGGCGACCGGGGCAATCGCGCTGCTCCTGGTAACCAGGGTGCCGCTCGGCCTGCCGTCACTGATCGGCATGCTGATGCTGGTGGGCATTGTGGTGACCAACGCAATCGTCCTGATCGACCTCATCAACCAGTACCGCCAGCCGCGGAACGGCCAGCCGGGGATGAACGTGGCCGACGCCATCACGCACGGCGCACGGCAGCGCCTCCGTCCCATCCTGATGACCGCCCTGGCCACCGTCTTCGCACTGACGCCCATGGCGCTGGGACTGACCGGCGGCGGCGGCTTTATCTCCCAGCCGCTGGCCATCGTGGTGATCGGCGGCCTGATCTCCTCAACCGCTCTCACGCTGGTCCTGGTACCGGTGCTTTACCGGCTGGTGGAGGGGCGCCGGGAGAGGAAGGCCCTGCTCCGCGCGATGCACGAACGCCCTGATTTCGGGCCGGCGGTTGACGTCGATGCAGAGTTCGTCGACTGGACAGCGGGGACGGTTCCCAAGGTCTCCGGCCGCCGGGCTGCGGCCGGAGAGCCCGAATAGCATCAGCGGCTCAATCATGACAACGCCTGAAAAATAGCAGTGCCCGATGAAAAGCAGTGCCCGTGCCGCCCCGGTGGTACGGGCACTGCTGCTTAACCGTGCGGGAATATCCTGGCGTGCCGGACGTTACACTCACCGATAGATGCAAATGCATGTAAATCGGCTACACTGGAACAAGACCCGGAACAGTTCGGAAATCGGAAAGGCACATCATGCAGATCGGCGTATTCAGTGTCAGTGACATCACCACTGATCCCACCACGGGGCGCACGCCCACAGAACACGAGCGCATCAAGGCGTCCGTGGCCATCGCCAAAAAAGTCGAAGAGATCGGTATGGACGTCTACGCCATCGGCGAGCACCACAACCGGCCTTTCTTCTCCTCATCCCCCACCACCACGCTGGCGTACATCGCGGCGCAGACAGAACGCATCATCCTGTCCACTGCCACCACGCTGATCACCACCAACGACCCCGTGAAGATCGCCGAAGACTTTGCGATGCTGCAGCACCTGGCCGACGGCCGCGTGGACCTCGTGATGGGGCGCGGCAACACGGCCCCCGTCTACCCCTGGTTCGGCAAGAACATCCAGGACGGCATCGAGCTGGCCATCGAGAACTACAGCCTGTTGCGCAAACTCTGGGATGAAGACACGGTGAACTGGTCCGGCAAGCACCGCACGCCACTGCAGAACTTCACCTCCACTCCGCGCCCGCTCGACGGCGTGGCCCCCTTCGTGTGGCACGGCTCCATCCGCACTCCGCAGATTGCGGAAGTGGCCGCGTACTACGGCGACGGATTCTTCGCCAACAACATCTTCTGGCCCAAGGAGCACTACCAGCAGCTGATCAGCCTCTACCGCGAACGCTACGAGCACTACGGCCACGGCAAGGCCGACCAGGCCATCGTAGGACTGGGCGGACAGTTCTTCATGCGCAAGAACTCCCAGGACGCCGTGAAGGAGTTCCGCCCCTACTTCGACAATGCGCCCGTCTACGGCCACGGCCCCTCACTGGAGGATTTCACGTCGCAGACACCCCTGACCGTCGGCAGCCCGCAGGAGGTCATCGAAAAGACCCTCACGTTCCGTGAGTACTTCGGCGACTACCAGCGCCAGCTCTTCCTGATTGACCACGCGGGCCTGCCGCTGAAGACCGTGCTGGAACAACTGGACCTGTTCGGCGAGGAAGTCCTGCCGGTGCTGCGCAAGGAGTACGCGGCCCTCACGCCCGCCCATGTACCGGAACCGCCCACGCATGCAGGGCGGGTGGCAGCGCGGATGGCTGCCCAGGTGCAGGAGGACACCCTGAGCAAGCCGACGGCGCAGGACGCCTGATGGGCGCCCAGCCAGGCGGGTCGCCTGTACGGCTCGCCGCCGAAACCTGGGAATCGCTGTTCCGCGCCCAGGTGGCGGTGATGCGCAGGCTCCAGTCCGGCCCTGCTTTCAAGGAACTGGCGGTCAATGAATACGACGTCCTGTTCACGCTCTCCCGCTGCCCCTCCGGCTGGCTGCGCCTGAACGAACTGAACGACAACGTGCTGCTCAGCCAGTCCAGCCTCAGCAGGCTTGTGGAGAGGCTGGAAAAGCGCGGACTGTTGGAGCGGATGCCGGCCCCCCAGGACGGCCGGGGTGTCCTGCTGAAGCTGACGGACGCCGGCCGGGACCTGCAAAAACAGATCGGGCGGGAGCACGTGCGCGATATCTCCGCCCTGATTACTCCGGCGCTGACCGCCAGCGAACAGCGCGAGCTGCTGCGGCTCACCGAAAAACTGCGCGGCGCCGTGACAGGGCGATAAGAGGTACCGGGCAGTGCCTCAGGTGATGGCGACAAGCTTCGTGGGATCCTCCACGGGCAGGTCGCCGTCCACCACGGCCGTAACGCGAAGCTCCCTCAGGGACAGGCTTCCGCCCACGGTGGACAGGAAGGCCGTGTCCGAGGAGTCCCTGCCGGCGGTGATCCTCAGCATGCTCTCCCGCGGGGCGAGGCCGGTGGGGTCGATGACGTACCAGGCACCGTTGATGTAGGCCTCGGCAACCGCGTGGAAATCCATCGGACTAAGCCCGGGTGCATAGACGGCCACGAGCCTTGCCGGGACGTCCTTGGACCGCAGCAGGGCGATGGCCAGGTGCGCAAAGTCCCGGCACACGCCGCGGCGGTGCAGGAGCGTCTCCACCGCACCGTCGGTCCCGCGGGATGAGCCGCTGACATAGCGGAGCTCGCTGAAGACCCAGTTGCGCACAGCATGGAGAAGCTCTTCGCCCTGGGCCCCGCCGAATTCCGCATAGGCCGTGGGGAGCAGCCGGTCGGACTCCGCGTACCGGCTGGGCCGGACGTAGCGGATGAGCTCCATGCGGTTCGGCTCTTCCGGAACGGCCAGCCCGGAGACGGCGGCCGTGTAGTCCACCGTCACCTCCGTGGGTTCCGCGAACTCCATGTAGTGGAAGCGCCCACCATGATGGTCGGACAGTTCCGTGACGGGAACCTGGTCCGCCCCTGACGTCACCGAAAGCGTTTCAATGAGGGACGAATACCCCGGGTTCCTGGCGACGGAAACCGCCAGTGCGACTTTGGTTTCAGCTACGGTCTTGAAGACGAGCCGGGCGGCTACGCTGCGTTCCATGTATCTCCGGGGTGTGAGGTAGCGGCAGAACAGTCCCCAGTGCCGGCCGGTTGGGTTTACAGGAGGGCGGCGGGACTAACTTTTGATCTTCAGAGACATTAGCATCCGCTGGACATTCGCGAATTCGGACCCCTCGTTGACGTACTTGGACGCCAGGTCCAGGGTATCGAACGCCTTGGCGGGGGCCACTTTCTCGTCGGTCGCGAAGGTCTTCAGTGCGGTCAGGTCGCCGAACGAGACGTCCCCTTTGCCTTCGGGTCCGCGGACGATGTTCTGGAGGGCGCAGGCCCTGCCATCGCTTCCTCCCAGCACGTTGGTGATGCCGTAGGAGCCGAAGAACCTGTATCCCTGGATGACACGGAACACCACATGCGGGGCGATGAGGCCCTCGCCCTCACGGTGCGGCAGGTCCACGGGGACGCTGCTGACCACAACATATGGCTTCCGGTCCGCCTCAGCGCACGGGGCAGCGGTCGGCGATGGCAGGCCGGTCTGCAGTGTGGCCAGGTAGCTGCCCTTGGCATCCTTGACCTCGATCTTGAGGGCGCCCGGAAGCGTCCCCTGGTCCGGCGTGACTGACTGCGCTATCCAGTCCTGGGGCAGTTCAAAGCTGACGTTCTTGGCGGAATCGGAGAAGGCCTTCCATGCCGACGCCGTCGCGTCGGGGGACGCGGATTCCGTACCGGTGGCGGAGGCTCCGGGAGTTGTTCCGGGTGCCGACGCCGACGGGGTGCCCGCCGGCGTCGCGCTTTCCGTTGGGCTGCTGCCCGCCGTCCAGGCGGGTTCGCCCTTGCCGTCGCCGCTGCAGCCGGACATCACCGCGGCAACAACGATCAGCGCCGTGCCAAACCGGGCCCTGCGGGCTACTGCCTTGCCTGTCATGAGGCAAGCGTAGCCGCGCCGCCGCCGCAGCCCCTGCGTTCCGGACGGAGTGTTGTTGCATCCGCGCCCGCCGCCGCGGGCGGCGTTGCTCTTGCGTGCGGGCTTTCCCGCCCGCAAAGAGGGATACGCTGGGGACATGGCGGAACAGCACTTTGACGCGGACCAGGACAGCGTGGCGGACATCTCGGCCCTGGACATTGCCGACTGGCGGGTCCGGACGTTCGCCATGTACCAGGACGTCCGCAGAATCGCCGCGGACAGCCCAGCCGAGGCTCACTCGTATTGGCGCCAGGAACGGGACCGGATGTTCGGCACGCACCCCGCCTCCGCCCTCACTGCAGCGGACAAGGCCACGTTCAGCGGCCTCCGGACCGCCGACTACGACCCCATCTACCGGTTCCACGTGCCCCTGACAAAAGAGGGCGAGGGCCGCGAAATGAACGTCGAGACCGCGACCGACGGCGTTGTCAGGTTTGTGCGCCTGGGCACCTTTGACCTGCCGGAGATGGGCCAGCTGGCCGTCTGGAAGCTGCACGGTTACGGCGGCGGCATCTTCGTGCCGTTCCGGGATGCGACGGCGGGCCAGCCTGGCGGCAGCTACGGCGCCGGGCGCTACCTCCTGGACACGATCAAGGGAGCCTTCCACGGCGTACTGGGATCCGGTCCCGACGCCGAATTCATCCTCGACTTCAACTTCGCGTACAACCCGTCCTGCGCCTACAACGAAGCGTGGGCGTGCCCGCTGGCGGGTCCGTCCAACCGGCTGGCCGTAGAGATCCCGGTGGGCGAACTTTACTGACACGCTCCCGCGCCGATAGGTAACCGTAAGAAAAACCGCGGGACGCCACGCTCGCACGGCATTTAGCCTTTGACTATGGGAAAACCCCGACGACGCACCCTCCTGGCCTTGGCCTCCGCGGCTTTCCTGGTGTCGCTAGTTGCGGGCATGGGACTGTTCCAGCCATGGCGACTGTTCACCAGCAGCTCGATCGATGAACCCTTGACGCCGCGCCCTGCCGCCACTTCACCGGCCGGTTCAACGCCGGCCGCTGCAATCACCGCTCCCGTCGCTACGGCGGCCGTACGGCCCAATGTTCTGGCCACTGGGCCGTTCCAGTCCCAGGAACATCCCACCTCAGGCAGCGCGAGCCTGGTGCAACTGCCTGACGGTTCGCATGTGGTCAGACTCGAGAACCTTGCCAGCAGCGACGGCCCCGACGTCAAAGTGTGGCTCAGCGACCGCGAGGCAGGCGGAGACTGGTTCAAGTACCGTTCCGGCAGGTACCTGGATCTCGGCCCAGTCAAGGCAACCCACGGCAACCAGAACTACGCCGTCCCGCCGGGAACGGACCTCAGCGGGCTGGACACCGTGGTGCTTTGGTGCGACAGGTTCAGTGTGGCATTCGGATCTGCCGCCCTCGCCTAACGGCCCAGACCTGAGCCGGCAGCTTGCGGACGACACACCGCGCCCAAGCGCCGGACAGGACGTAGGATGTCATGATGACCGCCATGCCAACGCGCCGAATTGCCCGAGTCCGTCCGCATTCCCCTGCCTCAGAGCTGGAACAGTTCTTCGTGGCCAATGACGCCCAGGATTTTGCCAGCGATGCGGGAAAGGTCTGGACGGTAATCGATAGCCCGTTCCCCGGGTCCCTGGCGAACGCCGGGGATCCTCCGCGGACAGGCTGGCAGCACGGATCCACTGTTGGCGAAGACTCATTCATCTTCCTTGCGCCCAGCGTTCCGGCCAACGTCCTGGGCATGGCGCACAACACCGGCCAGGCGGGCCGGGACCATCCGCCCCAGGCGTTCCACAAGGCGGCCACCAGCGTGGTGGGACCGGGCGATGCGATCGAACTCGCGCCGGGCGTGGGGCATGTGGACCCGGAAGCGGAACTGACTATCGTCGTCGGGCGCCGGGCACGCGGATTGACCCTGGAAAATGCACGGACAGCCGTCCTCGGCTATACCGTCGGCAACGACGTCACGGCCCGCGAGCTGCAGAAAACGGACGACCTGTGGATCAGCGCCAAGAGCCAGGACACGTTCACGCCGGCGGGACCGTGGATCGTGACGGGCCTGGACAGCAGCGCGCTTTCCATTGGTATCGTCCACAACGGCAAGGAACTCCGGCATGCCAGCTCAGCGGACCTCGGCTGGGGCGTGGACGAAATCCTGGTGTACCTGACGTCCTTCATGACGCTGCACCCCGGCGACCTCGTCCTCACGGGGTTCCCCGCCGAAAGCGCGCGGCTTCACCCCGGAGACACCGTCACGTGCCGGGTGGAGGGAATCGGCGAACTGACGAACCCGGTGAGGGCCTCAGCCTGACGGGAATCGGCGCTGCCGTATGGCAGGCTTGATGGATGGAGTCACCTGCTGCGACCGCGGCCCCGCTGACGCAACAGCCCGGTTCCGGCCTCCATATGCCCGATGCCCCCGCTCCCGGAGCCGCCCTCCGGCGCCTCCCCGCCACGAAGCACTACCCGGGCATCCTTCGTTTTCCCGCAGTCCGGCAGCTCCTCCGGTTCACCGGCGTAGGCATCGTGTGCACGGTGACATCGCTTGCCCTGTATGCCCTGCTTCGGCCCTGGCTGGGACCCCAGCTGTCCAATGCCGCAGCGCTGATCATTACCTCGGTGATGAACACTGCCCTGAACCGGCGCCTCACGTTCAAGATCGCCGGACGCGGAAAAATTGCCAGGGACCATCTCAGCGGACTGGTTGTCATCGTGATTGCGCTGGTGATCACGGGCGGCAGCCTTGGCGTGCTGCACTGGCTCAATCCCGACGCCACGATGTCAGACGAGCTGTGGACCACCACGCTGTCCGGGATCCTGGCCACGGCCGTGCGGTTTGCCCTGTTGCGGCACTGGATTTTCCGCCGCGCGCGGCACCGCTGACGCCTAGCGGATGCCGAGCGCCAGCACGCTGCCGACGGCGTTACGAACGGCTGCTGCCGCTTCCTGCAGTTCCGCCGCCGTCACCGCGGCGTCAAAGCTGAACCGGACGGCGGTCTGGGCGACTTCGGCCGGAATGCCCATCGCCAGCAGCACCGGCGAGGCAGCGTCGGATCCGGCCGCGCAGGCCGACCCGCTGGAGCAGACCACACCCTGCCGCTCCAGCTCAAGGAGCACCGACTCTCCGCTGGTTCCGGGGAAACAGAACGAAGCCACCGACGGCAGCCGATTCACGGCGTGACCCGTCAGTTGTGCGCCGGGAACGCCGGCCAGGACCTCCCGGATGAAGTCGTCCCGCAGGGCGGCAACCCGCGCAGGCAGGCCCTGGTCGGGGCGGACCAGCGACAGCGCGGTGGCCAACGCAACGGCACCGGCAACATTCTCGGTCCCGGAGCGGCGACCGCGTTCCTGCCCGCCGCCGTGGAGGAGCGGTTCAAGCCGGGTGCGGCTCCGCACGAACAGTGCCCCGTTGCCTTTCGGTGCGCCCAGTTTGTGCCCGGAGATGCTCATGGCGTCCACGCCCAGCAGTTTCGTGTCCAGCGGGAGCCAGCCAGCGGCCTGGACCGCGTCGGTGTGGAATGGAATGCCGTGTTCACGGCTGATGGCCGCGAGCTGCCGGACCCGCTGCACAGTTCCCACTTCATTGTTCGCGTACATGATGCTGACCAGCGCCGTCTCCGGCCGGAGCACGGCGGCGAGGGCCTCCGGCGTGACCTGCCCGAAGCCGTCCACCGGGACGACATCAACGGCAAAACCGTGGAACCGTTCGAGGTACCGCGCCGATTCCTCAACCGCGGGATGTTCGACGGCGCTGATCACCACACGGTTCAGGGTCGGGTCGGCTGCCTGCCGGGCCAGGGCAATGCCCTTGACGGCGAGGTTGTCCGCCTCCGTGCCGCCGGACGTGAAGGTGATCTCTGCCGGCCGGCAGTTCAGCACCTTGGCGGCGCCCGTCCGGGCGCCGGCGAGCGCCGCCGCGGCGGACTCGCCGAGCGAATGATGGCTCGACGGGTTCCCGAAGTCGCCGGTGAGGTAGGGCCACATGGCTTCCAGCACCTCGCGGCGGACCGGCGTGGTGGCCGCTGCGTCCAGGAAGATCATGGCGGTTCAGCCCACCGTCAGCTCGACGTCCAGGCCCAGGTCGAGGGCGATGACGCTGTGGGTAAGGCCGCCGATGGAGATCACGTCCACGCCGGTGCCGGCAATAGCGGCCACTGTTTGGAGGTTGACGTTGCCGCTGGCCTCCACCCGGGCCCGTCCGCCGACCAGAGCCACGCCGGCAGCCAGCTCCTCGAGCGGGAAGTTGTCCAGCATGATGGTGTCCACTCCGGCGGCGAGGACCGGCTCCACCTGGTCCATGCGGTCCACTTCAACCTCGAAGTGGGTGGTGTGGCCGAGCTGTGCTCTGGCCGCCCTGAGCACCGCCGTGAGTTTCGCCGGGTCCCCTCCGGTGATGACCGCGAGGTGGTTGTCCTTGGCCAGCATGGCGTCCGACAGGCTGAAGCGGTGGTTGGCCCCGCCGCCGCAGCGAACGGCGTAGCGCTCCAGCACGCGCAGGCCCGGCGTCGTCTTCCGTGTGTCCGTGATCCTGGCCTTGGTCCCCTGGACGAGGTCCACGAATTCGGCGGTCTTGGTGGCGATGGCACTCATCCGCTGGACCAGGTTCAGTCCTACGCGTTCCGCCAGCAGGACTGCCCGGGCGTTGCCGGTGACCCTGGCCAGCGGCGTGCCGGCGCCGAACCTTTCGCCGTCCGCCACGAGCAGCTCGACGACGGCGTCCGGGTCCGTGAATTTCATGGCGGCGGCGAACACGGTTCCCCCGCTCAGGACACCCGGGACACGGGCGTTGAGCACCGCCGTCGCGCGTGCGTCCGCCGGGATGAGGACCTGGGAGGTGATGTCACCGTACGGAGCATCCTCGGCGAGCGCAGCCCGCAGCACCCCCAGCACGGCGGCTTCGGGAAGGCTTCCGGTGAGCTCAGCGGCCGTCAGGGCCGGCGTTTCCGGGGCGGTGGTGGTCATGAGGAAATCCTTTGCATGGAATGGGTGGGGGCTGACGCGTGGTCCGTATCGGCCCGGTAATGCGCGCCCACGGATACCGTCCGGTTCCGGGCGGCGTCCACAAGCAGCCGTGCGGCCAGCAGCAGGTTGCGGTCCTCGTACTCCCGCGGGTCCCGGGCTTCAGCCACGATCTCAGGGCGGACGACGGCGGCCCAGGCAGAAAGCGCAGCCTCCGCCTCACGGAGCCCCTCGCCACTGCGCAACACGCCGGCATGCGCGGTCATCAACCGCCCCAGGGCGTCACGGGAAAACGGCCCGGGATCCGGCAAAGACGTCACAACACCTTCGGCCGCAGCCGGCGAGGTTTCCTTCCCGGTGAAGTCGCGCGATAGTGCTACGGAAGCGTGCGTAAAAGGGAGGCCGCCCGCGGCCGAGCTAGCACGCGGAGCAGTGCTGTCGTGCGCCGGTTCAGGTGAAAGGAAGGCCTCAACGGCGCGACGGCCGAATACCAATCCTTCGAGCAGCGAATTGCTGGCCAGTCTGTTGGCGCCCTGGGCGCCGGTGCAGGCCACCTCGCCTGCTGCGTACAGGCCCGGGATGGAGGTTCGTCCGGCCAGGTCGGTGGACACCCCGCCCATCCAGTAATGGGCTGCCGGGGACACCGGAAGCGGTTCGGCGGTCCAGTCGTAGCCTGCCGCCCGTGTGGCGGCATTGATGGTGGGAAAGCGCCGCGCCAGGAAGCCGGAGCCTCTGGCGGCCTCTATCCCCCGGGCGTCCAGGAACACCGGGCTGTCCGCGGGAGCCCCGGTGCGGGCAAGGTGCAGCGCGATGCTGCGGGAGACGACGTCGCGCGGTGCAAGCTCGGCGTCGGGATGATAGTCCGGCATGAAGCGGTGGCCGTCGGCGTCGAGGAGTACCGCGCCTTCGCCGCGGACAGCTTCGGAAACCAGCAGCGGCGGAGGCCCTCCTGCTGTCTCGCGCATGGCCATGGTGGTGGGGTGGAACTGGAAGAATTCAAGGTCACCCACCGCGGCACCTGCACGCCAGGCGAGCGCCAGTCCGTCCGCCGTGGCAACGGCGGGGTTGCTGGTGCGCGCAAAGATCCTGCCGGCGCCGCCGGTGGCGAGCAGCACGCCCGCGGCATCCAGGCTCTTGAGTTCGCCGTTCTGAAGGTACTCAACCCCGGCCACCCGGCCGCCCGCCGTCGTCAGCTCCGTGACGAACGCACCGGTTTCCAGCCGGAGCCGGCCGGACACGGCGCGTTCCAGGACGGCGGCGATCAGGCCGCGGGCAACACGGGCGCCGGTGGCGTCCCCGCCGGCGTGCAGGATGCGCGGCGCTGAATGGGCAGCCTCCAGCCCCAGAGCGGTGTCCCCCTGCGGATCGGCGTCGAAGGTGACTCCGTACCGCCGCAGCCCTGCGATGTCCTGTGCTGCTTCCGTACAGAGGATCCGCACGGCTTCCCTGTTGTTCAGTCCGGCGCCGGCTGCCAGCGTGTCTGCGATATGGGCCTCCACGGAGTCGCCGGGGGCGGCCTCGCCGGATTCCAGCACGGCGGACACGCCGCCCTGTGCGTAGAACGTGTTGCTGTGTTCCAGCTGCCCCTTGCTCAGCAGGACCACCTCCGCCGCGGCGCCTCCGTGGGCGTCGGCCGCCAGCAGCGCCGCGTACAGCCCCGCGATGCCGCTGCCCACCACCACGAGTCGGTGCGGCGCGGTGCCCCCGTTGCGGGCCGCACCGCCGTCGGCCGCGGCTGGCCGGGCCACACCGGGCCTGGTCACGGCCGCGCCGCCAGCATCCGCTCGAGGGCCACCCGCGCCGGAGCGGCAACGTCGTGATCCACGGTGATGCGGTTCAGGGTTTCGCCGTTGACCAGCCCCTCCAGCACCCAGGCGAGGTAGCCCGGGTGGATCCGGTACATGGTGGAGCACGGGCAGATCACCGGGTCCAGGCAGAAGATCGTGTGCTGGGGGTACTCCGCTGCCAGCCGGTTGACCATGTTGATCTCGGTGCCGATGGCAAACGTGGTGGGTTCCGTGGCGGCGGCGATGGCCTTCTTGATGAAGTCGGTGGATCCGGCGGAATCGGCGGCGTCCACAACTTCCATGGGGCATTCAGGGTGGACGATCACGTTGACGCCCGGGAAGTCGGCGCGGGCCTTCTCGATCTGGGCCACGTTGAAGCGCTTGTGCACCGAGCAGAAGCCGTGCCAGAGGATCACGCGGGAATCGAGCAGGGTCTGTTCGTCGTTGCCGCCGAGGTCCTTGCGCGGGTTCCACATGGGCATCTGCTCCATCGGCACGCCCATGGCCTTGGCAGTGTTGCGGCCCAGGTGCTGGTCGGGGAAGAACAGGACCCGCTGGCCCCGCTGGAAGGCCCATTCAAGGACGGTGGCGGCGTTGGAGGACGTGCAGACGATGCCGCCGTGCTCCCCGCAGAAGCCCTTGAGGGCGGCGGAGGAGTTCATGTAGGTGACAGGGATGACCGGAACCCGGCCGTCGGCGTCGGGCTCGGTGCCGTAGAGCTCTTCCAGCTGCTCCCAGCATTCGGTCACGGAATCGATGTCTGCCATGTCCGCCATCGAGCAGCCGGCGGCGAGGTTCGGCAGGATGACGGCCTGGTCAGGCTTGGACAGGATGTCCGCGGTTTCCGCCATGAAGTGCACGCCGCAGAAGATGATGGCCTCGGCGTCCGGTTTGGTCAGTGCGGCATTGGCCAGCTGGAAGGAGTCGCCCACGAAGTCGGCGTACTCAATGACCTCGTCCCGCTGGTAGAAGTGGCCGAGGATGACGGCTTTGTCCCCCAATGTGGCCTTGGCCGCCCGGATGCGTGCGTCCAGTTCGGCGTCGCTGGCCCTTTTGTATTCCTCGGGCAGCTGGCCCTGGCGCGGGGTGGCGGCAGGGGCAACATCGGTGCTCGAGGCACCCGGGCCGTATGCGGGCACACCGGCGAGGGCCTCGGCAAGATCGTAGTCCCATGGTCCGCGGGCCAGTGCCGGGCTGCAGGTGGCGGCGGCTCCGGTCGCCAGACCCAGAGCTTTCTGTTCGGCCTGTTCGCGAGTGATCAACTGGATTGCTGTGTTGACGCTGCTCATGGTGTGCTCCTGTTATCTGGGTCAAGGCCGGGGCGGCCGGTAAAGCGGTAGAGGCGGGGAGGGCGGTGCTTGCCGCCCTGCAGGTATTCGCCGGTTTCTTCGATCTCCGGCGTGGACTTGAGCTGCCGGCGGAAATTGGCGGGGTCCAGTTCGCGGTCCAGGACCGCTTCGTAGACTTCCCGGACCTGGGCGAGGGTGAAGTACTCCCCCAGCAGGTGGTAGGCAACGGAGCCGTAGGCCAGCTTGTTCCGCAGGCGCCAGAGGGCGTAGTCCACGATCGCGTTGTGGTCGAACGCCAGGTCTCCCAGGCGGTCCGCACGGAACCACCTGACGTTTTCGGACTCGTCGGCGAGCGCTGCTTCCGTAGGCTGCACCAGGGCCCAGTACACGATGGACACCACGCGCTGCGTCGGAGAGCGGTGGAGCCCGCCGAAGGCGTAAAGCTGCTCAAGGTAGCTGGGCGCCAGACCGGTGGTTTCCCGCAGGTTCCGCGATGCCGCGTCCTGCAGGGATTCGGCGTGGGTCAGCGGGCCTCCGGGCAGTGCCCACAGTCCCTTGAACGGCTCACGGATCCGGCGCACCAACGGAATCCACAGGGTGGGGCGGCCGGACTTCTCGCTGGGGCGGAGGGCGAAGATCACCGTGGAAATAGCCAGCGACGGCGGTGCGGCCTGCCGCTCGGCAACATTGGCTGAGCTTGTGTACACGGCGGTTCACCCGCTTTCCTCGCGCCCGGCGGCGCCTCTGGGCTTCGTCAGGCACCCGCCCGCCGGGCGCCTTAGGTTAGTTATAGTCAAACTGACTAGAACTAATGGTACGACTGCCGGGCCCGTAGGCAAAATGTTTCAGGTCACATTGCGGCGGCCGCTTCGAGCAGCGGCAGCGTCCGGCCCTCGAAATGCGTGTTCAGGACAATCACGGACGAGGACCTCAACACCGTCCTGGTGGCGATCATGGCATCCAGGACGCGCTGCAGGTCGGGGTTGGACCTGGCCGCGATCCGGGCCATCAGGTCCGAACTGCCGGACACGGTATGGATCTCGATCAGTTCGGGGATGCGGGCCAACGCTTCGACCACCGCATCATGCCCCAGGTCCTGGTTGATGGTGAGGGAACAGAACGCCACCACCGGGTAGCCGAAGTGGGCCGGATCCGGCTGGGGCACCCACGACCCGATGACCCCGCCCGCGGTCATCCGGTCCAGCCGCGACTGGACGGTGGCACGGGCGATCTTCAAAACCCGCGAGGCTTCAAGCACCGAGGCCCTGGGCGAATCCGTGAAGAACCGGACAATTTTGGCGTCCACCGCGTCCACATTCATCGAATTTCCTTCCAAGCTGGCCGGCCAGGTCACAAATCACCGAATAAAACGACGACGTACCTGCAAACTGCCACCATGCTCTCATGAACGGCGAGCGAAGAGACGTGCGGGGGCGGTAAATTCAAGTTGTCCCAAAAGGACCACACCACCGACCACAAGAAGGTTCGCAAGCATGACAATGAAGTCCACCGCAGTGCGCCCCACCACAAGTCTCGGGCACAGCATGAAACCCCGCCAGCTCACCATGATGGGGCTGGGAAGCGCCATTGGCGCCGGCCTCTTCCTCGGCTCGGGAGCAGGCATCCAGGCTGCGGGGCCTGCCGTGCTGATTTCCTACCTCGTAGCCGGCACACTGATCATCCTGGTGATGTGGGCCCTGGGCGAAATGGCCGCCGCCAACCCGAACAGTGGCGCCTTTTCCGTCTACGCCGAGAAGGCCATGGGCCGGACCGCAGGGGCCACAGTGGGCTGGCTCTGGTGGCTGCAGCTGGTAGTGGTGATCGCGGCCGAGGCCCTCGGCGCGGCCGGCCTGCTTTTCACCGTGTGGCCGGTTATTCCCATTTGGGTCCTGGCCCTGGCGTTTATGGCCCTCTTCACCGCCATCAACCTGGCGGGAGTGAGCAACTTCGGCGAATTTGAGTTCTGGTTCGCGATCCTCAAGGTGACCGCGATCCTGCTGTTCCTGGGTGTCGGCACCGCGCTGCTCCTGGGCCTGCTTCCGGACGTGGCGAGTCCGGGCCTGGCCAACATCACCGGAAACTTCGCCCCCGAAGGCCTCGGCGGAATTGCCGCTGCGCTGTTCGTTGTGATCTTCGCCTTCGGCGGCACGGAGATCGTGAGCGTCGCGGCCGCTGAAACCGAGAACCCGCGCCACAGCGTGGGCCAGGCCATCCGCACGGTGGTGTGGAGGATCCTCGTGTTCTACATCGGCTCCGTTTTTGTCATCGCGGCCGTCCTGCCCGCCACGTCCGATTCCCTGGCGTCGCCGTTCGCCGGCGTCCTCGATGCAGCCCGGATCCCCGGCGCCGGCACAGCCATCACCCTCGTGGCCGTCATCGCGCTGCTGTCCGCACTCAACGCGAACCTCTACGGCGCCTCCCGGATGATCTATTCCCTGTCCGAACGCGGCGAAGCCCCGCGCTTCCTTTCGAAGCTGAACAAGGCCGGGGTGCCGATGGTCGCTGTCGGCGTGTCCGTGGCCTTCGGCTTCATTGCCGCCGTGCTGGAGCTCCTTTTCCCGGAGCAGATCCTGCCGGCACTATTCCAGCTCGTGGGCTCCACCTGCCTCATGGTCTGGGGCTCCGCCCTCGTCTCGCAGCTGATCCTGCGCCGCCGGGCCGACCGCGACGGCACTGAACTTCCGCTTCGCATGAAGGGCTTCCCGGGCCTCACGATCTTCGGGCTGGTCCTGCTGGCCCTGATCTTCGCCGTCGGGTTCAGCAACGCCGATAGCAGCCGTCAGCTGGTGAGCACCATCATCCTGATCGCCGCGATCGCCGCAGCGTGCCGGATAGGTGCCAAGGTCGCCGCATCGCGCCAGGACAGCCCAACCCCGTAACTGCACCCCGGCCACGTCGAAGCCCAACTAGGTCGCAGTTAATGTCGTTATGAGCGCTCAAAACGACATTAACTGCTACCTAGTTGGGTGACACGGCCCGCGGACCGATCCCGATTCCATTAGGCAAATTGCTATCCGGTTCGGCTCCACTGCTGGCAGCTTTCGGCAATTTGGTCAATGATCCCTGAGCTGATTGCCCAGCCCTACGCGGGTGACTAGGGTCACAGCTATGGATACCCCGCTTTCCCCGACCGCCGGCAACCACGCCGTCCCGCCGTCGGAACCACACTCCGAGCAACCGCTCGGCCTTCCGACCGAGCCGCTGACCGCCGGCCAGCTCCGCGAACTGTATTCGCTGATGGCGGCCGTCCGGCACCTGGATACCTCGGCCATCGCCTGGCAGCGTCAGGGGCTCATCCCCGGCTACGCGCCCGAACTCGGCCAGGAGGCCGCGCAGGTGGGAAGCGGCTACGCCGTGGACACCACCCGCGACTTCGTCTTTCCCACTTACCGCGAAATGGGCGTGGCCCGGGCCATGGGAGTGGACATGGTGGCGTATATGTCCACGCACAAGGCCACCTGGCACGGCGGGCTCTACGATCCGCAGGAATCCCGGCTGGCGCCGATCCAGGCCGTAGTGGGCGGTTCCGTGCTCCACGCCGTGGGCTGGGCCCACGGCCAGACGCTGTCCGTCACCGCCGACGCCACGCTCGGCGTGGCCATGACCTACTTCGGCGACGGCGCCTCCTCCCAGGGCGATATCCATGAAGCCATGAACTTCGCGGCAGTCATGAAGTCTCCCGTGGTCTTCTTCGTCCAGAACAACGGCTGGGCTATCTCGGTCCCCACCGAACGCCAGGTGGCTGGCGGCTCCGTCGCCGCCCGCGCAGCCGGGTACGGCATTCCGGCGCTGCGGATTGACGGGAACGACGTCGTCGCGGTCGTCGAAGCGACCCGGAGCGCCTTCGCTCACTGCCGGGCAGGCAACGGCCCCGTGCTGATCGAGGCCATGACCTACCGGCGCGGCCCACACTCCACCTCTGATGATCCGGGCCGCTACCGCTCCCTCAACGAGGAGCGCGACGGCGCCGGGGAGGACCCGCTGGAACGGTTCCGGAAGCGGCTGCTCGCCGACGGCGTCGCCGACGAGGCCTTCTTCGCCGAAGCCCTCGCAGCAGCCAAGGCCGAAGAGGAAGAAATCCGTGCCGGCATCCAGGCACTCGGCTCCCGACCCGGCAGCGAAATGTTCGACCTGGTCTTCCAGGAAACCACACCTGCACTGCAGGCCCAGACAGCCAACTGGCGCGAGGAGTCCGACCATGTCTAACGCCATCCTTGAAAGCGAGGCCGCCATGGCCGATGGACCTCCACGCCGCGGAGTCGAACAGCTTTCCATGCAGCAGGCGCTGAACCGCGCCCTCGACGAGGTCCTGGCCGGGAATCCGAAAACGCTGATCTTCGGTGAGGACTGCGGGCGGCTGGGCGGCGTGTTCCGCATTACGGACGGGCTCCAGGCGAAGTACGGAAGCGGCCGGGTGTTTGACACCCCACTCGCCGAGTCCGGCATCCTCGGCATGTCCGTGGGACTTGCGATGGCCGGCTTTCACCCGATCCCCGAGGTCCAGTTCGACGGCTTCGCCTATCCGGCGATCAACCAGATCGTCTGCCAGATCGCCCGGATGAACTACCGCAGCCGGGGCACCATGCCGATGCCCATCACCCTGCGCGTGCCCAGCTTCGGCGGCATCCGCGCCCCCGAACACCACGGCGAAAGCCTCGAGGCACTCTTCGCCCACGTTCCGGGCCTCAAGGTGGTTTCGCCGTCGAACCCGCACGAGGCCTACCACCTGCTTAAGTACGCGGCCACCCGGCCGGACCCGGTGATCTTCATGGAGCCGAAGTCCCGCTACTGGCAGAAGGGCGAGGTCAACTTCGACTCAGCGGACCCGTCCGGCTCCCCCACCGGCGCCAAGGTCATGCGCGAGGGCCGGCACCTGACCCTCGTCGCCTGGGGTGCCATGGTGGCCCGCTGCCTGCAGGTGGCCGAGCTCGCCGCCGAGGACGGGATCGACATTGAAATCCTGGACCTTCGCTGGCTGAAGCCCATCGACGAAGCGGCGCTGACGGCGTCCGTGCGGAAGACGAGGCGCGCCGTCGTCGTCCATGAAGCGCCGCTGACCTCGGGGCTGGGCGCCGAAGTGGCCCAGCTGATCACGCAGGGCTGCTTCGACACGCTCAAGGCTCCCGTGGAGCGAATCACCGGCTTCGACGTTCCGTATCCCTCCGGCGACCTGGAAGACGAATACATCCCGAACATTGACCGGATCCTCTTTGGCATCCAGCGAGTATTGGAGTACCGCCGTGGCTGAAATTTCCTTCCCGCTTCCCGACCTCGGCGAAGGCCTGATAGAGGCGACAGTACTGGAATGGCTGGTTTCACCGGGTGACCAGGTGGAACGGAACCAGCCGCTCGTCGAGGTGGAAACCACCAAATCGGCTGTTGAACTGCCCAGTCCGCAGGCAGGTAAAGTGGTGCGTATCCACGGCGGGCCCGGCGACAAGATCAATGTCGGCGAGCCCCTGATTGTGTTTGAAGTGCCGGACAACACCGCCGGCATCGTGGGCACGGTCCCGAAGGAAGAGGCACCGAAGCGCCGGGTCCGCCTGAGCGCCGTACTTGATGAGGACTGACACCATGAGCGGCAGGCACACCGGCGAGCAGCACCACCACACCGTGGAGGGCACCGACCCCCAGCTTTACGTGGAGGTGCACGAGCCGGAGACCGACGCCGGGCTGCGCCCTGTCCTGCTGCTGCACGGATTTTCATCCTCCACCAGGCTCAACTGGCAGGACACCGGCTGGCTGTCCGCCCTGCTGGAAGCCGGCCGCCGCGTCATCACCGTGGACCTGCCCGGCCACGGCCGCAGCGGAGCCCCGGAGGACATGGACTCGTACAGCCCGAGCAGGATCCGGGCGGACCTCCTGCAGGTGGCGTTCGACGCCGGCGCCCGTCCTTTGCGGGACGGTGACCCGGTCAGCGGTGTCGACGTGATCGGCTACTCCCTGGGGTCCCGGCTCGCGTGGGAATTCGGCGCCACCCAGCCGGAACTGGTTCACCGGCTGGTGCTTGGGGGCCCCAACATCGCGGACCCGCTGGCCGCCTTTGACCTGCTGGCCGCGCAGCGTTACCTGGCCGACGGCACACCCATCGCGGACGAGTCCACTGCCGGGCTGCTGAAGATGGCCCAGGGGCTGCCCAGCAACAACATCTTTGCGCTGCTGTCCCTCGTGGAAGCGATCAAGGGCGAGCCCTTCGACCCGGCCGAAGCCATCCCGCACATGCCCATGCTGCTCGTGGCCGGCGAAAAGGACGACCGCGCCGCCACCATGCCCGAGCTCGCCGACCTGGGCGCCAAGTCAGGGGCCCTCGTGGAGCAGCTGCTGATTCCGGGCCGGAACCACAGCAACGTGATCACCAGCAGGGCGTTCAAGCAGGGCGCTATCGACTTCCTGAGCGTCTAGTTCACGGATGGTTCGCCGGCGTATGCCGTCAGAATGCTGGACCAGAAGGCGAAGGTTCGAACGACAGGACGACGACGTCCCGGCCGGAACCTGATTCCCCGCCCAGCCGGATTTCCTCCACCGTCAGGACGCCTTGGCCGAAAAGATCCACGGCGCCACCCGGTACGACATCGACATAGCGGTTTTCACTCTCGTTCCTGAGCAGGAGCCGGACGGTCAGCACACCGTCCGGCTGGCCGGCCTGGAAGATTCCCACGTGGACCCCCGCGAACGTCGGCTGGGACCCTTGGCTTGCGGTGATTTGCTGTACGGCATTCATGGCGCGCACTAGTCCTTCGTTGATGGAGCCGAGTAGACGGTGGCAAAGTTCTCTTTGTATTCATCTTCAGTCAGCCAGAGGTCCCCCGCCCGCTGGTGCCCGTCGTACTTCCCGCCGTCCGGCCCCCATGGGTTGAGCACATGGATCATGGTCTGCCCCTTCCTTTCTTCGACCCGGTCCACGATGTAGGCGTGATTGGGAACGATCCGGTTGTCATCAACCTCGTCGTCCAGGGGCCACCAGGTTCCGCTGACTTCCGTACCCAGCGCCACCGGACCATCAGCCAGCCTGTCCCTCAGCTCGTCGAGGCCCACGTCGCCGGTCTTGTCTGCACCTTTGCCGGTGATGGCCTCGAATAGGATCCGCCGTAGTACTCGGTTGCCGCCTTCTCGTAGACGGAAAGCCAGTTGGCGGTCCCGTCAGCGTCCTTGGCACCGAGTTTCACCACGCTGGGCTCCACCTGAATGTAGACGGGCTCACCATCTTTGTACATTTTGACCGTCCACGTGCCGTCGGGGTTCTCCCACATGTGATCGCGGATGAATCCGGGATCGTCCTTTGCGACGGCCCCAAGCGCCGCCAGCAGCCAGCAGTCCCCGATGGATCCCTGCGCCATATTGGTCGGATCCAACGCGTCATCGTCGAGCGGGATGTCGTCGGGCAGCGGCTCGTAGCCATTGAGGCCGTCCGGATCCGGAGATCCTGGCCGGTCGCTGTCGACAGTGGAGCGCTCACCGCCGGACGCGCCCGGGCCGCCGCCCGACGCCCGACTGGCGGTTTCCTGCTCCTGGGCGTTGGCCAACAGGACTTTCGCCTTGAGTTCCAGGCTGGAGATCGCGGAGGCGAGCACCTGGCTGTGCCCGGACCGCCAGTCCTCCCTGAACGATTGGGCGTCAGGACCACGCCACGGGGACTGCGCCACGGCCGTTCCGAGCTGGCTCTTCACGGCGGCCAGCCGTTCGCTCCCCCGCAGCATCGCCTTGGCCAGTTCGCGCAGCTGCGCTGTGTCTGCACCGTAGATCCCCATTGCGGTCCCTTTCCGTAAGTCTCGACGGTCCAGCCGGCGAACCTCCAGTATGGATGTGCTACCGGCGGCTCGCCATGGGTGGCCTGCCCATGGCACCGGCACTCCGGGCACAGTAGGTTGATGGGACCGACGTCAGCCAGGAGGCGCTATCGATGCAGGCACTACGACCATGGGCAGCTGCTGCCGCAACCCTTGTGTTGCTGCTTTCCGGCTGCACGGCCGCAGAGCCGCTGTCCATCGATGAGGGCGTGCCCCATTACCGGTCCCTGACCCGTGAGTTGACGGCGGCCCTCTCGGCAAAGTTCCCATCCGTTGAATGGAGCAGGGAGTCAACGGAAAGCCTGGAACTCGACAAAGACGGACGAGTTTGTGATTTTTATCCGGCGTCCTACAAATCCAAACAGAGCCTCGAGGCGGTCTCCCCCGCCTTCACAGAGGTCATGGCTACCGTGAATCCCGTACTTGAAAAGTTCCACTTCACCAAGGTGGAGAAGCTTTCGGATGTTCCCGGCGGCTGGACAACCGTCAAGTCAAAGGACCGGCATGGCGCCGAGGTAAACCTCTCAGCCAAGGGCAACACTCTGCTCGTGCTTGAGGCGCCGTTGAAGGCCGGGGACTGCGACGCGGACCTTCCGCCCTACGGGCCCTGAAGCACGGGAGCCGCAATAACCGAGAACGGCGGGCACGGACCGCATTCGGTCCGTGCCCGCCGTCGACTGTTCAGCGTGGCCTAGTGGTGGCTGCTGACGCCCAACGGGCGTCCCTTGGTCTCCTTGGCGAGGATGACACCCACAGCCGAGATGACGCACAGGATCATGATGTAGATGCCGATGGACCCGGTCCACTTGGTGCTCTGCATCAGGGCTTCGGCGATGGTAGCGGCGAAGGCGCCGCCCAGGATCGCACCGAAGGCGTAGCCGATCGAGATCCCGGAGTAGCGGACGTTGGCCGGGAACATCTCGGCATACATGGCCGACATCGGGCCGTACGACAGGCCAAGGCCAATGGTCAGGACGAACAGGGCCAGGCCGTACAGCATGATGTTCTTGGTATCGATCAGGGCGAACATCGGGATCATCCAGGCGAACACGATGCCATAGCCGATGAGGAACGTCTTGACCCGGCCGATCTTGTCGGAGAGCCAGCCGCCCACGAGCGTGAAGATCAGCCAGCCGAAGGACGCCAGGGTAGTGGCCAGCAGGATCTCCGCTACCGGCATCTTGAGCGTTTTGGTGGCGTAGGAGATGAAGAACGCGATCAGCAGGTAGCCCGCAGCGTTGTTGCCGATAAAGATCATGGTGGAGTAGAGCACGGACTTCTTGTGGTGTTTGATCAGCTGGCCGAGCGGGGCCTTGGCCTTCTCCTTGCGCTCGATCATTTCCTTGAAGACGGGGCTCTCGGCCACTGCGCGGCGGATCAGGTACCCGACCACGATCAGGACGATGGAGAGCAGGAAGGGCACGCGCCAGCCCCACGCGGCGAAGTCTTCCTTGGACATGCTCGTGTTGAGGAAGAACAGCAGGCCCGTGGCCAGGATCATGCCGACGGGAACCCCGATCTGCGGGTAGGCACCGAACAGGCCGCGCTTACTCATGGGTGCGTGCTCGACTGCCATCAGGGCAGCACCGCCCCATTCGCCGCCGGCGGAGAAGCCCTGGATGATACGGAGGGTGATCAGCAGGATCGGAGCCCAGACACCGATCTGGGCGTAGGTCGGCAGCATGCCGATCAGCGCCGTCGCCGCACCCATCATGATGAGCGTGAAGACCAGCATCGCCTTTCGGCCCAGGCGGTCTCCAAGATGACCGGCAATGATCGCGCCGAGCGGGCGGAACAGGAAGCTGATGCCGATCAGCGCAAAGGACAGGATCTGCGCCAGGCCGGGGTTGGAGTCGTTCAGCGGCGCAAGGAACAGCGGCGACAGCAGCGTTGCTGTCAGCTGGGCGAAGATGAAGAAGTCGTACCACTCGATGGTGGTGCCGACCAGCGTGCCCGCGAGGACTTTGCGTTCCTCATGCTTGCTGCTGGGGCCCGCCTCTGAATCGACGTGTGAAGTTGCGGTCATTGGAACTCCGTGGCTGGGGGCAGTGACACTGCCTGAGGTGGTTTGGGCCGTGCGATTTACTGATCGAACGGTCAGTTGGTATGAGGATACTCGAATATGTGACAAAGCGCACTCAATTCTTTGCGGAACCCCCGTCGCCGCCCTCAGCGGCGGCGTCCGGGCACGCACAATACCGTCCTCTCAGTCCTCCCTGTTGAGGAATTCCCGGACCCGGGCACGGACGGGCTCCCGGTCATAGGTATTGACGAGGGCGCCGGCCATCCGGACGGGATCCCCGAAGAAGAAGTACTCGTAGAGGGACTGCCGACCCGAGAACCCTGAGATGGACGCGTCGAACGCCAGCTTGAACAGGCGGACGCGCTCAGGGCCGGTGAGCGTCTTGCCCTGCAGGTACGTGTCGATGTCCGCCCTGGCCTCGCTGTTGACATCAGCCTCACCGGGCAGCGCCATGAGCCCCGACGCCGAGAACTTCCGGATGATCTGCGGGAAGCGCTGGGCGATCTTGGGGTACCAGTTCCTGGCTGCGTTCAGGGTGGACCACTTGGGCAGCATCATGCCGGCCTCGTTGAGTTGGGCGTCCGCCTCGGACGCCCGGACCAGCGCCTTGCCGATTTCGACGTCGATGATGAGTTCCGCGATGTCCTCCTGGATGTGCTGGAAGCCGTCGATGCCGATCGAATCGGCGAGCTCGGACGCCAGCCCGAGGAAGAACTCGCTCTTGGCGATAGTCCGGGTGACCACTTGGTGCGTCATCAGGGCACCCGCGCCGGTCTCCGTATAGAAGGCATTGCAGAGCTGCGGGTTGCCGAGCATGAAGATCCGCTCGCTTGGCACGAACACGTTGTCGAAGATTGCGACGGCGTCCATCTCCTCATAGCGCGAGGCCAGCGGTTCGTCGTGGGTGCTGCCGCCGTTGTACAGCGAGGTGCGGCAGAGGTAGCGCAAGCCCGGCACATCGTTGGGGATGGCGAACGCGAAGGAATAGGGGGCATCCTCTGGGGTGCCTCGCAGCACAGTGGACGGGAAGACGAGGAGTTCATCGGCTATCGGGGCGATGGTGGCCAGCATGCGGGCGCCGCTGACCACGATGCCGTCATCCCGCTCCTCGACGATGTGCGCCGTCAGCTGCCCGCCCATCTGTTCGGAGCCCGAGACGGAGCGGTTGACCTGCGGCGGGATCAGCGTATGCGTGGCCAGGACGTCATTCTCACGCGCCCACTCGTAGTACTTCCGGATATTTTCGCCGAATTTGGGGTCGGCCTGCGCGAACCATTTCTCTGCGGTACTGAGTGCCGTCAGGGCAGAGTTCATATAGTCTCCCGAGCGGCCGAGGAAACCGTTGGACGATTCGGCCCACGTGGAAATTGCCCTCCGCCGGCGCTGGAGGTCCTCAACCGTCCTGGGCACCAGGAAGGATGCGTTCACCAGATCGCCAGTGGAGGGCGAGGCGTACGTCAGGGCTTCCTGGTATGCGGGGTCGTGCTGCATGTCGAACAGCTTCGCGTAGGACTTGGCCACGTTGCGGAACGCGGGGTGCTCGGCGATTTTCTCGCTGACCACTTCCCCGTCGATCACCACATGGGGCGTCAAGGCGTTGAGCTTGTCCAGGTACTGCTGGCCGGTGCGGATGCCCATTGTTGTTCCTCCAGTCGTCGTTGAGCTGTAGTGGGGTTAGTCAGTGGCCCACAAGGTTCGGGGATGGCAGCGCTACAGAAGGTCCTCCATGCCCAGCTGGCTCTCCGGGATGGTGGTGAAGGCGCTGTTGGCGAAAGCCAGGGCGTCTCCGTTGCGGTAATTGAAATCCACCACCTCGCCGAGATACAGGGTGTGGTCGCCTCCGTCGTACTCCGCCCATGGCGTGCACTCGAAGTAGGCGAGGACGCTGGACAGCCGCGGCGCTGTCCCACCTTCCACCCACCGGGGTTCGGGCCCCGGGCGGCCGGCGAAGTGCATGGCCAACTGCCGTTGTTCGGCGCCCAGGATGTTCACGGTAAACGGACGGCCGGCCAGCTCATCGTGGGCCTTGGCGGTCCGCGCAATACTGACCAGGACCAGGGGCGGCTCCATGGACACGGACATGAACGAATTGACGGTGATGCCGTGGCGCTTGGCGGCGCCGTCGAACGTCACGATCGCGACTCCGGTGGCAAACCTGCCGAGGCTCCCGCGGAAATGGTGGGACCGCGGGGCCGATGTCCTGCCCATGACTTCGGGAGCCTCTCCCGGGCGGGGCCTGGCAATCATCATTGATTCCTTGATTTGGCTGTTCTATATTTGAATTGTTCTATAGTTGAACATATAGTTCCCATATGGAACGCTAGCCCAAAGTGAGGCGCAACACAAGACCCTCCGGGCAGGGCGCCACAGTTCCCGGCCTAGGATGGACAACATGACTCAGACCGCAGGCGCCGGCGCACAGGCTGCGCCCGCGCCGGCTTCCCCGTCCCAGACTCTTTCGCGTGGCATCCGCGCACTGGAAATCCTGGCGGAAGCCGAGCAGCCACTCACCATCGCGGAGCTCGCGGACGCCATGGGTGTCCACCGTTCCGTGGCGTACCGGATCCTGCGCACGCTGGAGGACCATTCACTCCTGGTCCGGGACGACGCCGGCAGGGTCCAGCCCGGCCCGGGCCTGGCCGTCCTGGCGAGGGGGGTTTCACGCACGTTGCAGTCGGCGGCATTGCCTGAGCTGACCCAGCTTGCCAACAGCCTGAACATGACCGCCTTTATCGCGGTGTGGGACCACCAGGATTGCATCACCCTCGTGACGGTGGAGCCTAGGCACTCGGCCGCGACAGTGGTCCAGCACCCCGGCTCGCGGCACCCGATCAGCGCCGGAGCCCCGGGCATCGCCATCCAGTCGGCGCTCACGGAACAGGACTGGAAGCTGTTGGCACCGGACATTCCCTACCGGGCCGAGGCGGCGGAAGCACGAAAACGCGGCTATGCGGCAAGCCACGACGAAGTCATTGCCGGGGTTTCATCGCTGGCGTCCCCCATCAACGTGCCGGGCGGCCGCCCCGCATCGGTCGCCGTCGTCTATATCCGCTCAACGCAGGATCCTGCTGTGGTGGCGGCCGCCCTGACAGCAAGCGCCGCCCGCATCGAGAAGCAACTGCTGTAAGGCGCCGGGCCGGCGCCTTACTCAGCGGCTGCCGGCGTCGCCTTCCTGCGCTGGCGGATTACGACGGCGGCGGCCGCCCCGAGCAGGAACAGCGCCGCTGCGGCGCACACCGGTACGAGGAAAGCTGCGGAATACCCCTGGTGTTGCGCCAGCTGCCCGGCAATGGAGGACCCCAGGGCCGTGCCGGCGACAATGCCGCTGGCGAGGGCTGTCATGACCGTTCCCAGGCGCCCGGCAGGAGCCACCACCCCGCCGATGGCGAACACGGTGACCATCAGCGGACCCACCGGCAGTCCCAGTACAAGCAGAACCAGAACCATCGGGAGCGCCGAGGCCGGGAGCAGCAGGAGCACGGCGAGGCCGGCCATCAGCACGGCGCTGACCATCCAGCGTGCTGACAGCGTGAAGCGCTGGGGCCAGTAGGCAACGCTCAGTGCGGCCGCGGCGGAGCTCAGTCCCATGACGGCGTACAGGAGCCCCGCGATTTCGGCGGTGGCGAAGCCAGCGGAGAAGGCGCTCAGCCCGGTCTGGGTGGAACCGAAAAATGTTCCCATGCACACCATGGCCAGGACGGGCAGGGCTACGGCCGCCATGCCCGCGCCCCGGCTGCCAGCAGCCGGGGAACCGGCGGCGGCGGGGCCAGCAGCTGGGGAAGTGCCACGCCGGCGGCGCACGCTCAGGGGTACGGCGCGGTGCGTGCGGTGGACGGCGAACGCGGGAACCAGGGTGATGGTCAGGGCCGCGGCGAGGGCAAGCGGGAGCCACGGGGCGATCAGGCTGGCAAGGATGCCCACCAACGCAGGGCCGAGGACGAAGGTCAGTTCATCCGCCGTGCTTTCGTAGGACAGGGCGGCGTCCAGGTCCTGTGCGTTCCCCGCCTTGCTGCCCCGGGCGGTCAGGGCCATCCACCGGACTCGGGCAAGGGGACCCACCTGGGGACAGCTCGCTCCGGCCACGAAACCCGCTGCAAGGACGGGTACCGCATCCGCCAGGTCCCGGCCTGACGGGACGAGATAGGCCGTGAGGATCAGGGCCGCCACGGCGGCGGTATTGAAAATCGCGGCGAACAGCAGCACAGGCCGCTGGCCCATCCGGTCCGCCCACGCACCGAGGACAGGGGCCCCCAGCGCCGAGCCGATGCCGACGGCCCCGGCTGCTGCTCCGCCGACGGCGTACGAGCCCGTGACCGCGGTAACCAGGGTCAGCGCGCCCACTGTCAGCATGGCCAGGGGAAGACGGGCGAAGAGTCCCAGCGGGATGAATCCCCTGCCAGCCAGCAAAGGGAGCCGGGCGTAGCGGCCACCCGTCCGCGAAGGCAGGCTCGGGAAATCCTGCTCAGAATGAGCGGCGGGGCGTGCGGTGTCCGCGGCCGATGATGTTGCGGCGGATGCCTGCAAAGACGTTGAAGTGGTCATTATTCCGGGTTCGTTCAAGAGTGCGCATCGTCCCTCCTCCCGATGCGCGCGACCCGGTAACTCTTCAATTGTAGCCGAGGCCTCCGCGCGGCGAACGAGGACCCGGCGTGTGCCTGCGAGTCATGCCACGGCGTCGTCCGAAATGTGAAGGGTGGAACCGTTGCGACCCTTGACCACCTGCAGCTGGGTGTTGATGCGTTGCTTCATTTCCGGCACGTGGCTCACAAGCCCGACCACGCGGCCGCCGTCCCGGAGCCCCTCGAGGGCGTCCATCACCTGTTCAAGGGCCTGCTCGTCGAGGCTGCCGAAACCTTCGTCGACGAAGAGTGTCTCGATGTCGACTCCGCCGGACTCCTGCTGCACCACATCGGCGAGACCCAGGGCCAGGGCCAACGAGGCCATGAACGATTCGCCGCCGGACAGCGTGGCGGTGTCCCTGCGGTGGCCGGTCCACTGGTCCACGACCTCCAGTCCCAGGCCGGATTTGGCTCCGCGGGCCGCTTTGGCGTCCGTGTGCTGCAGGGTATAGCGGCCGTCGCTCATGCCGACCAGCCGCTCCGAGGCGGCGATGGCCACCTGCTCAAGCCTGGCCGCGAGCACGTAGCTGTTCAGGCTCATGCGGTAGGTGTTGTCCCCGGCGCCGCGGGCTGCTTCGGACACGGCGGTCAGCAGCGCTGCACGTTTCCTGGGTCCCTGGCCCGAAGCTGCGAGCCGGGCGTAGTCCGCCGCGATCCGCCGGACGGTCAGCACTGACTTGTCCGCGAGGCCTGCGCCCACGACGGCTTGCCTGGCGGTTCGTTCAGCGACGGCACCCTCGGCACGGAGCAGTTCGAGCTCCGCGGCCTCCACCGGGCCGTCCGATTCCAGCTCCCGGGCGGCCAAGGTGAGCTCCTCACCGGCGAAGAGTTCCGCGACGCGCGCGGCCTCGTCCTGGCCGGCGCGGATGGCGGCTTCGAGCGCAGCCGCGTCCGGGGCCGGCAGCAGGACGGACCGCACCGCATCCACGGATTCGAAGCCGGAGTCCGGGAGCGCCTGCTCCAGCTGCTGGCCGGCGTCCGCGGCCCGCAGCCGGGCCTGTTCGAGACTGGTCCGGGCCGCATCTGTCCGTTCCAGGAGCGCCGTTGTTCCACTCAGGGATGTGATGCGGCCGCCAAGGGTCGGGTAGCCGGCACGCAGTTTGCGCAGTGCCCCGTCCAGGGCGTCGGCCTGTTCCAGGACCTCCAGAAGGGTGGAATCCGTTTTCGCGACGCGGGACTCAGTGGCCGCCTGCGTCGATTCGGCAGCAGAGATCTGGTCGCCCAGTTCCATTTGCCGTTCCCGGCCCGCAGCGAGTTCCGTGGCCGCCAGGACGGCCTGGTCCGCCCGTTCCTTCGCCAGGGCGGCGTCGGCGCGGGCTTCCTCCGGCGGAGTGTCGCCGCCTTGGGCAGCCAGGACGGCGACCTGCTGCCGCACCTCGGCAAGTTCCGTTTCCAGTGACGCAAGGACCGCTTCTGCTGCCTCGCAGGCCTCCTGGGCGACCCGTTCCGCTTCAGCGACGGCCAACGCCGCCGTGGCCGCGGGCGCGGGAGACGGATGCTCGGGGCTCCCGCACACCGGGCAGGGCTCGGCCGGCAGCAGCTGGGAAGCGAGTTCCGCAGCGGCATTGGCGAGCCGCTCTTCCCGCAGATCCAGCCAGCGCTGACGGTGGTTCTGGTGGTCATCCCGGGCCAGGCGGTGCCGTTCTGTAACGCCGGAACATACCTGGACCGCTGCGGTGTGCCGGCTGACCATGGCCACGAGTTCTTCTGCGGCCGCGGCTTCCTTGGTCCGCAGCTGGGCCTCCGCAGCGAGCTCCTCGAGGGGCTGCACCCGCGCCAGCAGCACGGCAGCCTCGTCGCGCAGTGCATCAAGGGCAGCCGCGCCGGCCCGGCTTGCCTGCCCCAGCTGCTTCAACGTCGTCTGAAGTTCGGTCCTGCGGGCCACCATCCCGTCCAGCCTGGCCTCGTCAGGCAGGCGTTCCTCGAGCACAGCGCGGAGGGACCTCAGGCGGCTGAGCTCGCTGCGCAGTACTTCAGCCTCGAAGAATGGTTCGCCCGGGCCGCCGTTGCCTTGGCCGGCGGCGGACAGGGCAACAAGCTCCGGGTCCAGAAGTACCGCCGCGTGCAGTTTGTCGGCCGCCTCGGCCATCGCCCTGGCAGCCCGCTCTTCGGCGTCCCCGGCCCTGTCCATGGCGTGAAGTTGGCCACCAAGCACTTCGGCCTTGCGGTGCAGGCCAAGGCGCTCAGATTTTCCCTCGAGCTCGGGGGCTGCGGCGTCTGCGGCGGCCCGCCGCCGTTCTGCTGCCGAGAGTTTCGCCTGGCGGGCGGTGCGAGCGGCGGCAGCCTCGAGGCGTCTGGCGCTCCCGGTGCGCTGCGCTTCCGCCTGCTCCGCTGCGGATTGCAGAGCCGCTGCCCTGGCCGCAACGGCCTCCTGCAGCCAGTCAAGGAGTTCCTCCGGGCCCTCCGGCTGAGGGAGGGCGCCCGGCAGGTCCTGTTCCGGCGGCGCCGCTTCGGACCGGGCCTGTGCCAGCAGGAGGTCCAACTGGTTGTTCAGGCCGGCGACCTCCGCACGGGAATCGGCGGCCCGGCGGGCAAGTTCCTGTTCCACGGCTTCGAACCGTTGCGTACCAAAGAGGCTTTGGAGCAGGTCGAGCCGGTCCGCGGGTTTCGACCGGAGAAAGGCGGCGAAGTCGCCCTGCGGCAGCATGACCACCCGGGTGAACTGGTCCCGGTCCATGCCCAGCACCGAACTAATTTCCGCTCCGGCTTCATCGTTCCGGCCGGACTTCTCGATCCACTGCCCGTCCACGCGTTCGCGCAGGAGGGTGTTGGCCTTCTGCTCCGTAAATCCGTTCCTGCCCCGTGCACTGGGCCTGTTCCAGGCCGGGATCCGTGACACTTCAAAGTGCCTGCCCTTGGCGGAGAACTCACATGTGACCCGTGGTTCGGCAGAGGCATCGGCGTGGTCGCTGCGGAGGCGCTTGCCTTCCTGGCGTGCGCCCGGCACGGATCCGTAGAGGGCAAAGCAGATGGCATCGAGCACGCTGGTCTTGCCGGCGCCGGTGGGCCCGTTCAGCAGGAAGAGTCCGTGCGCGCTGAGCCGGTCAAAGTCGATGTGCTCGGTGCCTGCGAAGGGGCCGAACGCGGAAATTTCGAGGCGGTGGATCCTCATCGTGACATCTCCTCCAGGCGTACGGCTTCGAGGGCTTCCCCCAGGACGGCAGCTTCGGCGTCGTCGGTGCTTCGGCCGCGAACGTGTTCGAGGAAGCCGCAGCAGATGGAAAGATCGTCCTCCGCTGCGGCGAGCCTGCTGCTGTAACTCGTCCTGGCGTCGGCAACCGCGCCTTCGGGATCGAAGCCCAGAACCAGTGTGTCCGGAAAGCGGGCCCGCAGTTTGTCCATGGCCTGGGCGGGACGCTGGGCATCCGTCAGGGTGATCTGGCAATAGGCGGCTTCGGCCCAGGAATGCTCCTCTGCTGAGAGCAGGTGGTCCAGCGTGCCCCGCAGTACGGCCAGGGAGCGCGGGGCGTCCCACAGGACCTCACTGACTTCGGTGATGCCCGTGGCATCCGCTTCGATCAGCCAGCCACCCTTGCGGTGCTTCGCCTCGGAGAACGAGTAGGCGAGCGGCGATCCGGAATACCGGACAGTCGGCGCGAGCGACTGCCTGCCGTGGAGGTGGCCCAGCGCGGTGTAACCGAAGCCGTCGAACAGGTCCAGCGGAACGGCGCCGACTCCGCCGATGCTCAGGTCCCGTTCGCTGTCCGAGCTGATGCCGCCGCTCGCGAAAGTGTGGGCCAGCACCACGGAATGGACCGGCCTGCTCGTGGCCCGGGCGCCCACATCGGCCCGGATTTTCCCGGTGGCCGCGCGCGTCACTTCGAAGTGGCTCGCGGGCTCAACGCCCAACTGCTCGGCGACCAGCCGGGGCTCGAGCCACGGAATGCCGTAGATGGCCAGCACGGGACCGTCAACCGTGGAGTCCAGCGGCAGCAGCACCGGGACGTCCAGTTCGGCCAGCCGGGTCCGCAGGTGCACTCCCCCGCGTTCCAGCAGCCTGGAGGCGAAGCCGAGGCGGATGGCGGAATCGTGGTTGCCGCTGGTGAGGACCACCTGCGCTCCTGCGTCCGTCAGCCGCACCAGGGCATCGTCGAGGAGGCGGACCACGTCAACCCCCGGGAGGGCACGGTCGTAGACATCACCGGCAATCAGGACGACGTCCACCTGTTCCGCGCGGACGAATTCGACCAGCTGGTCGATGAAGCCCTGCTGGGCGTCCAGCATGCCGACGCCGTGGAACGACCTGCCCAGGTGCCAATCGGAAGTGTGCAATAACCGCATGTTCTTAAGCTATCCGCGGGTACCGACAGTATTGCGGATCAGACACGGCAGGGCGGGCAACTACTGTCCGCGCTTGCCGTCGAAGAAGTCGCGGGCGTCGTCGTTGACGGCGTCGCCGCCGTCCGACTTCGGCTGTGCCGCCGGCGTACGCGGGTCAGCTGCACGGGCCGAAGGCTGCTGCGCGGAGTCCAGGTCGTCGGAGTCCAGGTCGTCGGCGCCAAGGTCGTCGTCGTCAAGACCGTCGTCGTCAAGACCGTCGTCGTCAAGACCGTCGTCGTCGGAGTCCAGTGCGGAGTCGTCCCCGGCGTGCGTTCGGGCCGGTACCGCCGGCGTCTCGGCAAAGCCGCGGAACACGAGGCCGGCGATCGCGGCGCCCACCAGCGGCGCCACCCAGAAGAGCCACAGCTGCTCGAGGGACCAGGTGTTGCTGAAGATGGCTGACGCGGTTGCCCGGGCGGGGTTGAAGGGGGTGTTGCCCACTGCCTGGCCAAGCTGCAGCAGGACGGCCAGCGTGAGTCCCACGGCGAAGGGTGCGGCGGCTTTGTTGGTGTTGCGCGCGGCGGTGGTGCCAAGGAAGACAGCGACCAGCAGGGCGGCGCCCAGGACCTCGACGAGAAGGACGCCGGCCATGGGCGCCTGGATGATGGAATGCTCGCCGAAGCCTGCGGTCACGGTGTCAAAAGCGGCGCGGGTGTCCTCGATCTTGGGGACAGTCCGCAGGACGCCGAACAGTGCCAGGGTTCCGGCGACGGCGCCAACAAGCTGTGCGCCGAGGTACGCCGCAGCTTCCGGCAGCCTGATGCGGCCGGCGATGGCGTTGCCCAGTGTCACGGCCGGGTTGAAGTGGCCGCCGGAAATGTACGCGAAGGCGAGCATGGCCGCGGTGACGGCCAGTCCCGTGGCAAGGGAGGCGGGCAGCGGGTTGGACTGCGGAATCGTGAACAGCGGGACGCCCAGCCCTGCGATCACCAGGAACAGGGTTCCAAAGGCCTCGGCTGACAAGCGGGCCACAAGCCCCGGTTTGAAGGCCTCCGGAGCGGCGTGCAAATCGGGACTTGAGGTCTGGTGTGCAGGCACAGGGGAGGTCATGTTTTGAAAAATCCTTTGCTTCGTTGCCCAGCCGGTGATTCCGGTGCGCGTGCGGGCGGCGGTGCACCCGGCATGTACTGTCCGACGTATTCTGCCAATTGAGTCTGGACGCTTGCTGGATCCGAGCTTAGCGGGCGGGCGCCTGTCGTTGCGACTGCGCGCCTGTCCGCGCACCGGGGCGTGACCCGCCCGGGGTAAATTTACTGACATGAGCACTGAACCTTTCCGCCGGACGGCGCCGACGCCCGAGTCCCGGATCCACGGCTGCCTGCTGGGCGGCGCCCTGGGCGATTCCCTTGGCTACGCCGTGGAATTCGATGATATTTCCACCATCCGGAGCCGCTTCGGTCCCGCAGGGCTCCAGGATTTTTCAGCGCTCGACGGCGGCAGCCACTTCTCGGACGACACGCAGATGACGCTGTACACAGTTGACGGCCTCGTAGAGGCGCTGGAGTGGGCCAACGACGGGACGGCCGCCGACGCCAACGCCTGCGTGTGGCTTGCCTACCTGCGCTGGCTTGCGACGCAGGGGGTGCCAGTCCCGCCGTCTGCACCGGTCCCGCAACCGCGCTGGATTGACGCTCAGGCAGCCCTGAAGCACCGGCGCGCACCCGGAAACGCCTGCCTCAGCGGTCTGGCCACCGGCGAAATGGGCACCGTGTACCGACCGGTGAATCCTGATTCAAAAGGATGCGGCACCGTGATGCGCTCGGCGCCGTTCGGGCTCATTCCGCATGTTCCTGCCGAGGCGGTCTACAAGCTGAGCTCGGACGCGGCGTCATTGACCCACGGGCACCGTTCGGCCCGGCAGAGCGCCGGAGCGTTCAGCCTCCTGATCCACGCCCTCATGAGTGGCCAAAGTCTCCCTGAAGCGGCCAAATTCGCCCTCAACCATGCGCGTGGCCAGGCCGACGCCGAACCGGCGCTCCTTGGCCGGCTGGAGCGGGCCCTTCAGCTCGCGGAAAGGTCGGGGGCAGGGGGGGCCACCGACCAACTGCTCAGTCCGGAAGACCTGGTGCGCGAGCTGGGAGAGGGCTGGGTGGCCGAGGAGGCCCTCGCCGTCGCGCTTTACGCGGTTTTGGCCACTGCGCCCGAAGGGGAGGTGACACCGGAGACAGCCGGCATTGAACCCGAGGCGCATTTCCGTGACGCCATTGCGCTGGCCGTGAACCACAGCGGTGACAGCGACTCCACCGGCTCCATTGCCGGGAACATCCTGGGTGCCTTCTACGGCGAGGAATGCCTTCCGGCCGAGTGGCTGGCAGCCCTGGAAGCCCCGGAGGTCATCCGGGGAATGGCCGGGCAGCTGATCACGGTTACTATCGGTTGAAATTGACGTTGTTGCAGGCTTCGCAGATTTCCGCCGGAATGAGTCCGCGGCGCTGAAGGAAACCGAAGATCGCGCAGCCCAGGCAGAACCCCGCGAACGCTTCCAGCGAGGCTGCCAGCACCAGCACGGCCAGGAGAATCCAGGCGCCGGGGGCCAGCCCTGCCGCGAACAGCAGTGCCGCGGCTGTTGAAATCGCCGCCCCGATGCCCTGCGCGAAGCGCTTGGGCGGGCCGGGGACCAGCTTTGCCCGGCCCAGGCGCGGTGCCAGGACCTTGACGGAGAGCTGTGCCAGGGGCGAAATCCTGGGGCCGAACAGCACGCGCATCCAGAAACCGGCGGCGATGACGGCCAGTCCCCATCCCCAGCCCGTCAGGAGTGTGACGGCGGCCAGCAGCACCACCAGGCCGGCAGTGATCCGGGCGGCGTACTCGTTGACCGGATTGGGGAATTCGAACACCATGCGCCAGTCGACGCCGGCGCGCCGGCTTCCCGCCGCAACCACGCCGCCGTTGCCCGGGGTCGCGTCAGCGGTAGTGTCAGCGGCAGTGTCGGTGACTCGGAGTTTGACCATGGTGCAAGGCTAGGAGGCGCCCTCCGGTACCGGAAGCATTGTTGCGCCGTATGACCCGCTGCAGCTTCGTGCGGCAGCCGGCACCCGGAGCCAACGCCCCGGCTAGAGCAGCGCTGCGGTTGCAGGAACCTGGCCGCCCACCATCTGCAGGAATTCGCCTTCGGACAGCACCTCGATGCGCTGGCCACGCTCGTGGAGCTCCAGGACGCGCCTGGCTTTGCCTGTCAGGCGGCCGGAGCGAAGGTCTGACGCCACAAAGCCGTCGCCGACCACCAGCACCGTGGTCCGGCCGGTCACCCTGCTTTCGGGTTGCGCGCCAAACTCCGCCGACAGGACCTTGGCGTCGGGCCGGCGCATGGCGAGTTCGCCCGTGAACACCACCGTCTGCCCGAACAGCGGATGACCGGGCTCGGCGTCGGTGTTCGGCACCGGGTTGGCCCCTTCTTCGGGCCATCCCGGTTTGAACGCCCGCACCGGCGCGGCTCCGCTGCCGCCGGCCGCCCCCAGGGCGGTGAGCGTTGCCTTGGAGAGGCCGTCGCGGGCGGGATCGAACGCCTGCTGATGCGGGAGCGCAAGTCCAAGTGACATGAAGAGTTCGGCGATGCTGCCGGCGCCGTTCCGCCGCGCGATGTCGATCAGGATGCCCGCGCACGCCCTGGCGTCCTCTGCCGCGTCGTGATGGTTGAGCAGCGGGACGCCGGCTTCCTCGGCTGCGTAGGGCAGCGAGTTGGAGACGAGCGAATAGCACCGGCGTGAGAGCATCACCGTGCAGGCGTAGTCGTAGGCAGGGCCCGGCAGGCCGGACACTTCCAGCGCGGAGCGGATCACGCCCAGGTCGAATGCGGCGTTGTGCGCCGCCAGCACGTCTCCCCCGATGAATGCGCCGATTTCGGGGAAGAGCTCGCCGAAGCGCGGCAGGCCGGCAACGTCTTCGGGCCGTATGCCGTGGATACGCACATTGTGGTAGTCGAACCGGTCATGGTTTTCGGGCGGCCGCATCAGCCAGGAGGCTTCCTCCACCACCACCCCGCCGCGGACCTTGCTGAGCCCAACGGCACACGGCGAACCGCGGAAGCCGTTGGCTGTCTCGAAGTCGATCGCCGTAAAGTCCAAACCCACGGCTCCACTTTAGCGTCGGCCCGTGCGGGCCCCGGTACCGTTGCCCCGTCTGTCGTGCGTGTCGATGGTCACGCCGCGGGCCACCGGGCAAAGTCCGGCGCCGGAGGTCCAGTAACCTTGAGGGGTGAACCTACATGCGATGAGTGACTTTGCCGTGTCCACCCTCGGGGGTGCGGGACCCGTGCAGCCGCACCTGGCCTCGTTCCTCCCTGACTGGCTCAACCCCCAGATTTTCCTGGCCGACCCGGCACTTGCCCCCTGGGTTGTGCTGCTGGTCTGCGGCATCATCTTCGCGGAGACGGGTTTGCTGATCGGATTCTTCCTGCCCGGAGATTCCATGCTTTTCACGGCAGGCCTCCTGGTTGCCACGGACACCATCAAGTTCAACATCTGGCTCTTTGCCGCGCTGATCATCGTCTCGGCCATCGTGGGAAACCAGACCGGTTACCTCATCGGTTCCAAGGCCGGCCCGGCGATCTTCAACAAGCCGGATTCGAAGCTGTTCAAACGCGAGAACGTGGAAAGCGCGCACGCCTTCTTTGAAAAGCACGGCGGCAAGGCGCTGATCCTCGCGCGTTTCGTCCCCATCATCCGCACCTTCGTTCCGGTGATCGTGGGCGTCGCGCAGATGAGCAAGCGGAAGTTCTTCCTCTTTAACGTCATCGGCGCCGTGCTGTGGGGCGGCGGAGTCACGCTCCTCGGTTACCTGCTGGGCGACCGGGTGCCGTGGGTGCGCGACAACCTGGACATCATCTTCATCGTCATTGTGCTGGTCTCCGTGATCCCCATCGGCATCGAAGTCCTGCGCGGGCTGTCCGCCAAGCGCCAGGCCGCCCACTTCGGCACGGACGCCGTGGACGAGTTCATCGAGGAGCACGCTCCGGAAGAAGATCGCAAGACGAACATGTAGGTCCGGCTTGCGGAAAGCCAGGCAACACGGATAAGGACGAAGGCGCCCCACAGTGTGGGGCGCCTTCGTCGTTGTTCCTGAAGCGTCGTTGTTCTTGAGGCTAGGCCTGCTCCCGCCAGCGATGCTCCGCCAGTGCCTCGACGATGGCCGGGAGCAACGCCCTGAATGCCTGGCCGCGGTGGCTGATGGCGTTCTTTTCCTCCGGGCTCAGTTCGGCGCAGCTGCGGTCAAGGCCGCTCGGCTGCAGCACCGGATCATAGCCAAAGCCGCCTTCCCCCCGCGGTTCGCGCAGCAGCGAGCCCTCAAGCTGGCCGTACTCCACCACCTCGTGTCCGCCGCCATCCGCTGCCTGGCCCGGCACGGCGAGAGCCGCCGCGCAGACGAAGGCGGCCCCGCGGTATTCATCCGGAACATCCGCGAGCTGGGCGAGGAGGAGCCGCAGGTTGGCGGCGTCGTCTCCGTGCCGGCCGCTCCACCGCGCCGAAAAGATTCCCGGTGCGCCGCCCAGCACGTCCACTGCAAGTCCTGAGTCATCGGCTATGGCCACCAGGCCGGTTGCCTCGGCGACTGCGCGGGCCTTCAGCAGGGAGTTCTCGGCAAACGTCACGCCCGTCTCGGCGACGTCCGGCGCGCCGACGGCACCGGCGTCCACCACCTGCGTGTCGACGTCGAGCCCTGGAACCTGCCCGCGCAGCAGCTCCCGGAGTTCGCGGAGCTTGCCTTTGTTGTGCGTGGCGAGGACCAGCACGGGAGCCGGGCCAGCCGCGTGGGTCACGGGGCTTCCGCCAGCGTTTCGCGCTGGATGGCCGCGAGCTGTTCGGTGCCCAGCAGGGCCAGGTCCAGCAGCTGGTTGAGCTCATCGCGGTCGAAGGGGGCTCCTTCGGCTGTCCCCTGGACCTCCACGAACTTGCCGGACCCGGTGACCACGACGTTCATGTCGGTCTCCGCGCGGACGTCCTCGACGTACGGCAGGTCCAGCATGGGGATGCCGTCGATGATGCCGACGGACACGGCGGCGATGGTGTCAATGAGGGGCTGCGCGTTCTTGGAGATCATCTTGTTTTCGCGGGCGAAGCGGATGGCCTCGGCAAGCGCCACGTAGGCGCCGGTGATGGCGGCGGTGCGGGTGCCACCGTCGGCCTGCAGGACGTCGCAGTCCAGCACAATGGTGTTCTCGCCGAGGGCCTTCGTGTCGATGATTGAACGGAGCGAGCGGCCGATCAGGCGGGAAATCTCGTGGGTGCGGCCGCCGATCTTGCCCTTGACGGACTCGCGGTCGGAGCGGGTGTTGGTGGCACGGGGCAGCATGGCGTACTCGGCCGTGACCCAGCCGCGGCCTTCCCCCTTGAGCCAGCGCGGCACGCCTTCGGTCAGGGAAGCCGTGCACAGCACCCGGGTGTTGCCGAATTCGATCAGGGCCGAGCCTTCGGCCTGCTTGGACCAGCCGCGGGTAATGCTGATCGGGCGGAGCTGATCAGGGGTACGGCCATCGGCACGAATGACGGGGGTGGCAATTGCTTCAGAAGTCATGCCTTTAGCTTATCGACCCGCGCGGTCCCGCCGGACACCTGTCAAAACACATTGGCGACCGACACACTCCAACCGGCCGGAAGCTTTAGACCGTGTAGTGCACTCCGGCCACGGCAACCGCGACGTCGCCGTTGAACACCGGCTTGGCCTCGGCCATGACTTTGGTCTGCGACGTCCACACCGGAATATGGGTGAGGAGGAGCCGGCGCGCCCCCGCGGCGGCTGCGGCCTCGCCGGCGCGTTTGCCGGTCAGGTGCACGTCCTTGATATCGTCGTCCCGGCCTTCCTCGAAGGCGGCCTCGCACAGGAACAGGTCCGCGTCCTTCGCGGCCTCTTCCAGCCCGGCGCAGGAGTCCGTGTCCCCCGAATAGGTAAGCACCCGGGTGACCGGAACGCCGTTGGCGGACGGTTCGGTGACCTCCACCCGAAGGGCGTAGGCCTCCTCAACGGGGTGGTTCACTGCGAACGGCGTCACGGTGTACGGACCGACTGTGACGGACTGCCGTTCAGTCCAGTTGGTGAAGTCGAATTCCTCGTGCATGCCGGGGTCAAGCTCCAGCCCATACGCCGTGGCCATCCGGTCCGCCGTGGCGGCAGGGCCCCAGACCGGAATCCGGTCACGCCCCCAGCCGCCTGGCTTCCACCGCACAGCCACATGGAGGCCGCACAGGTCCATGCAGTGGTCCGGATGGAGGTGCGTGAGGAAGATCGCGTCGATGTCCTCCAGGTCCGTGTACCGCTGGATTGCACCGAGGGCGCCGCTGCCGAGGTCCATCACGATCTTCCAGGTCCGCTCGCCGTCGTGGGCGGTCAGCAGGTAGCACGACGCCGGGGAGCCGGGTCCCGGGAAGGACCCGGTGCAGCCAACAATGGTCAGCTTCACAGGCGGAAACCTCCGGCCGCGGATCCGCTGACGAAGTTGGAGAGCCGTGGCCGGGCGGCTCCGGCCTGGGCGGCCGCGATCATCTCCGGCGTTATTCTTGCCAGGCTACCCGTGGGGTACTGTGCGGCGACATGGTCCACGTGCCGCACACTGAGCACTTCCGGGCCCAGGAAGCGCCTGGCCAGGGTTTCGAACTGGCCTGCTTCGCCGGTGGCGATGAAGTGGTGCTGCGGCGGGGCCTCGAGTGTCCGCTGCAGATCGTGCGAGACGAGTGCCCGGTAAACGTCCTTGGCTGTTTCCTCCGCGCTGGAGACCAGCGTGACGTCCTCGCCCATGACGTACGAGATCACTCCGGTGAGCAGCGGGTAATGCGTGCAGCCGAGGACGACGGTATCCACGCCGGCCGCGCGGAGCGGTTCAAGGTACTCCCGGGCGACGGCCAGCAGTTCCGGGCCGGTGGTAACGCCGGCTTCCACGTAGCTGACGAAAGCCGGGCAGGCCACGGACGTGATGTGCAGGTCCGGGGCGGCGGCGAAGGTGTCCTCGTAGGCGCGGGAGCCAACGGTCGCGGACGTCCCGATCACGCCCACCCGCCCGCTCCGGGTGGCGGCCACGGCCCGGCGCACGGCCGGCTGGATCACTTCGATGACCGGGATCCCGTAACGCGCCGTGTACCGTTCACGGGCATCCCGCAGCACGGCGGCGGAGGCGGAGTTGCACGCGATGGTCAGCAGCTTGACGCCGGAATCGACCAGCTCATCCATCACGCCCAGAGCGTTGGCCCGGACCTCGGCGATGGGCAGCGGTCCGTACGGGCCGTTGGCGGTGTCGCCCACATAGAGGATCGACTCGTTGGGCAGCTGGTCGATGATGGACCGCGCCACAGTCAGCCCTCCGACTCCGGAGTCGAAGATGCCGATGGGCCGCGAGCCCATGGGGCTGTTGTCCGTGCTGATCGCTGGGGAATCCGCCGCAGCTCCCGCTGCCGGATCCGTGCTCGAGGCTGTTGTCATGATTATTCGAGGATAGGGCTTCCCTGTTGGTGCGGCCATCACATTGTGTCGTCCGACTCATGTCGGATGGGTCACACTTGCGTGACGGGCCGCCGGGGGCACACGCTTCCGGTCAGCCGCGCGATTCCATGGACTGGAGCATGGCCTGCACCAGCGATTCCTGCAGCCACGTGGTGAAGTTATACACCAGCGCCAGGTAGCTTTCCACGTCTTCGGCCTGGGACCAGTCCTGCATGGTGTGGACGTGGTCGGCGTCGGCGTCGTCCCGGATGTCCAGCCGTTCGGCCAGGACAAGCCGGACGTCGTTGAGCGCCTGGGACCAGAGCCTGGCATCGGCGGGTGAAAGAACCACGTCATTGGTGTCCAGCCCCAGCGCTGCCGCCCGCAGGGCGCCGATCTTGTTTTCCCGCAGTGAGCGTTCGGTGAGCTGGCGGAACTCCAGGGAGGCGGCGTCGTCGTTCTTCGTGACGTTGGGTAGCAGCCGCCGCAGCGCGCGGTCCGACGGTTCCTGGACATTCATGTCCAGGCCGATCAGGGCGGTCAGCGGATCTTCGCTGGCACTTTCCGCCGGCTCGAGCATGGAGATGACGTCGTCAATCAGGCTGCGCAGCAGTTCCCGTTCCGCGGGTTCCAGGTACCCGGTAATGCCTTTGAGTCCGTATTTGAATGCCTTAGCCACGTTTGCCTTTACCCTTGCCGGATCCGCCGTCTTTGCCGCCGCCGGTGGCTTTCTCCACCGTTGCCCACAGGCCGAAGCCATGCATGGCGACGGCGTGCTGCTCCACCTGTTCCTTGCTGCCGTGCGCCACGATGGAGCGTCCCTTCTTGTGGACCTCCATCATGAGCTTGTTGGCCTTGGGCTCCGAATAGCCGAAGTAGCTCTGGAAGACGTAGCTCACGTAGCTCATCAAATTGACGGGATCATTCCAGATCACCAGGTTCCAGGGAATGTCCGGGGCCGTCAGGGCGTCGGTGGACGTCACTGTTCCGGTCTGGGTGCTCTCCTGGGTGTCAGGGCCGAGCGCAACGCTTAGGGTCATCTGTCCATTCTAGGGCGATGCGCACTAGAGTGAATTCGTGAGTACCTCTGCTGGCTGGGACCATCCCCGCACGTCTTTGTACACCGACCACTACGAGCTGACCATGCTCCAGGCGGCCCTGTACTCCGGCGCCGCGCACCGGAAGTCGGTGTTTGAGGCGTTCGCCCGCCGGCTCCCGGACGGCCGCCGCTACGGGATCGTGGCCGGAACGGGCAGGTTGCTGGAGGGCATCGCGGACTTCCGCTTCGGCGGCCCTGAGCTGGATTTCCTCCGGAGCACCGGAGTGGTCAACGCCGAAACCCTGGACTACCTGGCCGGGTTCCGTTTCACCGGCGACATCTGGGGTTATGCGGAGGGCGAAGCATATTTCCCCCACTCCCCCATCCTGATTGTGGAATCCACGTTCGCTGAGGCCTGCATCCTGGAGACGTACATTCTCTCGGTGCTCAACCACGACAGCGCCATCGCCTCGGCAGCGTCCCGGATGATCACTGCAGCAGGCACCCGCCCCTGCATCGAAATGGGCTCCCGGCGGACCCAGGAGGAATCCGCGGCCGCAGCCGCCCGCGCAGCCGTCATCGCCGGCTTCGACAGCACTTCCAACCTGGAAGCCGGGCGGCGCTACGGCATCAAGACCGTGGGCACCGCCGCCCACTCCTTCACGCTCCTCCACGACACCGAACGGGAAGCGTTCGAGGCGCAGATCGCCTCGCTCGGCAGCGGAACCTCGCTGCTAGTGGACACGTACGACGTCGAAACGGCCGTCCGCACGGCCGTTGACCTTGCGGGCCCCAAGCTGGGGGCAGTCCGGCTGGACTCCGGGGACCTCGTGGCGCAGGCCCAGTGGGTCCGGCAGTTGCTGGACGACCTTGGCAACGAGAACACCAAGATTGTGGTCACCTCGGACCTGGATGAATACGCCATCGCAGCACTGCAGTCTGCACCGGTTGATTCCTACGGCGTCGGCACCTCGCTGGTTACCGGTTCCGGTGCCCCGACTGCGAGCATGGTGTACAAACTCGTCAGCCGCACGGATGACGCCGGGGAATTCGTTTCGGTGGCCAAGGCCGCCAAGAACAAGGCGAGCAAGGGCGGCAGGAAGTACGCGCTGCGTCGGCTCAACGAGCGGGGCGTCGCCACCCAGGAGATCGTCGGGGTGGGACACCGGCCCGACGACGACGGCAACGACCGCCAGCTGCTGCAGCAGTTCATCAAGAACGGCGAGCTGCTCCCCGGCTGGACCGGAACGGAGGGCGTGTTCCGCGCCCGGCAGCGGCACGTGGACTCCATGGCAGAACTGCCCGCAGTGGTCAACCGGCTGCAGCGCGGCGAACCGGCTATCCCTACTCTCTACGAGGAGAACTGATGTCCCGCGCCCTGATCATTGTTGACGTCCAGAACGATTTCTGCGAAGGGGGCTCCCTCGCCGTCAAGGGCGGTGCTGAGGTTGCCGGGGCAATCAGCGAGTACGTCGATGCCCATCACGGCCAGTTCGACCACATCGTGGCGACCCAAGACTGGCACATCGAACCCGGCCTGCACTTCGCGGAGAAACCCGACTTTATTGACACCTGGCCACCGCACTGCGTCGCCGGCACTAAGGGCGCGGAACTGCATCCGGACCTGGATACCGAGTACATCCAGGCCTATTTCCAGAAGGGCCAGTTCACGGCCGCCTACTCCGGTTTCGAGGGCATCCTTGCCCCCGAGGACGCCGTCCCGACAGGTGACCGCAAGCCCGGCGCCCTGCCGTTGCCGGACGACGCGGTGGCGTTCACCGCCAGTTCATTCGCCGACGAGGATGCGATCGGCCTGGACGACTGGCTGCAGAGCCATGACGTGGAAGACGTCGTGATCGTGGGCCTCGCCACCGACTACTGCGTGATGGCCACGTCCCTGGATGCCGTCCAGGCGGGCTACTCCGTGACGGTGATCCGGGACCTGACGGCCGGGATCGCCGACGACCTCGACGACGCCTACGCCGAAATGGAACTGGGCGGCGTGGACCTGGCCTGAGCCGGCCCTTCGTTGATGGCCGGCCCTACTTGCGGCCGATGAACCAGTCCTGAAGCTTCCGCAGCCTGGCCTGCAGCTGTTCCTCGTTGGCCTGCGCCACCGGCGGGCCGCCGCAGACGGTGCGGAGCTTAGTGTGCACCACGCCGTGCGGCGTTCCGGTCCGGGCGGACCAGGCAGCCACGTTCTTTGCCAGTTCGTTGCGGAGGTCCATCAGCATCCGGTGGTCCGGCACGGCAGGCGCGGCAACCGGCTCCGTGGACCTGAGCTTCTTGCGGCTCTGCTGTTCGTGCTGGCGCTGGCGTAGCAGGGTACCCACCTGCTCGGCGTCCAGGAGCCCCGGGATGCCGAGGAAGTCCAGTTCATCATCTGATCCGATGTCGCCGCCGGTGCCGAACTCGCCGCCGTCGAACAGCACCCGGTCGAACAGTGCCTGCGAGTCCAGGGCCTCGAACTTGCCTTTGGTGAGGCTGTCGGAGGCTTTGTCCTCCCGGTTGGCCTCCTCCATCAGCGAGTCCTCCGGATTGAACAGGCCGTCGCCGTCCTCTTTCTCCGGCCGGTCCAGGGCGTGGTCCCGTTCGGCCTCCATCGAGTTCGCTAGCGCGGTCAGCTGCGGAACGGAGGGCAGGAACACGGAGGCCGTCTCGCCCCGCTTCCGGGCACGCACGAATCGGCCCACGGCCTGGGCGAAGAAGAGCGGCGTGGACGTGGAAGTCGCGTAGACGCCCACCGAAAGCCGGGGCACGTCCACACCTTCGGACACCATGCGGACCGCAACCATCCAGCGCTTTTCGCTGGCGGTGAATTCCTCGATCTTGCTGGATGCCTTGGCGTCGTCGGAAAGGATCACGGTGGGCGATTCGCCGGTGATCTTCTTCAGCTGGCCGGCGTAGGCGCGGGCGTCGTCGTGGTCGGTGGCGATCACCAGGCCGCCGGCGTCTGGCACGGTCCGGCGGACCTCGCTCAGGCGCTTGTCCGCCCCGGCCAGCACGGCCGGGATCCATTCGCCTGCCGGGTTGAGGGCGGTGCGCCAGGCCTGCGAAATGATGTCCTTGGTCACGGCCGTCTCGCCCAGGGAAGCGGCCATCTCCTCGCCGCCGCTGGTGCGCCAGCGCATCTGTCCGGAGTAGGCCATGAACATGACCGGACGGACCACGTGGTCACGGAGGGCGTTCCCGTAGCCGTAGGTGTAGTCGGCTTTGGAGCGGCGGATGCCGTCCCGGTCCTCGGCGTATTCCACGAACGGAATGGGCGAAGTGTCCGAGCGGAACGGCGTTCCCGTCAGCGAAAGGCGGCGTGCTGCCGGATCAAAGGCTTCACGGAGGCCGTCACCCCAGGACAGGGCTTCGCCGCCGTGGTGGATCTCGTCCAGGATCACCAGGGTCCGGGCAGCCTCAGTCTTCGCGCGGTGCAGCATGGGCTTGCTGGCCACCTGGGCGTAGGTGACCGCCACACCGATGAAGCCGCGGCCGTGCTGCCCGTCAGAGTTCTTGAAGTTGGGGTCGATCGCGATCCCCACCCGGGCCGCCGCATCAGCCCATTGGCGTTTCAGGTGGTCCGTGGGCGCCACGATGGTCACGCGGTTCACGGTGCCGGCTTCGATCAGCATCGAGGCCACACGGAGGGCGAAGGTGGTCTTTCCTGCTCCGGGTGTTGCGACGGCCAGGAAGTCCCTGGGGCCGGTCGCAAAGTACCGGTCGAGCGCCTCCTGTTGCCAGGCACGGAGTTTCTGCGCGGTTCCCCACGCTGCCCGTTCGGGGTAGGCCGGTGGCAGCGTTGGCCCGCCAAAGAGTGTCTCCGTCACGCAGAGCCCTCAATTCCCCGCGTTGCGGCAGCCGTCAGCGAAAGACACATAAACATAAACACCAATCTGTTCCGGAAGAGCCGCACTGGTCCGGTAACCACGATCATCACGTCACGGGACGCGCGCAGCAGGGAATAGCGCACCGTGATTTGTTGCCCTGGCCGGGCACGGTCACCTCAAGGAATGGGTGACCGCAGGAAGGGCCGGCTACTTGCCGGAATCGCCGCCCGAGCCTTTGCCGCCGTCGTTGCCGGGACGCAGGCCTTCGTAGACCTCTTTGCATTCGGGGCAGACCGGGAACTTCTGGGGATCGCGGCCGGGGGTCCACACCTTGCCGCACAGCGCGATGACCGGGTCGCCCGTCACGGCCGATTCCATGATCTTCTCTTTGCGCACGTAGTGGGAGAACCGTTCCCGGTCACCGGGCTCCACTTCCTGGCGCAGTTCCTCGCGCTCGATAGTGGCAGTGGACGTTCCTGCTCCGGAAAGCTCACGCATCGGGTCGTTTTCGAGGGGATCCGTCATGCTAGTCATGGCATCCATCTTAGCCGTTGTCCCGGACAAAAAAACTGAACCCCGGGGCTACAGGCCCTGCCACCCGGGCTTGTTGTCATAGGTGTGGCGGTAGTAGTCCGCCAGCCGGAGCGACGACGCAGCGGCCTCATCCACCAGGATTGTGGCATGCGGGTGCATCTGGAGCACGGACGCGGCGCAGATGGCGGCGACCGGACCCTCCACGAGGTCCCGGACAGCCTGTGCTTTCTGGGCGCCGGTTGCAATGAGGATCACGTGGCGGGCGTCCAGTATGGTGCCCAGCCCCTGGGTGAGCACATGGTGGGGAACATCATGAATGCTCTTGAAGAACCGGGAATTGTCCCGGCGCGTCTGTTCGATCAGGCTCTTGATCCGGGTCCTCGACAGCAGGGACGAGCCCGGCTCGTTGAACCCGATATGGCCGTCGGTCCCCACCCCCAGCAGCTGCAGATCCACGCCTCCGGCCGCCTTGATGGCTTCTTCATACGCCTCGCAGGCGGCCGGGATATCAGCCGCCGAGCCATCGGGGCTGTGGACGTTCTCCGGAGCAATGTTCACCCGGTCCGTGAACTCGCGCCGGATCACCTCCCGGTAGGACTGCGGATGCCCCGGCTCAAGGCCCACGTACTCGTCCAGGGCAAAGCCGTGTGCCCGGCTGAAGTCGAGGCCATCCTGTTCGTGCCTGCGGGCAAGTTCGTCGTAGACCGGCAACGGGGAGGACCCGGTGGCAAGGCCCAGGACAGCTTCCGGTTTCCGGCGCAGCAGGTCCTCGACGGCGTCCGCCGCCAGGGCTCCGATCTGCTTGCTCCCGGGAAGAATCACGATTTCCATGGCCAACCGCCTTTCCGCGTCCCTATTACTACATCATGCCCGTGGCCGGCCTATCGGTTGACTGCGAGCTGGGCCAGCAGTTCCGGGCCGCGCGCGTCAAGCCACTTGCCGCCGAGGCCGACGCCTGCCACGAAGAGGGCCAGTCCGAGGACCGGGCCCAGCACAAGGTTGATCCATCCGGGCACCATGCTGCCCATGATTGACTGGGCGATGAACAGCGCCACTTCCGGCAGCACCAGCACCAGCAGCACGCCCATCCCGCCGAACTGCACGGCCATGGTCTGGGCGACATTTCCCGGGGGCTTCTTGAACGGGCTGTCGCCCGGGAGCGGAACCGCAACGGTGTACCGCGCCGAAATAACGGACGCCAGGCCCAGCCCGGTGAACAGGACGCCAAGGGACAGACCGAGCAGCGACGGAAGCCATTCCCAGTCCCCGGTGAAGAAGAACGGGCCGATGCTGAAGACCAGCACGATCGGGAGTGCGAACGCCAGGCAGGCGAGGGCCCGCCCCAGCCTGTCGTGGACACCACGGACGCCGCTGGACAGATGGAGGGCGAACGCGGTGTTGTCGTACGAGACATCCGCGGAAATCGACCAGGCCAGCAGGAACGCCGCCAGCGGGCCGGTAATCGCGAGCACTCCGTAGTCACCGGTCTGGCTCGCCTGGAAGAACAGCAGGACGGGCAGCAGCGGAATGACCACCAGTGAACCTGAATACCGGGGATCGCGGAGCCAATAGGTAAGCGCCCGCGCCGCAATCGCACCCGTGGGCGTCGCGGGCATCACTCCGAACAGCCCCATCCTTCCGGCGCGCTTCTTGCCGCCGGCCGTGTAGGGCGGGGTGACGAGGGCATGCTGCAGGAGCACCTTCCAGCACCAGGCCAGGCCGGCCAGGGTTGCCAGCGCGATGAGGAGTTTCAGGACGGCCGGTCCGTAGTTGCCCGCGGCGGCGTCTCCGCCGAGCGACCACGCTGCGCCTGCCGGTGTCCATGCCAGAACCCGTGCGAGATCGGCCAGGAACCCGGCGGAGCCTGAAGCTCCCTGGGCAACAAATGCCGCCAGCGGCCCCATAAACATCAGCGGAACCATAAAGGCGAGGGCGCTGACATCCTTGAACCGCCGGGAGGACGCCAGGCCCGCCGTCGCCGTTGTCACCACTTTGGAGAGGACAACGCATGTCATCACACCCAGGACGGCACCCAACATGGCAGCCAGAACAGCAGGCACTCCCCTGCTCCAGGTGCCCACGGTGGCCAGCGCGACGAGGGCGGTGGCGATGCCGGGGATCCCGATCAGTCCGCCGAGGGCAAGCCCGGCCAGCAGCTGCGGCATGGGCACTGCCGCGGTGGTGAAGCGTGCCGGGTCCAGTGTCATGTCGGCGGAGGAGGCAACAACAGGGACGATGGCCCAGCCCAGGAAGGCGGCGGAACCGCCCAGCACCACGACAGTCTGGGCAAGCTCCAGCTCAGCCGTCCGGAGCAGTACCAGTGCCACGCCGAAGAAACCGGCGATCCCGACGGCATACAGCCCGCCGATGATCAGTCCCAGCAGCTGCCAGGGGCTGCGCCGGAGGCTGTTGCGCAGGAGCGTGATTTTCAGCCTTAGAAGGTGCGCAACCATTCCAGGCCCTCCGTCTGGCTCCGGCCGCCCACCAGCTGGACAAACCGGTCTTCAAGGGAGGCGCCGGCCCGGACTTCCTCCACCGTGCCGGCCGCGAGCACCCGGCCCGCGGCAACCACGGCCACGTGGTCGCACATCCGCTGGACCAGGTCCATGACATGGCTGGAGACGATCACCGTCCCGCCGGATTCAACGTAGCGGTCCAGGATGTCCCGGATGTTCGCGGCGGAGACCGGGTCCACCGATTCAAACGGTTCATCGAGCACCAGCAGCCTGGGGGCGTGGATGAGGGCGGAGGCCAGGGCGATCTTCTTGGTCATGCCGGCCGAGTAGTCCACCACCAGGGTTCCGGCGTCGGCGCTAAGGTCAAGCGCGGCCAGGAGTTCCGCCACCCTGGCGGACACCACGTCCTTGTCCATCCCGCGGAGCAGCCCCGCATAGCTCACAAGTTGTTCCCCCGTGAGCCGGTCAAACAGCCGCACGCCGTCGGTAAGGATCCCCATGAGCTTCTTGGCTTCGAGCGGCCTAGCCCAGACGTCGACGCCGTGCACCAGGGCGGTGCCGAAGTCGGGCCGGAGGAGCCCCGTGGCCATGGACAGCGTGGTGGTCTTGCCGGCACCGTTGGGACCCACAATCCCGTAGAAGGACCCTGCCGGCACGTCGAGGCTGATGCCGTCGACTGCGATCTTGCCGCCGAAGCGTTTCGCAAGGCCACGGATGACGAGGGCCGGAACGGGATGCTGCTGAGGGCCGGCGGACGGATCAGGCCCGGGTTGCGGTTCAGTCATGGTGCCAGCGTAGTCTCCCGGATGTGCCGGGAGGATCGTCCGAAAGGGTTACTTCCTAGAAAGAGTGGCGGGGAATGGCCCGTTCATACTGCGGGGCCCACGGGAGCTCGTGGCCGAGCTCGAAGGCTGCGCGCAGCCACCAGTGCGGGTCGCGCAGTGCCGCGCGCGCAATGAAGACACCGTCAGCCTGGCCGGTGGCGACGGCGTGTTCCGCCTGCCCTGCAGAGGTCAGGAGCCCCACGGTGCCGGTGCGGACGCCTGCCTCGCGCCGGATCCGGGCCGAGAAACCTGTCTGGTAGCCGGGACCGGCGGGAATCTGCTGGTGCGCCACGGCTCCCCCGCTGGACACGTCCACCAGGTCCACGCCGTGTTCGGCGGCCGCTCCGGCCAAACGGACCGATGCCGCGGCGTCGATCCCGCCGTCGGCCCAGTCCGATGCGGAGATCCGCAGCAGCAGCGGCATCGAATCGGGAATGGCGTTGCGCACCGCATCCACCACGGCCAGGGTCAGCCGGTTCCGTCCGGACTCGTCGCCGCCCCATTCGTCAGTGCGGTCGTTGATGAGCGGGCTCTGGAACTGATGCAGCAAATAGCCGTGGGCGCCGTGGATTTCGATCGTGTCGAACCCTGCGTCGACGGCCCGGACGGCGGCCGCGGCGAAGTCCCCGATGACGCCGTCAATTTCCGCCGCGGTCATGGCGCCGGGCGCCGCATACCCGTCAAACGCCGAGGTGCCCGGCCCCACGGTCTCCCAGCCGCCGTCGGACGCCGGAACTGAGCCGCGCTTCCCCGAGAAGGGCCAGTAGGTCGAGGCTTTACGGCCCGCGTGCGCCAGCTGGGTGCCGATCTTGGCGTCCGCGGCGCCGTGGCGGTGCACAAACGCCGTGATCCGTTCCCAGCCGGCCGCCTGCTCGTCGTTGTAGATTCCGGCGTCCATGGGGCTGATCCGGCCGGCTGCATTGACTGCCGCAGCCTCAGTGAGGATCAGGGCCGCTCCCCCGGCCGCGAAGGACCCGAGGTGCATGAGATGCCAGTCGTGGGGGACGCCTTCGCCGGTGTCAGGGCCGCAGCTGTACTGGCACATGGGCGAGACCCACCCGCGGTGGCGCAGTGTCAGTGAGCGCAGCTCCAGCGGTGAAAAGAGGGCCGAGGGCATTAGAAGAGCACCCGCGCCAGCCCCTGCCGTGCCTTGGCGACGCGTTCATCGGACGGGCCCACCACCTCGAAGAGATCCAGCAGCCGGACCCGTGCGGTCTCGCGCTCCGGGCCGAAGTTTCGGCCGATGAAACCGACGATCCGGCCCAGTGCGTCGTCGATGTGTCCGCCGGCAATGTCCAGGTCCGCCACGCCCAGCTGGGCATCGAGGTTGTCCGGCTGATCAGCTGCGAGCTGGCGGAGCGCATCGCCGTCCGGACCGGTCAGCGACTGCAGGCGCTCCATCAGTTCCACCTGGGCGAGGCCGGCTTTGGCTTCCGCGTCCGCGGGCATCTCCAGCAGCGCCTGCCGGTAGGAAGCTGCCGCAGCGGCGTAGTCTCCGGCCTCGATGGCGTCGTAGGCTGCCTGGTGCAGCGGGGGCAGCGGGGCAGGTTCGGCGTCGGCGGGTGCGGCTCCGGCGCCGCCGAGGCTGCCGGTGACGCCGTTGGCGGCCGCGACCTTCAGCAGTTCATCCAGCAGGCTCCGCACCTGCTGTTCGTCGGCTCCGCCCTGGAAGAGGGGCACCGGCTGTCCCTTCACCACGGCCACGGCCGTCGGGACTGCCTGGACCTGGAAGGCCTGGGCAAGCTGCGGGAATGCGTCGATGTCTGCGGCACCCAGGACCAGGCGTCCGCCATAGCTGTTGATGATGTCCTCAAGGACGCTGATCAGCTCGCCCGAAGCGGGCGAATAGCTTGCCCAGAGGCCGAACACCACGGGTACCTGCGCGGACAGTTCAACGAGCTGCTGGAAGTTTGCTTCGGTGACGTCGATGCGTAGCGGCTGTCCGCCGGTGTCCGGCGCCGCCCCCTCGGCAGGCGCCGACGGCGGCACGGCCCCCGGTTGCCCGGCGGCGGGCGGCTGCCCTCCCGCCGGTGGCGCAGGGCGCTGTTTCAGGCTGGAAAGGTCGACGGCGCCACGCAGGTTGAGCTGGCTGGCAGCGGCTGGAGGGACTGGACGGGAGGCTGGCGAACTCATAGCCTCCACTCTAGCCACTCCGGCCGCTGCTGGTCATACCCGGAGCGGGCGCTACTTGAAGCTTGCTCCGACGAGTCCGCGGGTGGCGGCCACGAGCTTCATCGGGTCCTTGGATCCGGTCGGCGGGATGTAAACCGCCATGGACTCGGCGAAGTTCAGCACCATGCCGGAGCTCGTTTCCTTGCCCCCGGCCAGGACGGCTGCGTCGTCACCGATCGCCAGCTTGTCCCCTTCGGCCTTGGGCGTTCCGTCGAAGGCGAAGTTCAGGCGGCCAAGTACCAGGGCGCCGCCGTCTGCGGTGCGGAACACCACCGTTTCCTCGGGCGCCACCTTGTGCGTGAAGCTGAAGTTGCCGTCGACGCCGGTCTTGGCGACGTCGGCCTGGTACGCCAGGGTGTCGGCGATATACGGCGAGGACTGACCCTCCACGAGCTTGTCCTTGAACGTTGAATCGGCCTTGGTCAGGCGGTCCCCGAGTCCGGCAAGGGCTTCTTCGCCGCTGTAGAGCAGGCCTGATTTGTCGTCAACGGCCAGGGTTTCCGTGCCGTCCCGTCCGATGGCGGGGAACGTGGTGCCGGGCTGCAGCGGCGTGGTCTCCACGAGCTTGTAGTTCTCGCGCGGGGACTTCTGCACGAGGGTCAGCAGCTGGGGCACAACGTTGCCTTCACCCTGGGTGACGGCCATGACCGAACGGGGCCAGGCACGCTTGCTGGTGACAACGGTGGTCAGCAGCTTGGTGGCGCGGACGGGCATGCGCGCCTCGTAGGCGCCAACCTGCGAGCGGATCTTGTAGTTCTGCGTGCGGACCTCGAGTTCGGTGCGGTCAACGCGGGACTTGAGCTTCGCGGCATCCTTGGCGGCGTCGCCGGCATCCACCGTGCTGGAAACCTGCTCCAGGATCCGGCGGAACTGGGCGTCCAGCAACACCGGCGAGTCCGCGGCGGTGTCCGCCCCGGCGGCTGCACTGGCTGACGGCGACGGGGCCGGGGTGGTGGCCTGGGCGGCTACGCCCGTGCCGGCAACGATCGTGACAGCGAGCGCGGCCATGGCCACGCCTGCGCGCCTCGTGCTGAAGGTGGCGGTGGAGCCAGCGCCGCCGGGCTGCTTTTCAACAGGCGAAGGGGCTGTGGGCGCCGTCTTGTCGGCCGGGCGGACTGCACGGGCACGGCGGACAAGTTTGTCCTTCAGGGATTCGCCGGTGTCGTCCCCGCCAATGTCGGCGGGCTTGCCGCCCTTGGGCTTGAGCACCAGCAGCGCCAGTCCGGCCAGCATCAGGAGGCCGCCGAGGACCATCAACGGCACGGCCCACGGAGTGGACGTGTCATTGGGGAACGTCATGGAGATGGACGACGGCGCCGGCTTGGTGCCGTCCGAGGCCAGCAGGAGCGACCACTCGCCGTCGGCCGGGGCACTCCAGGTGTAGTTCAGCTCACCGCTGGCGTTCTCCGTGGAGACCCACAGATCGGAACCTGCGGGCGACGGTGCGGCGGCTTCGCCGTCCGTGTGGGCCAGCTGGAGGGACTTGTTGTCGTCGGCAACACCGGAGACCGTGTTGTGGGCCGTCTTGCCAACCCAGGCATCCACGTCGTCGGGACGGCCGGCGGCCAGCATGAAGCTGCCTTCGCCCTTGACGTTGATCTTGACCGTTCCCCCGTGCAGGGTCCTCAACTTCTGGTCAATGACGGTAAGTGGTGCGGCGGTGCCGTCGGTGGGCGCCGAGGCTGTAACGGTCTCGGCCGGGGCCCAGATGGTCTTCTGTCCTACGCCGGCCAGCAGTGTTAGGAGGCCGAGCAGCACTAGTGCAACTGCAGTCTTGAAACGCAAAAGGATACCTATCATCAGCGGGGGTTTACTTTCAATAGTAACCGTTTTGTTACCAATGAGTCAGATCGGGGCTTTGTTCCCAGCCTAGGGCAACTGGCCGCGACCGCAGGAAAACGGGGCGCTGACAGGCCTGCTGATAGTGTTTGCGATGATCATCACAAGGCCCGCAAAGGCGGTGCCACAGACGGTAAAGGGCCCCAAAACGCAGTGACTGAACCCACGGATTCGTCCACCCCAGGACAGCAAGACATCACGGGATCCGGTGCCCAGGAAGGTGTAACGGACGGCAGGCAACACGAACGCAGACGGCGGCTGCCGGACCTGGCGGCGGCGGTGGTACGCAGGCTGCGGACGCCCATTCCCGGCGCCCAGCCCCGGCTGCGCTTCGAGATGCCGCCCGAGTCCGCGGAGGACTCCATCACCCCCGAAACCGAGACCGGTACCCGATTCGGCCATCCCGGTCCGCGCATGTCATCCCAGCATCCCCTTTATATGGGATTCATGGGGACCGTCGGCGTCGGCCTGGCCTTGCTCGTCTACTGGATCGGGTCCAACACCACGCAGCTCCTGCTGTGGATTGTGACCGCGCTCTTCATCGCCCTGGGCCTGGACCCGGTAGTGCGCTGGCTGGAAGGGCGCAAGCTGCCGCGGCCCGTCGGCATCCTGGTGTCGGTCACCGTGCTTGTCTCCGCCGTCGTCGGATTCTTTGCCACGCTGATCCCCACCATCGTCCAGCAGGTGACCCAGATTGTGCAGGAAGCGCCGCGCTGGATCCAGGACTTCATCGATTCGGATTTCTTCCGCAGCCTCGACGACCAGTTTGGCGTGCGGGAGCGCATCACGCAGGAGCTGGAAAAGTTCGTTAACAATCCGGATGCCGTGGGTGGCATCTTCGGAGGGGTCGTCGGCTTCGGGTCCACGGTGGCGAACGGGCTCTTCGGAACCCTTATTGTCCTCGTGCTGAGCCTTTATTTCCTTGCTGCCCTTCCCGCCATGAAGAAGTGGGGCTACCGGCTGGCACCCCGCTCCCGCCGGGTACGGGTGGAAGCCCTTTCGGAAGAGATCACCGGTTCCGTGGGCAACTACGTCATCGGCCAGGCCTGCGTTGCCCTGGTCAACGCGACCTTTGCGTTCATCGTGATGTCCATTGTTGGTGTCCCTTTTGCCGTTCTGCTGGCGTTCGTTGTGGCGCTGCTGGCCTTCATCCCCTTGGTCGGCGGAATGATCGCGGGCGTGTTGGTCACGCTGATCGCCCTCACCGCAGGGTGGCAGACCGCCGTTGTCTATGCCATTTGCTACTTTGCCTACCTGCAGTTCGAGGCGTACTTCATCTCCCCCCGCATCATGCAGAAAGCTGTGGCCGTGCCCGGTGCGGTTGCCGTCATCTCCGTGATCGCGGGCGGCAGCCTCCTGGGCGTGCTCGGCGCCCTGATCGCCATTCCCACCGCCGCGGCGGTCATGCTGCTCGTGAAGGAAATCTTCATCGTCCGCCAGGACAAGCACTGACCAGCGATTCCGCCAGGAAACAGGACAGCCGCCCCGTGGGTCCACGGGGCGGCTGTCCTGTTGTGTAGCGGTTTCGTCCTACGGCGCGGCCGTGGCCATGGGCCCGTTCCATTCCTGGGGCAGGCCGTCCGGGCCTGCGCCGCGCTCCGTGACCTCGTCGACGATTTCGTTCAGCACCCGGGCAGCGTACTTCTCCCCCACCCACAGGTGCTTGGCGCCGTCGACCCCCACAACGTCCGCCTGCGGCACCAGGCTGAAGCGCTCGGCGGCGGCGGCCGGCTGGAGGTAGTCGTCGTGTTCGGGAACCAGCACCTTCAGGGGCTTGCCTGCGGCTGCCCACTCCTTCAGGTGGACATCCGTGGCCCGGTGCAGCGGCGGTGAAAGCAGCACGGCGCCTTCCACCTCCGAGGCCACCGGTTCCGTCGCCCCGTACATAAGAGCCAGCTCGGTGCCGAACGACCAGCCCACGAGCCAGCGGTTGGGCAGGTTCCGGCCAGCGGCGAACCTGACGGCCGCCTCGAGGTCGAGCCGTTCGCCGATGCCCTCTTCGAACCGTCCTTCGCTGGTGCCGCGGGGCGAACTGGTTCCCCTGGTGTTGAACCTGAGGACGGCCACACCGGCCAGCGCGGGCAGCCGGTAGGACGCTTTGCGGTACACGTGCGAGTCCATGAACCCGCCGTGGGTGGGCAGCGGATGCAGCGTGATCAGCGTGGCGGTTATGTCGCCGGATTCCGGGACGGCGAGTTCACCGACGAGGACGTGACCGTCTTCGGTGTGTATTTCCACGTTCTCCCGGCGTGCCGGAAGAACTGTCGAAGCCCGGATTGCGGTTGCTTCGGAAGGCTGGCTGAATACGAACGACGCCGGGTCAAAAGTCATGACTAACAGCTTAGCGATAGCGGTACGTGCGTGACGTCCAGCAGTTGGAGTGCCAGTGGCGCCGTTCCGAAAGGCCGGCCGCGGCGCCGAACAGGTGATCCTCGGACCAGACCACCAGGTGCTCCACGCCGGGGAGGACCGCTGTGGAGCAGCCCGGGCAGATGTAGGACTTTTCGGCCCGCTTGGCCGTCATGGTGCGGACCATCCACTCGCCGTCGGGGGCGCTTTCCCGCCGGGCGATGCCGGACCGGGCACGTTCGAGGTCCAGCTCCGGCACGGGGCCGCCGGCGTGTTTGCGGCTGGCTTGTCCCAATTTTCCGGAGGCGGCACGGCGGGGGCGGTTGGAACGGGGCATGCCTCCATTCTGCCCCAGGCTCTGACCCCGCGTTGTTCCTGCCTTGGGCCCAGACGGTAGTGTTTACCGGGTGCGTTTAGTCATAGCCCGTTGTTCTGTTGATTATGTTGGCCGGCTCAAGGCCCATCTCCCCCTTGCCACCAGGCTCCTGCTGGTCAAGGCGGACGGGTCCGTCCTGGTGCACTCCGACGGCGGCTCGTACAAGCCGCTGAACTGGATGAGCCCCCCGGCCAGCCTCCGGGTCTCCACGCCCGACGAGGTGGACCTCGAGCTCGGTGTCACCGAGCAGTGGACCGTCCAGTCCGCCAAGACCGATGACCGGCTCATCATCAATATCCATGAGCAGCTGCACGACACCTCCCATGAGCTGGGCCAGGATCCGGGCCTCATCAAGGACGGCGTCGAAGCTGACCTCCAGCGGTTGCTGGCCGATCAGATCGAACGGCTCGGCACCGGCTTTTCCCTCATCCGGCGCGAATACTTCACGGCCATCGGTCCGGTGGACATCCTGGCCCGGGACGCAGACGGTGCCACGGTGGCCATCGAGCTCAAAAGGCGCGGCGACATCGACGGCGTCGAACAGCTGACCCGTTACCTGGAACTGCTCAACCGGGATCCGCTGCTGGCACCGGTCCGCGGCATATTCGCCGCCCAGCAGATCAAACCGCAGGCCAAGGTGCTCGCCAACGACCGCGGCATCGACTGCGTCACCCTCGACTACGACGTCATGCGCGGCGTTGACGACAGCGAATCCCGCCTCTTCTGAATTGGCGGCCGCCCAATAGCGCGGGCGGCCCACTGTCATAAGGCAGCGGTTCACATGGGCTTTACGCAAAATTTATCGAATTCCCCGTTTTGCCCGTTGACCTGACGCAACCCACATGAAATTCTTATATAAGTCTTTGTGTAGGTGTTTTTCATGCTCGCAAGACATGTTGCGAGCGCGAAGCTTCGTCAGCTAGTGTCCGGTTCCACCGGGCGGCAAGCCAGGATTCTTCTCGCGGAGTGACCAAGTGCGGCACGAAGTGTGCCGGACTTAAGCAAGTTCCACAATGAGGAGAAATAAATGGCACAGGGAACCGTCAAGTGGTTCAACGCTGAAAAGGGCTTCGGCTTCATCACCCCGGACGACTCCGATGGCGATGTCTTCGTTCACTACTCGGAGATACAGACCGGTGGATTCAAGACTCTCGACGAGAACCAGCGCGTTCAGTTCGAGATCGGCCAGGGCGCCAAGGGCCCCCAGGCTACCGGCGTAACGCTGGTCTAGTCCCACGGCGGAGGGCCGCCTGACGGCGGCCTCCAACGAATCAAATGATCCCCGGCATTAGTGCCGGGGATCATTTTTTTGTCATTATCCGATGCCACCCGACGCATTGTTTCTTGTCACAAATGTTTTCAGAATCAGAAAACATGATGCCGAAAACGCTCGGCCGGTGTTACCGAATTAGCCCACCAATGTCCGCAGCAGGCGGGCGCTGTGGCGGACCGAGAGGCCGGGAAGGTAGGCGCGGCTCAGCGCCCGGCCAATGGCAGGCAGCTGCAGGGGGTCCTGGTAGTAGAGGTAGAGCGTACGGTAGTCAGGTTTGAAGCGGGATTTGAAGGTGGCCAGGGAGCGGAAGCCGTACACGGGTTCCAGTGCCCGCCCCACCACATCAAGGATCGCCGCCAGGCCCTCCGGCTCCCGGTCCTTCTCCCGCTTCGGGTCCGGGTCGGGCACCCGGTCCGGGTCCCGCTGCGCGGCGGACGCCGCCGCGGCAGCAGGCTCCTTGGCGAGCGGTGAGCCGGACAGGGAAATGACCCCAACCGAACTCCGCAGTTCGAGGACGGCGGACGCAATCAGGAACTCCATGACGCCGGGGAACCCGTCCTCCCGCCGGCGCATGAAGTCGAGCGTCCAGCTGACCACGCTTCCGTGCTCAAATACCGGGAGCCAGCTGGTCACGCCGTGCACCTTGCCGTCCCCGTCGACGGCGGCGCAGCACAGGACGTCGTCGTCCATCAGTTCGTCCATGCCGCCGAGCGTGAAACCCATCTCCGGGACGGACTTCTGGGCGGCCCATTCCTCGGACACTTCAAGGAGCTGGGCGCGCAGTGCCGCGGGAAACCCGCTGTAGCGTCCCCACACAGCAGTGACCCCGGTTTTCCGGGCGCGGTTCAACGCTGTCCGGACGTTTTGCCATTCCTTGCCTTTGAACTCCAGCTCCCTGACGGCAAGCCGGGTCTCCTGTGCCACGGCCACCCGGCTGAATGCCCGCGATTGGAGCATCGGCCAAAGCCCGTCGGTGCAGGAATAGAAGCAAGGAACCAGGGCATGCTCCGCGCAATATTGCATGAATCCGGCGGCGGCTTCCTCCCGCAGTTCCGGGTCTCCGAACGGACCGCCCAGCGTCAGGGCGACGCTGCCATGCTGCTGGTACGCCACACCGGCGTCGCGGGCGGGAGTGAACCAGTACTTGTTGGGCTCCCACAAGGCCATCCAGGACAGTGAATCACCCCCCCTGCGCACCAGCCGGCGGGCAACGTCCCGCTCCTCGACACCGGTCCCGGCATTGTGATGCCGCCCGAGGAGTGCCACCCACACGCCGGCCAGGGCCACAGCCCAGAAAGCGATGCCTGAGTAGGCAAACAGGAAGGCCTCAACCGAATTCCGGTCCTGGAAGATCCGGTTGTACAGGCTGGGAATGGGCACCGGCAGATACTGGCGGGCGAGTTCGGCCGCGAGCCCGGACGGGCCGCCGTCGCGCTGTAATCCGCCGGCCGCCAGCCAGGCGATGGTGTAAATGCCGGCAAGTGCCATCCAGGTTCCTGCCAGCACCCGGGTCAGGCGCCGCCTGTCCGCTGCCGAGGTTTCCACGCGGAACTGGCGGCGGTTGATCCACAGCAGCACCACCAGCAGCAGCGGAACCGCCACCAGCGGGAGCACATGGACGAACCCGGAACCCATCACAGCCGTATGCGGCCGCGACGGGTAGTGCGGTATCCGCGCAAAGAGCGTGAGGTACACGGCGGACAACGCAATGACGGCCAGCTGGACGCCGAGGGTGATCCGCCAGGCGAGCCGGCGGCCCCGTCTGAGCCCGTCGGCGCAGATCAGCAGGAGCACCACAGGTACCACGGCCAGGGCAAGGCCCAGCGGTCCCGCGAACCCGGCACGGCCGATCTCCAGGCAGTCCACGTCCACAGTCCCGCCGCAGTTCTGCTCCAGTTGGCTGAGGGTGGGCAACGGGTTCAGGACCACGTCCCGCAGCAGCGCCAGCGGGCCGGTGGGACTCCGGACGGCCGCTGTCAGGATGGGTCCGACCGCGAAAATGCCCACGATCAGGGACAGGAGATTCCGCGTCTCGCGGCCGGTGGAGCGGTGCCGGTGGAGGGTCCCGTGGTCGCTCTGGATCCACCACCCGGTGGCCAGCCCGGCCAAGGCACCGAGGAACCCGACCACGGTCTCCGGATGCCCCACGTAGAGGACAAGGAGCAGCGACGCCGACACGATGCCGGTGCGAAGGCGCCGCTGCCACAGGGTGGGCACGAGTCCGCTGGCCCCCAACGTCGCGGCAAGGACCGCGGCGTACGGCCCAATGAGCCGGGCGTCCACCATGAGCCCCATCCAGCCGTCGCCGGCGTAGCGGGCGAGCTGGGTGAAAAGCAGGAACAGCGAAACGGCAGCAAACTGTCCGCCGAAGAAGAACCCCGCCGTCCGCAGCGTGCCCAGCCTGCGCTCGGCGAGTCCCAGCAGCAACAGGATCATGGACGCGGCGGTGAGGTAGGCCGCGGGGTTCGTGGCGAAGAAGAGCGATGTGAACAGGGACCACCACTGCCCGCTTTTCAGGGCCGTCATGCTCACCGAGGCGACGTCGAGAAGGGCTTCCGGAGGACCCGACAGGAAACTGTTGGTGGCCGCGCCCGTTCCAAGGAACAGGCCAAGGACAACCAGGGTAAACGGCACCGCCATGAAGTGGTCCCGCGTACGCCGGAGCGCCCGTAGGATCACAGCGGCCCACGTCACGCCGCCATCGGCTGTGGAACCGTCCTTGGCCTCCGGCCGGCTTGCAACTCGCTCGTTGGTCACGGCAGGATTCCCCATCGCTCCGCCATGAAGTCCAGGGCTGCCGGAAGGCCCCTGGAAGCGGCTTCCCAGGAGTGACCTGTATTGGCCACCGGCTGGGCCTGGACGGTGAAGCCTGCCTGGCGCGCAGCTGCGGAGAGTTCGTCCATGTAGGTCATAAACTCCGGATCCCTGGAACCGGCGCCGAAGTACACGGCATGGCCCTCGAACCGGGTCTTCTGCATGATGTTCAGGGGAGTCTGTGCATCAAAGGCCGCCACGTCGCCGCCGAACGCCGCGTCAACCGTCTTGTGACGTTCCTTGGCAAGCGCCGGTTCACGCTCGCTGGAGAAGGCGAGGACGGAAGCGTAGACGTCGGGATGGCGGGTGCCCATCTGCATGGCACACGTGGCTCCGAAGGAGAATCCGCCGGACGCCCACTGCCGGTGGTCCGGATCGATGTCCAGGTTCTGTTCAATCCACTGTGGCACGTCCCGGGACAGAAACGTGTCGGCCCGGGCGATGCGGCTGTCCATGCAGAGCGTGTTGGCCGACGCCGTTCCGTTGGGATCCACCACGACGACGACCGGCGCGACGCCGTCGTGCTCCGCTGCGAAACGGTCCATCCTGCTGCGCAGCGCCCCTCCGGTGAGCCAGTCCGATGGCCCGCCGGGCTGACCGGAGAAGAGGACAAGGACCGGAAGGGCAGGGCGGGGTGTGGCCTGGTAGGCGGGAGGAAAATAGATGTACGCCTCGCGGCTGCTGAAGCCCGACACGGGGCCGGGGATTACGGCCGTCCGCAGCACACCGCCCGCCGGCAATCCCTCCGGTGCCCGCCAGGTATCCAAGGGAGTGGGGGCGGCGGCCGCGGGCTGGCGCTTCAGTTCGGATTCGAGCGGCTGGATCCTTGCGACAGCTGTGCCCATGACATCACTGACCGTATGGTTGAGGCCGAAGTAGGCATTGATCTGGACGGCGGCGAGCAGGAACACTCCCAGCATGGCAGCTGTCACGGCAGTCCTCCCCCGCCATGCGCCGCGGCTCTTCGGAGGGGAAGGCCGGCGGAGTTTCCAGAGCCGCAGTACCCAAAGGAACAGGGCAAAGACCGCTGCCACAAACCACGCGAGCACTTCGCGCGGGAGTACCTCGGGCAGGGTGGAAAACGCATAGATGAGCAGCCAGTGCACCCCGGCCACGGCGCCGGCGGACAGGAGGAGGGCAGCGCCCGCGCTCAGGGCCCAGCGGCGTCCGCGGGCCCACAGCAGCCAGCCGAGCCCAACGGCTCCGGCTGCCCAGGCAATCCAGAGCACGGGTCCGTCGGTGAGATGGATGTCAGCTACGAAGTCCACCGGCGTTAGCGCCAGGTGCCAACACCGATGACCGGGCCGGCCTCCAGCCACGATGACAGTCCGGTGTAGGCGTCGAACTTCATGGCCAGCAGGACTTCCTGGCCTTCGTAGTGGAGTTCCACGATGACGGAATCGGGCTGCACCTTGACGAGTTCGGCTTCGGTGGGCTTGCGGCGCCCTACGAGTTCCAGCGAGCTGCGCCGGAAAGTGTATTTGGGACGGACACTGAGCGAGAGCAGCTTGAACCACTCCAGGTCGTTGTCCTGATAACGACAAACCCCCATCTGCCAGCTTTTTCCAGCCGTGCAAATGGAGGCGTCCACTGTGCCCAGGGCACGCCGCAGGTTAAAGCGGCGTACCCCGGACAGGCACAGTGCAAAAATCAGCAACGCAAGGGCAGTTGCCAACGCGATGAACGGAAAACCAGGATCGTTCATCAAGGTCGTGCTAGCGGATCCCCGCAGTAGCCGCGTCACCCATTTGGGCGTTGTCAGCAACAATAACAACCCTGTTGTTGTCGACGGAGAAGAATCCGCCGTCGACAACTACAGCAATGCGGTCACCGGAAACAGGCTCAATGGCCAGCTCACCTTCGGCCAGAATCGCCAGCAGGGGCGAGTGGCCGGGCAGGATTCCGATTTCACCATCGCTGGTGCGGGCCTTGACCATCTTGGCCGCTCCGGACCACACGAAGTGATCCGCTGCGACAATCTCAACCTCAAGCTCAGCCATATTACTTGGTCTGTTCCTGGATCTTGGCCCACTGGCGCTCAACGTCATCCAGGCCACCGACGTTGAAGAACGCCTGCTCTGCAACGTGGTCAAGCTCGCCGTCGCAGATAGCGGTGAAGCCTTCAACCGTGTCCTTGATGGTAACGGTGGAGCCTTCGACGCCGGTGAACTGCTTGGCGGTGTAGGTGTTCTGGGAGAGGAACTGCTGGATGCGGCGTGCACGCGACACGACGATCTTGTCCTCTTCAGACAGTTCGTCAACACCGAGGATGGCGATGATGTCCTGGAGTTCCTTGTTCTTCTGCAGGATCTGCTTCACACGGACAGCCGTGTTGTAGTGGTCCTTGCCGATGTACTGGGGGTCCAGGATTCGGGAAGTCGACGTCAGCGGATCCACAGCCGGGTACAGACCACGGGAAGCGATTTCACGGGAAAGTTCCGTGGTCGCGTCGAGGTGCGCGAAGGTGGTGGCCGGTGCCGGGTCGGTGTAGTCATCCGCGGGAACGTAGATGGCCTGCATCGAGGTGATGGAGTGGCCCTTGGTAGACGTGATGCGCTCCTGGAGGAGGCCCATCTCGTCAGCAAGGTTCGGCTGGTAACCCACGGCGGAAGGCATGCGGCCGAGAAGGGTGGAGACCTCGGAACCTGCCTGCGTGAAGCGGAAGATGTTGTCGATGAAGAGCAGCACGTCCTGGTTCTGCACATCGCGGAAGTACTCCGCCATGGTCAGCGCGGACAGTGCAACGCGCAGACGCGTTCCCGGCGGCTCATCCATCTGGCCGAATACAAGGGCGGTGTCCTTGAGGACGCCTGCCTCTTCCATTTCAACCCAGAGGTCGTTACCTTCACGCGTACGCTCGCCGACGCCTGCGAACACCGAGGTGCCGCCGAAGTTGCGGGCAACACGGGTGATCATTTCCTGGATCAAAACGGTCTTGCCGACACCGGCGCCGCCGAACAGGCCGATCTTTCCACCCTTGATGTACGGGGTGAGGAGGTCGATCACCTTGATGCCGGTTTCCAGCATCTCGGTGGAGCCTTCGAGAGTCGCGAAGGCCGGGGCCTTGCGGTGGATGGCCCAGTGGTCCGAAGCCTGGATCTCGGACTCGTCAACATCCAGCGGCTTGCCGAGGACGTTGAAGATGTGGCCCTTGACGCCGTCGCCGACAGGCACGGTGATGGGCGAGCCGGTGTCCACTACGTTGGTGCCGCGGACGAGTCCGTCGGTGGCCTGCAGGGAGATGGCGCGAATGAGGTTGTCACCCAGGTGCAGGGCAACCTCGAACGTGATGGTCTTGGTCTCACCGTTGAGAGTAATCTCCGTGGTGAGTGCGTTGTAAATCGAGGGGATTGCGTCAGCCGGGAATTCGACGTCGACAACCGGGCCAATAACACGTGCAATACGGCCGGTTGCACCGGTCGTTGCGGCTACGTGTTCGGTAGCGGTGGCAGTCATCTCTCTCACTTCACTCAGTAGATGGCGTGGATGTTAAGTTTATCTTTGATGCAGGTACAGCTGGATCCGGAACCGTGCTGGCTAGGACGCATTCAAGGCGTCGGCGCCGGCCACAATTTCGGAAAGCTCCTGCGTAATTTCAGCCTGGCGGGCAGTGTTGCGCAGACGCGTGTACTTCTTGATGAGGTCCGTGGCGTTGTCGCCGGCGGACTTCATCGCGCGCTGACGGGCTGCGAGCTCGGAAGCTGCTGCCTGCAACATTGCGGCGAAGATGCGTGATTCGATGTAGCGCGGCAGCAGGGCATCGAGAACCTGCTCCGCCTCCGGCTCGAATTCGTAAAGCGGCAGGAGGTCCGAATCGGACTGCGCCTGCTCTTCGACGACCTCGAGGGGAAGAAGACGGATGACCGTCGGTTCCTGCGTCACCATGGACTTGAAGCGGGTGTAGACAACGTGGATCTCGTCCACGCCTTCCTCTTCGTACGCGGTGGCAAAATCCTCCAGCAGCGCTGCGCCGATTTCCTGCGCGGTTGCAAACTCCGGCGCGTCCGTGTTTCCGGTCCACACCTGGGCGTAAGGACGGTTGCGGAAGTCGAAGTAAGCCTGGGCCTTGCGGCCGAGAACATACGTCTTGACTTCCTTGCCTTCCTCGCGAAGCAGCTCGCTGAGGCCTTCCGCCTGCTTGAGCACGCTTGCCGAGTAGGAACCTGCGAGGCCACGGTCCGAGGTGATGACCAGGACAGCGGCGCGCCGGATCTGCTCGGGCTCGGTGACCAGCGGGTGGTCGATTTCGCTCTGGCTTGCGACAGCAGAAACGGCACGCGTAATCGCGTTTGCGTAAGGCAGTGAAGCCGCTACGCGTGCGCGGGCCTTGCCGATGCGCGAGGTAGCGATCAGTTCCATCGCCTTGAAGATCTTGCGCATCGACGTTGTCGAGCTGATCTTCTGGCGGTAGACCCGAATCTGGGCTCCCATACTTATCCTTTCCTAAGATCCCGGTGGCCGGGACTGCCGGAACCCGTCGGGGTTCCGGCAGTCCCGGCCAGCGAAACTAGCGCTTCTGCTTGACGATTTTTTCCTGGTCGACCTGCGTCTCGTCGATGGGGGCGTGTTCCTCATGCCCCGCACCAACCAGGAAGTTGTCGCCCTCGCCGAAGAAGCCCTTCTTGAAGGCCACGATCGAGGTCTTCAGTGCTTCCGCAGTGTCATCGTCCATGACGTTGGTCTGTGCCAGCGTCGTCAGGATGGAGGACTTGTGCTTCAGGTGCTCCAGGAACTCGGTCTCGAAGCGGTTGATGTCCTCAACCGGAACGTCGTCCAAGTAGCCGTTGGTACCGGCCCAAATCGACACAACCTGGTTCTCAACCGGGAACGGCGAGTACTGGCCCTGCTTGAGCAGTTCCATCAGGCGTGCACCACGGGTCAGCTGCTGACGCGATGCGGCGTCGAGGTCCGACGCGAACATTGCGAATGCCTGCATGTCGCGGTACTGAGCCAGTTCCAGCTTCAAGGTACCGGAGACCTTCTTCATGGACTTGACCTGTGCTGCACCACCCACGCGGGATACCGAGACACCCACGTCGACGGCGGGACGCTGGTTGGCGTTGAAGAGGTCCGACTGCAGGAAGATCTGGCCATCGGTAATGGAGATCACGTTGGTCGGGATGTAGGCGGAGACGTCGTTTGCCTTGGTCTCGATGAGCGGCAGACCGGTCATCGAGCCGGCACCCAGCTCGTCGGAGAGCTTGGCACAACGCTCCAGCAGGCGGGAGTGCAAGTAGAAGACGTCGCCCGGGTAGGCTTCGCGTCCCGGCGGGCGGCGGAGCAGCAGCGACACTGCACGGTAGGCCTCAGCCTGCTTGGAGAGGTCATCAAACACGATGAGGACGTGCTTGCCGCCGTACATCCAGTGCTGGCCGATAGCTGAACCGGCGTAAGGAGCCAGGTACTTGAAGCCTGCGGGGTCAGACGCGGGGGAAGCCACGATGGTGGTGTATTCCAGTGCGCCGTTGTCCTCGAGCGTCTGGCGGACAGCCGCGATGGTGGACGCCTTCTGGCCGATGGCCACGTAGATGCAGCGCACCTGCTTGGTGACATCCCCGGAAGCCCAGTTGGCCTTCTGGTTGATGATCGTGTCGATGGCAATTGCCGACTTGCCGGTCTGGCGGTCGCCAATGATCAGCTGACGCTGGCCGCGGCCGATCGGGATCATGGCATCGATAGCCTTCAGACCGGTCTGCATCGGCTCGTGAACCGACTTACGCTGGGTCACGCCGGGCGCCTGGAGTTCCAGTGCACGGGTGGTTTCAGCCTTGATTTCACCGAGGTCGTCGATCGGCTGGCCCAGCGGGTCAACCACGCGGCCGAGGAAGGCGTCGCCGACCGGCACGGACAGAACCTGACCGGTGCGGTGGACTTCCTGGCCTTCTTCGACGCCGGTGAAGTCACCGAGGATGATGACACCGATTTCGCGGACGTCGAGGTTCTGGGCCAGGCCCAGCGTGCCGTCTTCGAAACGAAGCAACTCGTTCGCCATGACCGAGGGAAGGCCCTCAACACGGGCGATGCCGTCACCTGCGGTGGTCACACGGCCGACCTCTACGCGCTCTGCGTTTCCGGGTTCGTAGGACGCCGCGAACTCGTTCAACGCAATACGGACGTCGTCGGCGTTGATGGTCAATTCGGCCATCTGCAGTCCCTGCTCTCCTGTTTTCGTGATCATCGTTGTCACGATGACCGGGGTTTCTATCAGTTAAGTTGTGCTTGTCCGGTTAGCCGGCAAGCTGACGCTGGAGCTGGCCCAAGCGGGCGATAACAGAAGCGTCAACCACTTCGTCACCAACCTGGATCCGGATGCCACCGATCAGTGCCGGGTCAACGTTCATGTTGATCTTGAGCTCGCGCCCGTACAGGGCGTTCAGCCCTGCCTGCAGTCGGCTGGCCTGCGTCTCCGTCAGCGGACGGGTGATGCTGACCGTTGCGATCCAGCGCTGCTGGCGCTTGGCTGCAAGCTCTGCGAAACGGCGCACAAGGTTTGTCACCTTGAGGCCACGGGGCTGCGTAACTGCCTGTCCGATAAGGACTTTCGCTTCCTCGCTCGCATTGGGAACGAGCTTTTCGGCGAGGGCAATCTTGGCAGCCGGGCTCGCCTGCGGCTCGGACAGAGCACGCTGTACCTCGTGGCTGGAAATGACGGCCTGGTTGAAGGCGAACAGATCGTTCTCCAGCGCTTCCAGTCCGGTGATTCCTGAGGCAGAGACGGCCGACTTGTTCTCAGCAACGGCAATTACCACCGAAGCGGCAAGAGTCTCGAGTGCATCGCCGATATCCCGAGCCGACGCCCAGCGTGAACCGGCCAGTCCGCTCGCAATTTCCGCAGCATCAGTAGAGACTTTCCCACTGAAGAGCTGCTTGACCAGCGCCGACTTTTCGTCACCGCTGCGGGACGGGTCAGTCAGGGCGCGGCGCAAGCCAGCCGAGCTGTCCACCGTTCCCAGGATTCCGAAGAGTTCCTTAGCCAACTGCAGCGAAGCGAAGGGAAGCTTGGCTTCCAACGCCACCAGCGCCGCGGTCAGCGATTCGCTCGATACACCTGCCATTACTTAGCTGCACCTGCGTTCTGGTTCTCCAGATCTGCCAGGAAGCGGTCAACCACACGGGCTGCACGCGCGTCATCGCTGAGTGACTCGCCGACGATGCGGCTAGCCAGCGTGGTAGCCAGCGTGCCAACCTCCGAGCGCAGCGACACAACGGCCGCCTGGCGCTCGGATTCGATCTGCGCGTGGGCGTGGGCGGTGATGCGGGCAGACTCTGCAGCTGCCTTTTCCTTCAGGTCCGCCAGGATCTGGGCGCCTTCGGCACGGGCTTCCTCGCGGATGCGGTTGGCTTCGGCACGGGCGTCGGTGAGCTGCTGCTTGTACTCTTCGAGTGCGGCAGAAGCCTCTGCCTGGGCCTTTTCAGCCTTGGCGATGCCACCTTCGATAGCCTCGGCACGCTCTGCGAACGTCTTCTCGAACATCGGGACAACGAACTTGACCACGATGTAAAAGAGGACAGCAAAGCCGGCCAGGACTACGCCCATTTCCCATACGTTGGGAATGAGCGGATTAGTCGGCTCGGCGCCTTCGGTGGCGGCTGAGATGATCATCTGATTCATATTTCACCCGTCCTTATCTACTCGGTTCTGGATGTTCGATAGTTCTAACGCTTAGGAAAGAACGAAAGCGAAGACCAGGCCGAGGATGGCGAGTGCTTCAGTCAGCGCAAGGCCGAGGAACGCGATCGGCTGCAGGACGCGCTGGGCTTCCGGCTGACGTGCCACACCATTGATGTAAGCCGCGAAGACGAGACCCACACCGATACCACCGCCGATAGCGGAGAGGCCGTAGCCGATGAGGTTGAGGGAGCCGTTGATGGAGCCTTCCATTTTTCTTCCTTTCAAGATGCCACCCGTGTGGCAGGTTGTTTGGGTTGCTTCATCCCCGCGAAGGGGAAGTTTGTGGGAGCCTAGTGGCTGTCCGCGTGCAGTGCGCCTTCAATGTAGATGGCAGTCAGCAGCGTGAAGACGTAAGCCTGCAGCGCCATGATCAGCGCTTCCAGCATGTACATGGCGATGGCGCCGGCGAGGACCAGTACGGAGGTGCCCTTGAGGAGGATGTTCTCCTGCATGACGAGGTACTCGATGCCGGATCCGGCAATCATCACGATGAGGTGTCCGGCCAGCATGGTGGCAAACAGACGGAGGCTGTGCGTGACGGGCCGAACCAGGAAGTTGGAGATGATCTCGATCGGAATAACGATCGGGAGGATGTACACCGGCACGCCCGAAGGAACGGTGGCCAGCTTGAAGTACTTGAGCCCGTTCTTCTTGACGCCGATGGCGATCCAGGTGAAGTAAACGATGCCTGCCAGGACGTAGGCGCCGCCAACGTGTGAGAAGCTCGGAAGCTGGACCACCGGGATGGCGCCGTAGATGTTGTTCACCAAGATGAAGAAGAAGAGGCTGAACAACAGCGGGACGTACTTCATGAAGTCCTTGCCGCCAATGATGTCCTTGGCGATGCTGTTGCGGACGAAGCCATAGGCGGCCTCACCTGCAAACTGCAGTTTGCCTGGAACAAGCTGCTGCTTCCGCGCAGCTAGCAGAAAGAATGTAGCGATAATGACGACCGACAGGATTACCAGCAGCATCTGCTTGGAGAATCCGTCTGCCACACCCCACGGCAGGATTGCCGGCAGGTGCATTTCGTCAATTCCAGGAGGATTGAACTCTCCTGAATCTTGGGCCGGGAGCGCAAGCGCGATCAACGCGTTTCCTCTCTGCAGTGTCCATCATTGGGCGTTGGTGAGGGTCCGGCGATCTTCATGACCGCCCTTCCCCATGTGAAATTGTTAGGCATTACTGTTCCTCGTCCTTGGACGGGCCGCTGGCTGCACTGTCTTCACCAGTTGACGTTCTGTTACTGGTGAGGCCGTGCATATGAGAAAGATAGAACCCTCCCGCAGCTCCAAGCAGAGCGCCTGCGAGCACAATCCAGCGGGTTCCCCACAGATAATCCAGACCCCACCCTATCAAACTCCAGACGATGATTCCGCCAATTATGTAGCTAAAGACGGCGATGCCGGCGTTGTATCCGCCGTCCCCGCCGTCGGAAGATACGCCGGGAGAACCGGACGTGGAATTGGGGATTTGCCGCACGTTTTTGCGCTTGGAATTACGGCTGCTCATCATGGCCGTCTTTCACGGGTTCGGGGTCGTTATAGATGCGGAAGCGGGCTTTGCTGAAACCGTAGATCTCGGCAGCCTGCCAGAAGACGACGCAGGCAACGGCTCCAATCAGGAACCAGCGGTCGTGGAGCCAGTCGGGTGTGCCGATGACAAAGAGCACCACGGCAAAACCCACGACTTTGACGAAGTAGGTGACGACAAAGACCCCGATGGCACCTGACGGATTGTTCCGGCCGACGAAATGGCCAACCAGGAGGCTGATTGCGAAGAAGGCCATGACCAGGAGGCCGCCGAAAGTGCTGGACAGCACTCCCCCGGCGCCGTTGAGGATGGCGGCCGGTATTCCCGCGAGGACAAGACCGGCCAGCCCGGCGCCGCTGCTCAGAATCAACAGCCGCAGCCACAGTGACTTCGTGGGGCCCGAGACACCAACGGGTCCGTTGCCGGAGCTAGGTCCGGGTTCGGCGTTGGAGGTCATGAGATCCCAATCGTCGTGTACTGCGCGCTGGCAAGGGTGGGTGCGGCGAATGGCCGCACTCGAATTCTACATGAGATAGAAATTATTCGGAAAAGAGACGTCAACGCTCATTCCTGCCCCGCTGCTTCGGCTTCGGCTTCGGCTTCGGCCTCTGCTTCCGACCGCGGACCGGGCTTCGGGGCCTTGTCGCGAAGGTACGGCCATGCGGTCACCACGGCCATAACGGCGGCCGCGGCCACGTCCATGGCCAGCACCGTCTGCCACGGGAAGATGGCGAATGCCAGGCCGCCGAACGCCAGGATGCACGTCCACATGTACATCAGGACGACGGCGGTCCGGTGGGAGTATCCGATGTCCATCAGTTTGTGATGGAGGTGCCCGCGGTCGGCGGACCAGGGCGAACGGCCCAGCGCCGTGCGGCGAACGACAGCCAGGCCAAGGTCCAGCAACGGCAGGAACAACACTGCGAACGGCAGGAGGATGGGGATGATGGTCGGTATACCGTTGGCGCGGTCATAGAGTCCGGAGGTGATCTGGCCGGTTGACACGATGCCTGCGGAGGCCAGGAGCAGGCCGATGAGCATGGCGCCGGAGTCGCCCATGAAGATCTTCGAGGGAAACCAGTTGTGCGGCAGGAAGCCCACGCAGCTGCCCACCACGACGGCGGTCAGGAGTGTCGCGAGGTCGGACTTGTCCAGCACGTCCGAGTTGCGGTGCACCCAGTAGGCCGTCAGGAAGAAGGCAGCGCCGCCGATGATGGCAACGCCGGCGGCCAGCCCGTCGAGCCCGTCGATGAAGTTGAAGGCGTTCATGGTGGTCACGATCAGACCGGCGGTGAGGACTATGCTCACGATCTCGTTCTCGAGGATGATCGGTTCCGGTACGAACGGGACGATGGCCATCCTGACGCCCCAGATGGCCACCACCATTGCTGCGGCGCTCTGGCCGATCAGCTTCACCCACCACCGCAGGTCCAACAAGTCATCTGCGAGGCCCACTATGACGATCAGCGTCGCGCCGGCGAGGACCCCCCACGGGGAGGCGTTGCCGCGGTAGATGTCTTTGACGAAGAATGACTGGCTGGCAACGCAGAGCGCCACCAGGAATCCTGCGTAAATGCCCAGGCCTCCCAGCCTGGAGACCTTGTGTGAGTGCGTGTCGCGGCTGCGGATCGGCGAAAACAGTTGAAGCCTGTTGCCAATCAGGCGTGCGCCCCAGGTTGCGCCATAGGACACCACGGCCGCAGTGAGCATCATGAGCAGGTACATGATCATGGGGACGCCACCTTCCCCGTGCCGTCAGCGGAACCGGCCCTGGGCAGCGTGTATCCCTGCGGCCGGGTCAATGCCGGGCGGCTGGGATAGCTCGGGCGGGATTGCTGTGGAACTGACTTTCGATAAATGAAACTTCTCCGTCGCCGTGCGCGCGGCAGGCAGTGCGTAGTGCCTGACAGGGCTGTATTACAGTGGACTCTAGTCAAGATACTAATGCCAACGGCTTGCTGGCTTCGCGTCACACGGCCCAATGCCGGCGGGAAAACCACCGGCGGCCGTGTTGAAAGGAACCAGCAATGTCCATGTCGGTTGCAGTTGCTGCCGTAACGTTTGACCGTCCCCGTGAGCTCGCCGTTCTGCTGAACGCCATCAACAGGCAGACTTCGCCTGTCCGTTCCATTTGCCTCGTGGACAGCGGCACCGTGCCCGCCAAGGACGTGGCGGAAGAGCACTCCAACGTGGACTATGTCCGGTCGGAAGCGAATCTGGGCGGCGCCGGCGGCTTCTCGCTGGCCATCCTCAAGGCAGTGGCCAGCGGCGCTGACTGGATCTGGATGATGGACGACGACGCCGAGCCCGGTGACCCGGAATGCCTCGCCACGCTGCTCCGCGAGGCTGAGTCGCGCGGCCTCGACGCGGTTGTCCCGCTGGTGGCTGCGCCCGGCCACCCTGATCGGCTGTCCTTTTTCTTCCGTCTCGACGGCAAAGTGACGCATGACCGTGCGGAAGTGGAGAAGCTCGGCTTCCTGCCTGACGATGGCCACTTCTTCAACGGCGCGCTGATCCGCTCGGACGTCTTCTTCAAGGTGGGCCTGCCCGACATGCGGCTGTTCATCCGCGGCGACGAGGTGGATTTCACCATCAGGCTCCGCAAGGCGGGAATCCGGTTCGGCACGGTAACCACGACGGCAATCACGCATCCGCACGCGTTTGCCGAGACGAAGCACGTTTTCGGCGCCCGGTGGCACGTGATTGTTCCGGAGACCGCTTTCAAGCGCTATTACTATTACCGGAACCGCGGCTACCTGATCCGCCGCCACTTCCGGGTCAAGTCCCTCGTGGCGGACGTGGGCGGCTACCTCGGCTACTTCCTGCGTCGCGGCGACTTCCGCGGGCTGGCCGACTGGTTCCGGGCGTTTTCCACCGGACTCCGCGGCAAGGGGTTCGCACCCCTGAAGGACCAGAAGTTCTAGCGGTTTGACGTAAAGCGTCGGCGGATCAGGAGCGCCATGAGCACCCACGGCTCACCGAACACGCGGTAAGCCACCCTGCGCGGGTGCAGCATGAGCCGCCACGCCCATTCCAGGCCCAGGCGGCCAAGCCAGCGCGGTGCCAGCTTCTGGATGCCGGCAATCTGTTCGATCGCTCCGCCCACCGCGCAGTATACGGCCGGCGGAAGGTCGTCCAGCCGGCGGCGGAGAACCATCTCCTGCAGGGGCATGCCGAGGCCGATCAGCACCAGCTGCGGGCGAAGCTCCGCCAGCCAGGCCACGGCCTGGTCCTCAATTTCGTCGTTCCAGCTTTCGCCGGGCATGCCGGCAACCTTGGCATTCGGCACGATCCCCGCCAGGCGCGCCACTGCTTTGGCGTTGGCCTCTGCTCCGGCGCCGATCACGGCAATCCGTTCGAGGCCTTCGACATTCCCCAGGGCCGGGATCCAGTCGGTGGAGCCCAGCCGGTAATCCATGACCGGCCCGTCGGCTTCCCCCGAGCGTCCCCACAGCAACAGGACCGGGGCGCCGTCGAGCAGCACAACATCGCTGCTGTCGTAGAGGGCGCGGAATTCCGGGTCCGAATGGAAGAGCGTCACGCTGTGCAGGTTGTGGCCCACCACCGTGCGGGTGACGCCTTCAGCGACAAAGCGGTTGAGCGTCGCGGTCATCTCGGAAACGGTGAGTGGCGTCGCGTCCACGCCAAGAACAGGGATGTGCCGCCGCGTCATGATCATTCGGTGCCGGTTCCCGTCACGCGCGGTTGGGCAGCGGGAGCCGGTTCAGCAGGCTCATCTGGTTCCGGCTCCGGTTCAGCCACCATTTCATGGCCGGGTTCCGTTTCGGACGCCGGGACGCCGGCGGCATTACCGTCAATATCCAACAGGCCCGGGACAACCTCGCGGAGCCGTTCCAGGGTGATGGCACCCTGGCGGACCACCCTGAGCGGCTGTGCAGTGGCGTCGACGATCGTGGACGGAAGAGCCTCAACGTCCCCGTCGCCTGCCGGCCGCAGCCCACCTTCGAGGTAGACCTCCACCGATTCCGCGAGCTGGGTCATGGCGTCGGCGGCGGTCCGGGCAGCCGGCTGGCCGGTCCGGTTCGCGGAGGACACCGCCAAGGGTCCGGTCAGCGTCAGCAGGTCCTGCGCGACGTCGTCCGCCGGCATCCGCAACGCCACGGTGCCCTTGGTTTCACCCAGGTCCCAGTCCAACGAAGGCTGTGCGTGGAAAATCATGGTGAGGCCGCCCGGCCAGAAGGCCTCGGCAAGCTTGCGGGCCTCTGCGGGCACATCAGTTGCCAGTCCGTCCAGGGCATTGAGCCTCGGAATCAGGACGGGCGGCGGCATCTGCCGGCTGCGGCCTTTCGAGACGAGCAGCATGGTGACGGCCTGCGGCGAAAAGGCGTCCGCGGCGATTCCATAAACCGTGTCCGTCGGGAACACCACGCATTTGTGTTGGCGGATGGCCCGCTGGGCATGCTCCAGCCCTTCAGCCCGCTGGTCGGCTGCCGTACAGTCATAGGTTGTGGTCACTGGCCTATTCTTTCATCACTTTGGTCAGACGGTTCGGTAAGGACCGCGCTGGTGGCACGTCGCTTGCCGTTGAGGTCCACGTGCGTTGTCACATCGGACCAGCAACCGGAGTTCTTCAGCATCGCTGCGATCCACGCTGCCTGGACTTCGGCGTGTTCCATCACGAAGTAGCCGCCGGGAACGAGCAGCCGGGCAGCGGACGCCGCTGCCGCCGTCGGAAGTTCCATTCCGTCCGCTCCCCCGCCGTAAAGCGCCTCGGGCGGATCGTGCAGGGCAACCTCGGGTTCGTTGGGGATCGCTTCCGCGGGAATGTACGGCGGATTCGACACCACGACGTCGAAAGTTCCGTTGTGTTCCGGCAGCGCATCGCGAAGGTCCCCGCGGACCAGTTTGACGCCCAGCGGCGCCAGGTTCCGTGCCGCCCAGGCATGCGCGAATTCACTGAACTCCACTGCGTGGACTTCAGCACCGGGCACCTCGTGCGCCACCGAGCCCGCGATGGCTCCTGAGCCTGTGCCCAGGTCCACCACCTTAGGGTGGTCCCTGCCGTGCAGCCGCTCCAGGTCCTTGAGCCAGTCAATGACCAGCTGGACTACCGACTCGGTTTCCGGCCGGGGAATGAACACGCCGGGACCCACGGCAAGCTGCAGGTATCGGAAGTGGGCCACACCGGTGATGTGCTGCAGCGGGACGCGACGTACGCGCTCCGCCACCAGGTCGGCATAGCCGTCCGGCTCCGGGGAATCCCCCAGGAGCATGGCCCGCAGCCTGCCCAGCCCGACGCCCAGGAGGTGGTCCGCCAGCAGTTCCGCGTCCACGCGGGGACTGGGAACACCGGCATCGGCCAGCAGTGCGGTTGCTTCGCGGACCGCCTCCGCCAGGCTCAGTCCTGTTCCAAGTGTCATCAAGCGACCGGCCGGGGACTATTCGCCGATGGCGTCGAGGCGGGCCTGTTCGTCCATCTCGATGGCCGACTGGATCACGGGCTCGAGGTCGCCGTTCATGACCTGGTCCAGGTTGTAGGCCTTGTAACCGGTGCGGTGGTCCGCGATCCGGTTTTCCGGGTAGTTGTACGTACGGATCCGCTCCGAGCGGTCCATCGTGCGGATCTGGGACTTCCGCTGCGCGGAGTTCTCGGCGTCGATCTGCTCCTGCTGGTGGGCCAGGATGCGGGCACGCAGGACGCGCATGCCGGCTTCACGGTTCTGCAGCTGGGACTTCTCGTTCTGCATGGCCACCACGATTCCGGTGGGAAGGTGGGTGATACGGACCGCGGAGTCCGTGGTGTTAACGGACTGTCCGCCGGGTCCGGAGGACCGGTAGACGTCGATTTTGAGATCGTTCTGGTTGATCTCGAGTTCCTCGGGCTCGTCCACTTCCGGAAGCACCAGCACGCCGGCAGCCGAGGTGTGGATGCGGCCCTGGGATTCCGTCACGGGGACGCGCTGCACACGGTGCACGCCGCCTTCGAATTTGAGCCGCGCGTAGACGCCCTCTGCCGGATCGTTGGAGTTGCCCTTGACGGCCATCTGGACGTCCTTGTACCCGCCGAGGTCCGATTCGGTGGCTGAAATGAGTTCCGTCTTCCAGCCGCGTGATTCCGCGTACCGGGTGTACATACGAAGCAGGTCGCCGGCGAACAGGGCAGCCTCATCGCCGCCTTCACCGCCCTTGACCTCAAGGATCACGTTGCGGGCATCGTCCGGATCGCGAGGAATCAGCAGGCGCCGCAGCTTGGCCGACGCCGCCTCCAGGGCAGCCTCCAGCTCGGGAACCTCCGCCGCAAACTCCGGATCCTCCGAAGCCATTTCCTTCGCAGCAGCGAGATCATCCTGGATCGCATGCCACTTGTGGTAAGCGTCCACAATGCCATTAAGCTGCGCAGACCGCCGCCCCAGCTTACGGGCCAGCCGCTGGTCAGCATAAACAGCAGGATCCCCCAGCTGCGCCTGAATGGCATCATGCTCATCAAGCAGGCCGTGTACGGACTCAAACATTTCAAAACCTCTTTCGACTCTTACAAGTCTAGTTTCACGGGACTTAACGACGAACCGCCCAAAATATGCCGGCCATCAGGCCGGCATATTTTGAGCGGTGAGCGCAGCTACTTGTCGTTATCCGACTTCGCACCAAGCGTCGTCTTCTGGACCTGCATGAGGAACTCAACGTTGCTCTGGGTCTCCCGGATCTTGTTGGTCAGCAGCTCAAGGCTCTGCTGCGTTTCGAGTCCGGAAAGGACGCGGCGCAGCTTCCACATGATCTTGACTTCCTCGGGGGAAAGCAGGTTCTCTTCGCGGCGGGTACCTGACGCGTTGACGTCCACTGCCGGGAAGATGCGCTTGTCCGCGAGCTGGCGGGACAGGCGCAGTTCCATGTTGCCGGTGCCCTTGAACTCTTCGAAGATGACCTCGTCCATCTTGGAGCCGGTCTCGACGAGAGCGGTTGCCAGGATGGTGAGCGAGCCACCGTTTTCGATGTTGCGGGCTGCACCGAAGAAGCGCTTCGGCGGGTACAGCGCTGCGGAGTCGACGCCACCGGAGAGGATACGGCCGGAAGCCGGTGCCGCCAGGTTGTAGGCGCGGCCCAGACGGGTCATGGAGTCGAGGAGCACCACAACGTCCATGCCCATTTCCACGAGGCGCTTGGCGCGTTCGATGGAGAGCTCGGCCACAGTGGTGTGGTCGTCGGCGGGACGGTCGAAGGTGGAGGCAATGACCTCGCCCTTCACGGTGCGCTGCATGTCCGTGACTTCTTCTGGACGTTCGTCAACGAGCACCATCATGAGGTGGACCTCAGGATTGTTGGTGGTGATCGCGTTGGCGATGGACTGCAGGATGAGCGTCTTGCCGGCCTTCGGCGGCGAAACGATCAGGCCGCGCTGGCCCTTGCCGATCGGGGCAACCAGGTCGATGACGCGGGGGCCGATCTTCTTGGGGTCCGTCTCGAGGCGCAGGCGCTCGGAGGGGTAGAGCGGAACGAGTTTGGCGAACTCGACGCGGTCCTTGAGCTCTTCCGGCGTCTTGCCGTTCACTGAGGTGACGCGGACCAGGGCGTTGAACTTCTGGCGGGCCGACTGCTGGCTGCGGTCTTCGCCTTCACGCGGTGCCCGGATGGCGCCGACTACGGCATCGCCCTTGCGCAGGTTGTACTTCTTGACCTGGGCGAGGGACACGTAGACGTCGTTCGGGCCCGGCAGGTAACCGGAGGTGCGGATGAACGCGTAGTTCTCCAGCACGTCCAGGATGCCGGCGACGGGCAGCAGGACATCGTCCTCGGTGACCTCGACGTCGTCGACGTCCGGTCCCTGGGCGCGTCCACGACGGCGGTCGTTACGGTCGCGGAAGCGGTCGTTGCGGTCGTTGCGCGAGTTGTCCCGGCTGTCCTGGCCGCCTGTCCGGTCGTTGCGGTCACGCCGGTTGCGGCGGTTGCGGCGGCTTCCGCCGTCTGCATCATCGCTTTCGCGGGTGTCGTCGCGGCGCGTTTCACGCGTACCGGTGGTGTCTCCGCCGTCGCGGCCGCCTCGGGTGCGGGCGGTCTGGCGTTCGTTGCGCTGACCGGCTTCGGCAGCCTCGCCGCCCTGGTCACCTCCGCGCTGCTCACGCTGTTCGGTGCGCTGTTCACGCTGTTCGGTGCGCTGTTCACGCTGCTCGGTGCGCTGTTCACGCTGCTCGCCACGCTGTTCGGCGGGGGCCTCGGCCGGTGCTTCAGCTTCGGCGGCCGGAGCCTGGGCTGCCGCTTCACCGCGGCGGCGGTTCCGGGTGCGGGGCTGGCGGCGCTCTGCGGCTTCAGGTGCAGCAGCTTCTGACACAGCGGCCTGGCCGGCTTCAGGAGCCGACGGGGCTGCGGGCGCCTCGCTGGGTGCGCCTTCCGGGGCGGGTGCCTCGGTGGCAGGAGCGGTCACTACACCGTCGCTGCCGGCGCGGCGGCTGCGGCCACGGCGGGCACGTGTGCCTTCCGCGGCGGGAGCCTCCGCGGCTTCAGCCGCAGGGGCCGCAGCAGCCGGCGCTTTTGCCCGGGTCGAGATGGTTTCGCCGGTCTTCTCAGCGCCCTTGGCCGGAGCCTTGGTGGCTGAAGTGCCCGCACGATGAGCGGAAATGGCGGTCACCAGATCGCCCTTGCGCATGCGGGATCCGCCGGAAATACCCAACTGGCTGGCGAGAGCCTGCAGCTGGGCGAGCTTGAGGCCTGCAAGGCCGCTGCTCTTGGCGGGTGCTGCCGACAAATCGGTAGCAGAAGATGATATGTCCACAGCTGGAGACAGCTCAGTGGTTTCGGTCACGAAGGATCCTTCCCCCTCGACGGCGTCCAGACTGGGAGCTGGACGCGATGATTTGATCTGGGCTGCAGTTCAGATCTACAGCCGGATTTCGGCCTTGCCGGACGGAATTCGGCCAGCAGGGCCGGATACTGATACACCTCGACATTCCAGCAAGAGACCGGAATGGCGGACTGACGCTTCAGGGGTGCAGAGTGATTCTGCAGGTTCCTGCGACAGACCAAAGCAGGCGGCACCGGAGACTATTGCGCAGTTGAATTTCAGAGCAGCAAACGATTAGACAGGCGCCATGGCCAACATCGGGTTCTTTTGACTGCGATTCTGATTCTTTGACTAACTGCCTGCGGGATTACCGCCGGTGCACTCCCACTTTAGCACCTTCGACGTCCACCGCCAGCTTCATCACGCGCCAGCCAACATCCGGCGTGTTGGCCCGGGTGTAGGCGTCAATGAAGTCCACCACCGTGCCGGCCTCGTCTTCGCCGTTGGCCAGCACCAGGACGGTGGGTCCCGCGCCGGAAACAACGGCTGCGTGCCCAGCACGGCGCAGGGCCCGGATCAGCTCCGCGCTGGGGCGCATGGCCTCCGCGCGGTAGCTCTGGTGGAGGTAGTCCTCCGTGCCGGCGAGCAGGAATTCCGGTTTGCTGGTGAGGGCGTGGATGAGCAGCGCCGCCCGGCCGGAGTTCATGGCGGCCGCATGATGGCCCACGGACGCCGGCAGGAGCGCGCGGGCCGCTTCGGTGGAAAGCTCGTAGTCCGGTACTGCGACGACGGGAATCACCGAATCCGCCACGGTAGCGCACGTGCTGCTGTACTGGTCACTGTCCTGCCATGACAGCGCCAACCCGCCGAAAATGGCCGGTGCGACGTTGTCTGGATGGCCTTCCATTTCGCTCGTGAGCTGCAGGATCCAGTCCTTGCCCCGCCGGGAAGCCTCCGGAACCAGCGCATTCGCGGCGGTCACCGCCGCCACGACGGCCGACGCCGAGGAACCCAGGCCGCGGCCGTGCGGGTTGACGTTGTCGGCGGTAATGCGGAGTCCCTCGTGCCGGAAGCCCAGCCGGTGCAGGGCCTCCGTGACGGCCCTGACCACGAGGTGGCTGGCGTCACGCGGAAGCGTCTCCGCACCTTCGCCGCTGAGCTCGAACTGCAGTTCGCCGCTGCCCAGGGTTTCCACGGTCAGGGTGTCATGCAGCGAAAGGGCCAGGCCCAGGCTGTCATATCCCGGGCCGAGGTTGGCGCTGGTGGCGGGCACGCGTACGGTCACCAGCTGCCCGGCCGGGACTGCCGGCGTGCCGGCGGCAGACTCGGCCGGGACTGTGAGGGTGGTTTCCAAGGCTATTTTTCTTCCAGGCCCAGCTCGGCGGCCACGGTGACCACATCGTTGGACACCTTGACAGGCTGGACATCGCTGCCGTCCTCGGTGCGCAGCGCCCACTGCGGGTCCTTCAGGCCATGGCCGGTCACGGTGATCACGATGGTCTTGCCCGCGGGTACCTCGCCGGCCGCGTGCTTCTTGATCAGTCCGGCGACGCCGGCTGCGGAACCGGGCTCGACGAAGACGCCTTCGCGGGCCGACAGCCAGCGGTGGGCTGCCAGGATCTCGTCGTCGGTGACGGCGTCGATGAAACCACCGGACTCGTCACGGGCGGCGATGGCGCCGTCCCAGGAGGCGGGGTTGCCGATCCGGATGGCCGTGGCGATGGTGTCCGGCTCCGTGATGGGATGGCCGGCCACGAAGGGGGCCGCGCCGGCGGCCTGGAAACCCCACATCTGCGGGGTCCGGGTCGACACGGCAGGGAGCGTGCCGGCAGTTTCGGACTCGAAGGGCGCGGCGTACTCCTTGTAGCCCTTCCAGTACGCGGTGATGTTTCCGGCGTTGCCCACCGGCAGGACATGGATGTCCGGGGCGTCGCCGAGCGCATCGACAATCTCGAAGGCGCCGGTCTTCTGGCCCTGGATGCGGGCGGGGTTCACGGAGTTCACCAGGAAGACGGGGTAGGCCTCGCCGAGCTTGCGGGCGATGTCCAGGCAGTTGTCGAAGTTGCCGTCCACCTGCAGCAGCGTGGCGCCGTGCGCGATGGCCTGGCTGAGCTTGCCCATGGAGATCTTGCCTTCGGGCACCAGCACGGCACACTTCAGCCCTGCGGCCGTGGCGTAGGCGGCGGCGGAAGCCGAGGTGTTCCCGGTGGAGGCGCACACGACGGCCTTCGCGCCGGAGGCCACCGCCGCCGTCATGGCCATGGTCATTCCACGGTCCTTGAACGAGCCGGTGGGGTTCATGCCTTCGACCTTGAGGTACACGGTGGAGCCGGTCAGTTCGGACAGCTTTTGCGCGTGGACCAGCGGGGTGCCGCCCTCACCGAGGGTGATGACCTTGGTGCTTTCCGTTACGGGCAAACGATCAGCGTATTCGCGGATGACACCGCGCCATTGGTGAGCCACTTAGACTCCTTCTACCCGAAGAACGGATGTAACAGAATTGATGACGTCGAGGCCCTTCACGGCCTGGACGGTTGCTGCCAGTGCAGCTTCGGTTGCGCGGTGGGTGACGATCCGCAGTTCGGCCGATTCCACGTTGGAGTCGGCATCGCGGTGGATGGTCTGGCGCATGATCTCGATGGACACGCCGTGCTCTGCGAACAGCTGGGCGATCCGTGCCAGCACGCCCGGCTGGTCGGCAACGTCGAGGCCAATGTAGTAGCTCGTGTTCACGGCGTCGATGGGCAGCGCGGGAACGTGGCCGATGGTGGTCTCGGTCTGCGCAGGCCCGCCCAGGACAATCCGGCGGGCGGCGGAGACGAGGTCGCCCAGGACGGCCGACGCCGTCGGGGTGCCGCCGGCGCCCTGGCCGTAGAACATCAGCTCGCCGGCGTTCTCGGCTTCGATGAACACGGCGTTGAACGCGCCATGGACGGCCGCCAGCGGGTGTTCGCGCGGCAGCAGCGTGGGGTGCACGCGGACGGAGACGCCCTCGCTGCCGTCGGCGGCGGTCAGCTTCTCCGCGATGGCGAGGAGCTTGATGACGAACCCGGCGTCCTTGGCCGCGGCGATATCCGACGCGCTGACTTCGGTGATGCCTTCGCAGTGGACGTTCTCCAGGTCGAAGCGCGTGTGGAAGGACAGCGAGGCGAGGATGGTCGCCTTGGCCGCGGCATCAAGGCCTCCGACGTCGGCTGTGGGGTCCGCCTCGGCGTAGCCAAGGCGCTGGGCTTCGGCGAGGGCATCGGCGAACTGCGCACCGGTGGAATCCATCTGGTCAAGGATGAAGTTGGTGGTGCCGTTGACGATGCCGAGGACCCGGGTGATGCGGTCGCCGGAGAGGCTGTCGCGGATGGGGCGCAGGATGGGGATGGCGCCGGCCACGGCTGCTTCGTAGGACAGCTGGACGCCGGCCTTGTCTGCCGCCTCGTAGAGCGTGGGGCCGTCCTGGGCCAGCAGGGCCTTGTTGCCGGTGACCACGCTGGCGCCGTTCTCGATGGCGGCGAGGATCAGGGTGCGGGCAGGTTCGATGCCGCCCATCAGTTCGATGACGAGGTCGGCATCCTTGACCAGGGTGTCGGCGTCGGTGGTGAAGAGTTCCCGCGGCAGCTCAACGTCACGGGGCGCATCGATGGTGCGCACGGCGATGCCGGTCAGTTCCAGGCGGGCTCCGGTGCGGGCCGCCAGCGCTTCGGCGTCCTCAATCAGAATCCGCGCCACCTGGGCCCCAACGTTGCCACAGCCCAGCAGGGCTACCTTCAGGGTTCGCAATTCAGTCATTCAGACTCCCATGTCGCGGTTCAGCAGATCTTGTTCGGTTTCCCCGCGGACAATCAGCCGTGCTGATCCGTCGCGCACAGCGACAACGCCCGGCCGGGCCAGATAGTTGTAGTTGCTTGACAGGGCCCAGCAGTAGGCGCCGGTCCCCGGTACAGCGAGCAGATCACCGGCTGCCACGTCCTCGGGCAGATATACATCTCTAACAACTATGTCGCCGCTCTCGCAATGTTTGCCCACTACGCGGGACAGCTGCGGGGCTGCGTCGGAGCTCCGCGACGCCACAATTGCCGAATAATCCGCGTCATAAAGCACCGGACGGGCGTTGTCGCTCATGCCGCCGTCCACCGACACATAGCGGCGGGGGTGCGTAACGGTTCCTTCTGCATTCGTGGCATTTTCGCCGCCGTCACCGGTTCCGGCGCCGGGCGGGTCCACACGGACGGTCTTGAGCGTTCCCACTTCGTAGAGGGTGAAGGTGGTGCTGCCCACAATGGCGCGCCCCGGCTCAATGGAGATCCGTGGTGCGGTGATGCCCAGTTCGGCGCAGGTGGAACGCACGACGGCGGCCATCGCCTGCGCGATCTCGGCCGGCGGGCGCGGTGTGTCCACCGGCGTGTAGGCAATGCCGTAGCCGCCGCCGAGGTCCAGTTCAGGCAGGACGATGGAGTGTTTCTCCTGCATCGCGGCGAGGAAATTGAGCAGTTTCACGGCGGCCAGCGCGAAGCCGTCCGGTTCGAAGATCTGCGAGCCGATGTGGCAGTGCAGGCCAAGGAGCTCAATGCTGTGGTAGCTCGTGGCCGCGGCCACGGCTTCCTCGGCGGCGGACAGGCCGGCCTGGTCCGTGGAATCCTCCGCCATGGAGAGACCGAACTTCTGGTCCTCGTGGGCGGTGGCAATGAATTCGTGCGTGTGCGCATGCACTCCGGGGGTGAGCCGCAGCATCACCTTGGCGGTTTCGCCGCGGTCCGACGCGATTTTGGCGACGCGCTCCAGCTCCGCGAGGCTGTCCACGACGATCCGTCCCAGCTTCATGTCCAGCGCACGGTGGATCTCGGCGTCGGACTTGTTGTTCCCGTGCAGGGCGACGTCGGCCCCCGGGATGCCGGCGCGGTTGGCGACGGCGAGTTCCCCGCCGGATGCTGTGTCCAGCCGCAGCCCTTCTTCCTCCACCCACCGGACGACGGCAGTGCAGAGGAAGGACTTCCCGGCGTAGTAGACATCCACTCCCCCGCAGATGTCGGCGAAGGCGTCATTGAAGGCGTCGCTGAAGGCCCGGGCGCGTGCCCTGAAGTCGTTCTCGCTCATCACGAACAGCGGCGTGCCGAACTGTCGCTGGAGCTCGCTGACGGGAATTCCGTCGATGGCCAGTTCGCCGGCGTCGTTCCGGGCAACGCCGGCCGCCCACATGGGCTCATGGAGCGCATTGAGGTCTGCCGGGACGGCAAGCCATTCCGGTGCCAGCGGCGATGCGTGGTTCAGGGAATTCCCGGTCATTGCGTCACATCCGTTCCGGCGCCGAAACGCCAAGCAGTTCCAGTCCGTTGGCCAGCACCTGGCTGGTGGCGTCGTTGAGCCACAGCCGCGTGCGGTTGACGTCGGTGATGGGCTCATCGCCCTGCGGGGCCACGCGGCAGGCGTCATACCAGCGGTGGTAGGCCCCTGCAATGACTTCCAGGTGGCGGGCCACGCGGTGCGGTTCGCGCAGTTCGGCGGCCTTGGCCACGATGGACGGGTAGCTGCCGAGGTAGGACAGCAGTTCATTCTCGGTGGCGTGGTCCAGGAGGGCTGCGTCGAACACCTCGTTGCCATCGACATGGCGTTCCACCCCGGCGGCCACTGCATTGCGGGCCGTGCCGCGGGAGCGCGCATGGGCGTACTGGACGTAGAATACCGGGTTCTCGTTGCTGTGCTTCTTGAGCAGGTCGGGATCCAGGGTGAGCGGGGAGTCAGCGGGGAACCGTGCCAGCGAGTAACGGACGGCGTCCTTGCCCAGCCAGGAGATGAGGTCCTTGAGCTCAATGATGTTCCCGGCCCGCTTGGACAGCTTGGCGCCGTTCACTGACACGAGCTGGCCGATCAGCACCTCGATGTTGGCCTCGGGATCGTCGCCGGCAGCGGCGGCGATCGCCTTCAGCCGGTGGATGTAGCCGTGGTGGTCCGCCCCCAGCAGGTAGATCTTCTGGTCGAAGCCGCGGTCCTTCTTGGAGAGGTAGTAGGCGGCGTCCGCGGCGAAGTACGTCGGTTCGCCGTTCGCGCGGATCATCACGCGGTCCTTGTCGTCGCCGAAGTCCGTGGTGCGCAGCCAGACCGCACCGCCGTCGTCGAACACGTGGCCCTGTTCCCGAAGGCGCGCCACGGCACTTTCGATGGCGCCGGCGTCGTGCAGTTCCTGCTCGGAGAAGTAGACGTCGAAGGCAACACCGAAGCCGGCGAGGGTGTCCTTGATGTCCTTCATCTGGGCCTTGTACGCCGCGCTCCGGATGACCGGCAGCGCCGCCACATCGGTCAGCTCGCGGATGTCCGGGTGTTCCGTCAGGACGTGGTGGCCCAGATCGGAAATGTACTGGCCCGGGTAGCCGCCTTCCGGGACGCCGCGGCCGTGCAGCCGGGACAGCACGGAATGGGCGAAGACGTTCATCTGGGAGCCGGCGTCGTTGATGTAGTACTCGGCGGTGACTTTTGCGCCGGAGGCCCGGAGCACGCGGGCGATGGAGTCGCCCAGAGCAGCCCAGCGGGTGTGGCCGATGTGCAGCGGGCCGGTGGGGTTGGCCGAGACGAATTCCATGTTGACCACGTGGCCGGCGAGCGCCGAGTTGGTGCCGTATTGCGGGCCGGCTTCGACGATGGCCCTGGCAAGCGCTCCGGCTGCGGCGGCGTCGACGGTGATGTTCAGGAAGCCGGGCCCGGCGATGTCCACGGCCGATACGCCGTCGATGGTCTCGAGCCGGGCGCTGAGGATAGTGGCGAACTCCCGCGGGTTGGTGCCCGCCTGCTTTGCCAGCTGGAGGGCAATGTTGGTGGCCCAGTCGCCATGGTCCCGGTTCTTGGGCCGCTCCACCCGCACCTCGTCCGGCACGGCTGATACGGAAAGTGCAATATCACCGGCGGCGACGGCGTCTTTCAGGCAGGCGGATATGGCGAGGGAGAGTTCTTCGGGAGTCACACTTCTAGCCTACCGGTGGCCCGCGATAGCGGCGGAATCGGGCCAATGCCATGACGCTGTGAAGGCGCGCAGGAATAAGAAGCCTCACAGAATTGAATCCGGGTTCGTCACAGCCTGAACCATTACGCTGATTCCAACGTTGTCCATCCTGTAACTGCCTGGCTGAACCCGGCCACCCCGGACCCGGGTCCCCAAAAGACGCATCCATACGCAACTACACGAATCGAGTCCCTGCATGAGCTTCCCGGTACGCAAGAGCGTTTTCGTCGGCCTCGCCGGCATGTCCCTGATCGGAACCGTAGCGGGCTGTGCGCCGTCCGCCCAGGCACCGGCGGCACAGTCCACTGCCGCCTCAACCGGCTCGGCAACCAGCGGTGCCCCCATTGCGAGTACTGGCGCCTCGACGTCGGCCGCGTCCGGCTACAAGGACGGCACCTACAGCGCCGACGGAAATTATGTCTCGCCCAACGGGACGGAAACCGTGGGCGTTGAGCTGACGCTTTCCGGCGGAACGGTGTCCGACGTCAACATCACCCAGCATCCCTCCAATCCCAACACGCGCAAGTTCCAGGGCGAGTTCGCCGGCGGGATCAAGGCGCAGATCGTGGGCAAGAAGCTGGATGAGCTGAACGTCTCCAAGGTTGCCGGCTCCTCGCTGACCAGCGGCGGCTTCAATGAGGCCGTGCAGAAGATCAAGTCCGAAGCCCGGTAACTGGGGCGCCGTGTCCGGAGTTCACCGCGTCAAAAGGAGATAACGTGCCGCAACCGGGCTGGGCAGCCTTTAGTTTCGAGGGAATCGGGACCGCCTGGGAGATTTCCACGCCCGGCCCCCTGGACACGGGCCAGCGCCGCCGGCTCCTGGACGTGGTGGAGGATTACGACGCCGCGTGGTCCCGTTTCAGGACGGACTCCCTCGTGGCGCAGGCGGCCAGGGAAGCGGGGCGGTACCAGATGCCGGACGGTGCAGGCGCGCTGGGCCGCCTGTACCGGAGCCTCTACCGGCTGAGCGCCGGTGCCATGACTCCGCTGATCGGCGGCAGCCTGGAACAGCTGGGCTACGACGCGGACTACTCGCTCCGGTCCCGCGGAACCCCGCTGCCCGCCCCGCCGTGGGACGACGTACTGGACTGGCAGGACACTGTGCTGACCACCATGGCTCCCGTGGTCCTGGACGTCGGAGCCGCCGGCAAGGGGCAGCTGGCCGATTTGCTGGCAGCGGAACTCCGGTCCCAGGGCGTCAGCGAACACTTCATCGACGCCAGCGGCGACCTCCTCAATTCCGGCCCCGCTCGGGTGGCCGTCGGCCTGGAGCATCCGTACGATCCCGGACGGGCCATCGGCACCATCAACCTGGGCGCGGGCGCGCTCTGCGCCTCCGCCGCCAACCGGCGGGCCTGGGGCGACGGGCTGCACCATGTGCTGGACGGCACCACGGGGACACCGGTGCGGACCGTCATTGCCACGTGGGCACTGGCGGGGAATGCCATGACGGCCGACGCGCTGGCCACGGCGTTGTTCTTCGTTTCCGGCAAGGCGCTTGAACAGGATTTTGAGTTTTCCTGGCTTACGGTTTTCTCGGACGGAAGTGCCGCCTACTCAGCAGGTTTCGAAGGAGTGCTGTTCGAATGAGTTCCATGATCCAGCAGGTGGACACGTCCCTGAACCGCCTGACCATGTACCGCCTGGTGCTTTGGGTGCTTGCCGTCCTGGCCGCATACAGCCTGCTGCTCAACGTCCTTGGCTGGTTGACGTTCGGCATCCCCGAAATGCTGGCGCACCTGGCGCTCTGCCTGGGACTGACCTACGCGTCGAACCGCGGGCTGGCCGCGCTGTTCCACGTCCGGCCGCACTCCGAATCATCGCTCATCACGGGGCTGCTGCTGTATTTCCTGTTCTGGCCCAGCTTCAAGGCCCTGGACGTCGCGGGCGTCGCGCTCGCCTGTGTCCTGGCGTCGGCCTCGAAATACGCCCTGGCCTGGCGTGGCCGGCACATCTTCAACCCGGCTGCAGCAGGCGCCTTCACAGCAGGCCTGACGGGACTGAACATCGCCACGTGGTGGGCGGCCACTCCCGCGATGCTCTTCCTCCTGGTTCCCGGCATCCTGCTGGTGCTCTACCGCACACGGAAAGTCCTCATGGGCGCCGTGTTCACGGCCGTGTCCGTATCCATTGTGGCCACGGAACTCCTCCGGGCCGGGATGACCCTGGGCGGGGCACTCTGGCAGCCGCTCGCGCAGCGCCCGGTGCTGTTCTTCGTGGGCTTCATGCTGACCGAACCGCTGACCCTTCCGCCGCGGCGCTGGCAGCAGCTGGCGCTCGCCGCCGTCGTCGGGGTGGTGTTCGCGGTGCCCTACAACCTGGGATTCGTGGCAAACTCGCCCGAACTGGCGCTGCTCGTGGGGAACCTGATTGCCTTCCTGGCCGGGCAGCGCGGCGGCATCCGCCTGAACTTCCAGGAATCGCGGCCCCTGACACCCACGACGACGGAATTCAGCTTCCGGCCCGAACGCGCGGTCCGGTTCGCGCCGGGACAGTACATGGAGCTGCACCTGCCCCACGCCAAGTCCGACGGGAAAGGCCGGCGGCGCGTGTTCAGCCTGACCAGCGCACCGGATGCCCGGGACGTCACGATCGGTGTGGGAACCGCCGAACCCGTGTCCGCCGCCAAGCGTGCCCTGCTTGCGCTGCAGCCCGGAGATTCCGTGACGGCAACAGCAGTGGGCGGAGACTTCGTCCTCCCCCGCAGGCCGGCCGGCCCCGTCCTGCTGGTTGCGGCCGGCATCGGCATTACGCCCTACCTTGCCCAGCTCGCCGCGGGTACTGCGAAGAACCGCGACGTTGTCCTGCTGTACCTGGCGAAGTCTGCCCCTGAACTCGCCTACGCGGATGCGCTTGAGCAGTCCGGTGCCCGCGTCATTGCGCGCCTGTCCGACGGCTCCGCGCCGCCGTCGTTCATGGAAGACGCGTGCAATGTGTCGCGGCCGCCGGCACGGCTCGACGGTGCTGCGCTAAAGGAGCTTGTTCCGGACATCGCCGGCCGCGAAGTGTTCGTTTCCGGCTCTCCTGCCAGCGTCCGCTCGCTGCGGGCCGCCGCCCGCGGCGCCGGTGCGCGGCGCATCCGCACCGACTCGTTTGCAGGCTACTGACCGCCGATTTTCCATTGGAGGCCACCTTCCTGCTAAGCTCTAGGACGTCCCGCCGGCAACGGCAGGAACCCTGACTGCCCTCGTAGCTCAGGGGATAGAGCGTCTGCCTCCGGAGCAGAAGGTCGTAGGTTCGAATCCTATCGAGGGCACAGACAAACCCCGCCAGCCCAGCTGGCGGGGTTTCCTGCTTAAGGCCTGTGTGGCCCTTCAGGCGTGTCCCGTCCGCGGCAATGTCGGCACCCCCTCGTAGGCTGGTTCCATCGCCGACGAGCAAAGGGGAAATTCATGTACTGCTCCATCATCCCGCCCTACCTGCTGCGTCGCCTTGCGGCCCGGGACGAACCACGCTTCTCCGCCGTTGCCCGGGCAGCCAAGGAAGCGCTGCTGCATGTCAGGTCCATCCAGGCCACCCGTGCACTTCCGTTGCCGGCCGTCCCGTCCGGAATCCGGCAGCTCAAGCCCGGTCCGCCCAGCCGCACGGTCTATGACGCAAAGGGCTCCGAATCCGTGCCCGGCCAGCTGGTCCGGAAGGAGGGCGAACCCGCCACGGGAGACGCCTCGGCAGACGAGGCCTACGACGGCCTGGGGCACACCCACCGACTGTACGCCGAGGCCTTTGGCAGGAACTCGATCGACGGCCAGGGCCTCCCGCTCGACGCCACCGTGCACTTCGGAAAGCTGTACGACAACGCGTTCTGGGACGGAACCCAGATGGTTTTCGGCGACGGCGACGGCGAAATCTTCCAGCGCTTCACCCGGTCCCTGAGCGTCATCGGGCACGAACTGGCCCACGGCGTCACGCAACACTCGGCCGGCCTCGTCTACCGGAACCAGGCGGGGGCCCTCAACGAATCGCTTTCGGATGTGTTCGGCGCCCTGGTGGAACAGTACGTCGGCCAGCAGCCGGCGCCGGAGGCCAGCTGGCTGATCGGCGAAGGCCTGTTCACCGATCAGGTGGAAGGTGCGGCCCTGCGGTCGCTGAAGGCCCCCGGCACCGCCTACGACGACGACGTACTGGGCAAGGATCCCCAGCCGGACTCGATGGATTCCTACGTGCGGACCAGTGCGGACAACGGTGGCGTGCACATCAACTCAGGCATCCCCAACCGCGCGTTCTACCTGGTGGCGTCGGCACTTGGCGGCAACGCCTGGGAAACTCCGGGCCGGATCTGGTACGACACACTCACCGGAGGATCCCTGCCCGCCAATGCCACCTTCACCAAGTTCGCCAAAGCCACCGCCGCATCCGCGAAGGAACTGTTCGGCGGCGACTCCCCCGAACATGACGCCGTCCGGAAGGCGTGGGAAACTGTGAAGGTAAAGCTGTAACTGGATCGCCGCCGGAGCGGTCAGCCGGCGGCCAGCAGTACCGGAAGCACAGGAACCAGGCCATGAAGATCACTGTCCAGCGCAGCGGCGGGATTGCTGCGCTCAAGCGGGTGTGGAGTGTCCAGGCCACGACGCCCACGGACAAGAGCCGCTGGGAGCCGCTCGTTGAGGCCTGCCCCTGGGACGCCGTCCCGCGGTCCGCTGAGGCCGGGGGCCAGCCGGACAGGTTCATGTATTCGATCAAGGCCGGCCAGCACCGCGCCACGCTCCCGGAGCAGGCTGTCACGGGGCCGTGGCGGGTCCTCGTGGACAACACCCGGGCGGCCGCCGAAGCCGCCCGGAACAGCGGACGCCAGTCCGGCTAGACCGCCGGCTCCAGCTGCCCGCGGAACGCCCTCCGGTAGGACTGGGGGCTAGTGGACAGCACCTTGCCGAAATGGTGCCGGAGCAGTACGGAATGGCCGAACCCGGACTCGCGGGCAATCTCGTCGATGTTCAGCTCGGTGGATTCGAGGAGCTCCTGCGCCCGCAGCACGCGCTGGGAGTTCAGCCAGGCGGCGGGAGTGGCCCCCGTTTCGGACCGGAAGCGGCGCGCGAACGTCCGCGGCGACATGTGGACCCGGGCCGCGAGTTCGTTCACGGTGTGCTCGTTTTCGAGGTTGCGGACCATCCACCGCAGCAGCTCTTCCATGGGCTGTGAACCGCAAGCAGGAATGGGACGGTCGATGAACTGCGCCTGCCCGCCGTCGCGGTGGGGCGGGACCACCATGTCGCGGGCAATGCTCGCCGCCACGTTGGCGCCGAGTTCCACCCTCACCAGGTGAAGGCAGGCATCAATGCCGGCCGCGGTGCCTGCACTGCTGATGATCCGGCCGTCCTGGACATACAGGACGTTTTCGTCCACCAGGGCCGCCGGGTAACGGCTGGCCAGCACCTGCGAATAGTGCCAGTGCGTAGTGCATCTGCGCCCGTCCAGCAGGCCGGCCCGCGCCAGCGCGAAGGCGCCGGAACAGATGGACATCACCCAGGCGCCACGGGCGTGGGCGGCCCGCAGGGCGTCCAAAACGGATTCCGGGACGTCCTGGTCGTGGCCGTAGGGGGCCATGATCACGAGGTCCGCATCGGCGGCCGCTTCCAGCCCCAGCTCCACGTGCAGGGACAGGCCGGACTTGAGCCGGATATCCCCCGGTTCCGGCGTGCAGACACGGAAATCGAAGGCCGGAACCCCGGTCCCCCGGGCCGATCTGTCAATGCCGAACACCTCGAACGCGGTCCCGAACTCGAAGATGGAAAAGTTGGGAACAACAATCACTGCCACCGATTTGAGCATGCTTCCATTATGGCAGAAATTATAGCTTTTTGGTCATTTCTGCCACTGTTTTGTCGCCGGGAACAGTAGAAACATAGAGGCATGGAAACCATCGGAGTTGCACTCATCGTCCTGTTGCTCGTCATCCTGTCAGCCACCATCGCCGCACTCCTCAAGGACGGACGGGGCCATACGCCGCCCGAACGCTCGGAGAAGGACTGGTCCGCACTGGAACTGCCGAGCGTCAGCTACACCCTCAGGAACTACTGACCACCGCCGTCGTGGCCGGCTGCCGCAGGGCAAGCCCGGCCAACGGTCCGACATCTCCACCCATCACAGCAACCTACGCCCCTATCCGGACAGTTATGGTCCGCATAGGGGCGTACATTCGTTCCTATGATCCAGACGTCCGCCCGCCTGCTCCAGTTGTTGAGCCTGTTGCAGGTGCGCCGTGAATGGACGGGACCGGCCCTGGCTGAACGCATGCAGGTGACGGAACGGACCGTCCGCCGCGACATCGGCAAGCTCCGCAGCCTGGGGTATCCCATCCAGGCTTCCCCCGGTGTTGCCGGCGGCTACCAGCTGGGGTCGGGAGCCCAGCTTCCGCCACTCCTGCTTGACGACAACGAGGCCCTGGCCGTGGCCCTGGGCCTCAGCTCGGTGGCGGCAGGCCCGGTTGCGGGGATCGGCGAGGCCTCCGTGCGGGCCCTGGCCAAACTCGAACAGGTGCTGCCGTCCCGGCTGCGCACCCGGTTCTCCACGCTGCGAAACGCAGTGACGACGCTGGCCAGCGACGCCGCGCCGGTTGATCCGCTATTTCTGACGGCGGTGTCGACGGCCATTGCCGACCGCCGCCAGGTGAGCTTCGACTACACAAAGGCCGACGGCGGCGCGGGCCGCCGTCTGGTGGAGCCGTACCGTCTCGTGGACACGGGGCGCCGCTGGTATCTGGTCGCCTGGGATTGCGACCGGGCGGACTGGCGCACGTTCCGGGCAGACCGCCTCGCCTCCATGCCGGCCGAACGGAAGAAGTATGTGCCGCGTCCCCTGCCCGCACCGGACCTGGCAGCCTATGTGCAGCGCTCGGTGACGCGGTCCCCGTACAGGTACGAGGTGGTGGTGCGGCTGCACGCGCCGCTGCACGACGTGGCAGCCCTGGTGGGTCCGCATGTGGCCACCCTGACCGCCGAAGGACCGGACCGGACCATCCTGCGCGCCGGCTGGGACCGGTTCGAGGCCCCCGCCGCACACCTGGCAGGGCTGGACATGGACTTCGAGATCCTCGCCCCGGCGGAGTTCGCGCAGCATGTCAGCAGGCTGGCCGAGCGGCTGGGGAAGGCGGCGGGCGGCGGCGGGCCGGCGGCGGACGGTATCCCTGACGATGAACCAGGCTCACCGGCTGCGCCACAGTAGACTGGTTCCAGCCATGACTTTTCATATTTCGTACCCCGCCGAGCTGCCGGTCTCCGAGCGCCGCGAGGACCTGATGGCCGCCATAGCGGCCAACCAGGTGACCATCATTGCCGGCGAGACCGGTTCCGGTAAGACCACGCAGATTCCGAAGATGTGCTTGGAACTGGGCCTGGGTGAGAACGGACTGATCGGCCACACCCAGCCGCGCCGGCTCGCTGCCCGCACGGTGGCCGAACGCATCGCCGAAGAACTAGGTGTGGAGATCGGCCAGGAGGTGGGCTTCCAGGTCCGCTTCACCGGCGAGGTCAGCCGGTCCACCAAGGTCAAGCTCATGACTGACGGCATCCTGCTGGCGGAGATCCAGCGCGACAAGCTGCTGCGCAAGTACAACGCCATCATCATCGACGAAGCCCACGAGCGCAGCCTCAACATCGACTTCATCCTCGGGTACCTAAAGCGCATCCTGCCGCAGCGCCCGGACCTGAAGATCATCATTACGTCCGCCACCATCGACCCCGAGCGGTTCGCCAAGCACTTCGGCACGGAGGAGGATCCCTCCCCCATCATCGAGGTTTCCGGCCGGACGTTCCCGGTGGAAATCCGGTACCGGCCGCTCTCCCAGCCGGCTGGCGGGGCCGCATCTGCCGGCGACGATGAAGACAACTCCTCCGACGACGAACTCGAGGAGGACCGCGACCCGCTCGACGCCGTCTGCGACGCCGTCGACGAACTGGCCCTCGAAGCGCCGGGCGACATCCTCATCTTCTTCTCCGGCGAGCGCGAAATCCGCGACGCCGCCGAGGCCCTCAACGCCCGGATCCAGTCCAACCGGCGGCTGGCCGGCACCGAGGTGCTGCCGCTCTTTGCCCGGCTGAGCCTGCAGGAGCAGCACAAGGTCTTCCACCCCGGCCGCAACCGGCGGATTGTGCTGGCCACCAACGTCGCGGAAACCTCCCTCACCGTGCCCGGCATCAAGTACGTCGTGGACACGGGCACAGCGCGCATTTCGCGGTACTCGCACCGGACCAAGGTGCAGCGGCTGCCCATCGAGCGTGTCTCCCAGGCCTCGGCCAACCAGCGTTCCGGGCGCTGCGGCCGTGTCTCCGACGGCATCGCCATCCGGTTGTATTCGGAAGAGGACTACGAATCCAGGCCGCAGTTCACGGATCCCGAGATCCTGCGCACCAACCTCGCAGCCGTCATCCTGCAGATGACGGCCATGGGCGTGGCGCGCGGCCCCAAGGACGTGGAGAACTTCCCGTTCGTGGAGCCGCCGGACTCCCGCGCCATCAACGACGGCGTCACGCTCCTCCGGGAACTCGGTGCCTTGACTGCGGCGCGCCCGCAGGAACAGGCGGCCGACGGCGGACACCCAGCCGACGCGCGCCCCCGCGGCGGCCGCCCGGCAGGTGCTGCGGGCGGCAGGAACGGCGGCGGGCTGACCGCCGTCGGGCAGCAGCTTGCCCAGCTGCCCGTGGACCCGAGGCTCGGCCGGATGATCGTGGAGTCCGGCAAGCGCGGCTGCGTCCGGGAAGTCATGATCCTCGCCGCGGCCCTGACCATCCAGGACCCTCGCGAGCGCCCTACCGACAAGCAACAGCTCGCCGCCGAGAAGCATGCGCGGTTCCGGGATGAGAACTCGGACTTCACCGGCTTCCTGAATCTCTGGAACTACCTCCAGGAGAAGCAGCAGGAGCTTTCCTCCACCCAGTTCCGCAGGCTTTGCCGCGCCGAGTTCATCAACTACCTCCGCGTCCGGGAATGGCAGGACCTGTTCGCCCAGCTCCGCCAGCTCGCCAGGCCGCTGGGCATCAGCCTCGACAACAAGCGCCTGGCCGATCCGGTGGGCAACCACGAGGGCATCCACATCAGCCTGCTCTCAGGCCTGCTGAGCCATATCGGTATCCTTGACGAGCGCAAGCGCGAATACGCGGGCGCCCGCGGCAGCCGGTTCGCGGTCTTCCCCGGCTCGGCACTGTTCAAGAAGTCGCCCACCTTCGTGATGGCCGCGGAACTTGTCGAAACGAGCCGGCTGTGGGCCCGCGTGGCGGCGAAGTTCGATCCGCTCTGGGCCGAACAGGTGGCGCCGGACCTCGTCAAACGAAGCTACAGCGAACCGCACTGGTCCAAGAAGATGGGCTCGGTGATGGCCCACGAGAAGGTCACGCTCTACGGGGTGCCCATCATTCCCAGCCGGCAGATCAACTACGGCAAGGTGGACCCGGAACTGTGCCGGGAGCTGTTCATCCGGCATGCCCTCGTCGAGGGCGACTGGCAGACCCACCACAAGTTCTTCCACCGCAACCGTGCCCTGCTCCACGAAGTCGAGGAGCTCGAGGCCCGGATGCGGCGCCGGGGCATCCTGGTGGACGATGAAACACTGTTCGGATTCTATGACGCCCGGATCGGCAAGGACGTGGTGTCCGAACGCCACTTCGACAAGTGGTGGAAGGAAGCCCGTCAGCAGGATCCCGCGCTGCTCGACTTCGACCAGGCGCTGCTGATCAGCGAGGACGCCGACGCCCTCGATGATTCGGCCTACCCGAAGACCTTGCTGCACAAGGGCTTCGAACTGCCCCTGAGCTACGAGTTCCACCCCGTTGCGCCGGGCTCCCCGCCCAACCCGTCCGACGGCGTCACGGCCGAGGTGCCCGTGCTCTTCCTGAACCAGCTGGACGACGCGGCGTTCCGCTGGCTCATTCCGGGCCAGCGGGTGGAACTCGTCACGGCCCTGATCAAGTCGCTGCCCAAGCAGGTGCGCAAGAACTTCGTTCCCGCCCCGGATGTGGCGCGACAGGCCGTGGCCGCGCTGGAGGCCGATTTCGATCCCGCCACCGACGAGCTGGAGCCCTCCCTGGAGCTGGTCCTCCGCCGGATCCGCGGACAGGTCATCCCGCCGGGCACTTGGAACTGGGATGCCGTGCCGTCCCACCTTCGCGTGAGTTTCCGGGTGGTCGATTCCAAGGGCAGGACGCTGGATGAAGGCAAGGACCTCGCGGAACTGCAGGAACGGCTTGCAGCGGCCACGAGGCGGGCCATCGCCGAATCCCTTGGTGCAACCCCGGTGACGACGGCCCCCAAGGGGCCGAAGGGTGGGCAGTCCACGCGGTCCCCGCAGACGGCCGGCGGCTTTGCGGCGTCCCCGGACGGGGCAGGCACACCTGGCTTCGCTGAGAAGACGGGGCTGACCGACTGGGGCTTCGGCACGGTCCAGCGCCAGGTCCAGGGAGTGGTGAAGGGACACACTGTCACCGGCTACCCCGCCCTGGTCGACGAGGGCTCCACCGTTGCGCTACGGCTGTTCCAGACCACGTCCGAACAGGAACAGGCCATGCGCGGCGGCGTCATACGCCTGCTGGCGCTGAAAGTGCCGCCGCCGGACCGGTATGTCCTGGAGCACCTGAACAACACTGAGAAGCTGACGTTCAGCCAGAACCCGCACGGCTCCGTGTCCGCGCTGATCGCAGACTGCGCACTGGCAGCCATCGACAAGCTCACACCGGCCGAACTGCCCTGGGACGAGGCCTCCTTCAAGGCACTGTACGAGCAGGTCCGGGCGGAGCTGATCGACACGGTCTTCACGGTCACCGCCGTCGTCGAACGGATCCTGGCCAGTACGCGCCGGATCGAAAAGCAGCTCAGGGGGACCACCAGCCTGGCCCTGATCAGCGCGCTCAACGATGTGAAAAGCCAGCTCGAACAGCTCGTCTTTCCAGGCTTCGTAGCACGCACGGGCTACGCCCAGCTCAGCCAGCTGCCGCGCTATCTGGCCGCCATCGAGAAACGCCTCGAGAAACTGCCCGGCAACGTCCAGAGGGACGCCCTGGGCATGGCAGCGGTCCAGGGGCTGGAAGACGACTACGACGATGCCGTCTCCGCGCTGCTGCCCGGCCGCCGCGCGGGCGCAGAGTTAACCCAGGTGCGCTGGATGATCGAAGAGCTGCGGGTGAGCCTCTTCGCCGTCGAACTCGGAACAGCCTATTCCGTCTCGGAGAAGCGGATCCGCGCGGTGCTGAACAAGGCTCTGGCCCCGGCGTAGCCCCGGGAAGGGGAACTGCGCCGCCGGCGCCGGAATCCTGCCCGGCAGGGCACCAGAGTGTCAGGATGCGGGAACGTGCTCTCCGTGACCGGCCTGGCGGAGCCCTTCGCGGAGTTTCTCGGCGTTGGCGTCCAGCTCTGCGGGATCGGGATTCTGGTCTGCCGAACCGAAGTCGTAGTCGGCCATGGAGTTGGACGGCCACACGTGGACGTGGAGGTGGTTGACCTCGTACCCGGCCACGATCAGTCCGGCCCGTGCGGCATCAAAAACATCGACCTGGACCGCGCCGATCTTCCGGGCAACCTCCATCACCCGGGCCAGGAGCGCGGGTGGGGCGTCCGTCCAGCGGTCCACTTCCTCGGTGGGAACCACCAGGGTGTGGCCGTCAGCGAGCGGGCCCATGGTCAGGAACGCCACAACGTCCTGGTCGCGCCAGACGAACCGTCCGGGGATCTCGCCGTTGATGATCTTGGTGAAAACGGTGCTCATGCGTCTGCCTTTTCCGATGGGGTCCCGAGGGTACTGGTGTCCAGGACAAAACGATACTTGACGTCGCCTGCGACCATGCGGTCATACGCCTCGTTCAGCTGGTCGGCGCGCACCACCTCGACGTCGGACACCACGCCGTGTTCGGCACAGAATTCCAGCATCTCCTGGGTCTCGGCGATGCCGCCGATCAGGGAGCCTGCGTAGGCGATCCGGCGCCGGATCAGGGTCCCCGGGTTGACCGGCGGCATTGCTTCGGACGGCAGGCCCAGCTGGAACAGCGCTCCGTCCAGGCGCAGGGTCCGGAAGTAGGGGTTGAGGTCATGCGGTGCCGCGACTGTGTCGATGATGACGTCGATGCTCCGGTTTGCGGCTGCCATGGACGCTTCGTCACGGGGCAGGATGACATCGTCGGCGCCAAGTTCGCGGGCCGCATCAAACTTCGATTCGGAGGTGGTGAACACCTTCACCTCGGCGCCCATGGCCTTGGCGAGCTTCACGGCCATGTGGCCCAGTCCGCCCAGGCCCACCACTCCCACGACGTCCCCGGCCTCGACGTCGAAATGCCGCAGCGGTGAGTAGGTGGTGATGCCGGCGCAGAGCAGCGGCGCAACGGCGGCGGGGTCAAGGTTTTCCGGAACCCGCAGCACGTAGCGGCGGTCCACCACCACCGAGGTCGCGTAGCCGCCCTGGGTGACGGAGTTTTCGTTCCGGGCATCCGTTGCCCCGTACGTACCGGTCATGCCGTTTTCGCAATATTGCTCCAGTCCGTCCAGGCAGCTGTCGCATTCCCGGCAGGAATCCACCATGCAGCCCACGCCGACGAGGTCACCCGGGGCGAAATCCCCGACGGCGGCACCTACCCGGCTGACACGCCCGACGATTTCGTGGCCGGGCACCAGCGGGTATTTCTGCGCGCCCCACTCGCCGCGTGTTGCGTGCACGTCCGAGTGGCAGAGCCCGCAGAATTCGATGGCGATCTCGACGTCGTCGTCCTTCGGAGCCCGGCGGGCGACGGTCAGCGGCACAAGGCCGCTGTCGCTGGCCGTGGCGCCGTACGCCGCGGCCAGCCGCGGGCTGGAAACAGGTGGGGATCCAGGGGCAAGGGATGCGGCTTCAGGGATCGGAGTGCCGGGGATGGGCTTGGCAAGGGGCGGCGGTACGGGTCGTCCGGGAGTCATGCTCCGACGCTACCCCCGCCCCCCTCCGCTGTTCCAATCGGAGCCGGGCCAACGGCGCCAGCCTTAGGGAGCTGCCCCCGTCGCCACCTCGTTCGCAGGGTCGTTGGACCATTGGGAAAACGATCCGGGATACAGCGCCGCCGGGAAGCCGGCGATTTCCAGGGCAGCGATTTCGTGCGCTGCCGTTACGCCTGAGCCGCAGTAGACGGCGGTGGGCACGGCCGGCCTCACCCCCAGGGCAGTGAAACGGTCCCGCAGCTCCTCCGGGGGCAGGAACCGTCCGTCGCTTCCGATGTTTCCGGTCGTGGGGGCACTCACAGCGCCGGGAATGTGCCCTGCCCGCGGATCGACTGGTTCGATCTCACCGCGGTAGCGCTCCCCCGCCCGCGCGTCCAGCAGCACGCCGCGCCCGGGCCACTCCGCGGCCTGGGCTGCACCGATCACCGGCATCGCACCGTCGGTCAGCGTGACATCGCCCAGCGATGCCTGCTCGAGGCCGCCTTCGACGGGGTATCCGGCCGCCCGCCAGGCGGACAGGCCGCCGTCGAGCAGGAAAACGGTGGAAAGACCGGCGTTGCGGAGCATCCACCAGAGCCTCGCCGCAGCTGTGCTGCCCGTGTCGTCGTACGCAACCACGACGTCGTTGTCCCGGATGCCCCAGCACCGCGCCGATTCCTGGAACTGCTGCAGCGGCGGCAAGGGATGCCTGCCCTGGCCCGGATCCGCCGGCGCTGCCAGCTTGGTGGGCAGGTCAACGTAGAGCGCACCGGGAATGTGGGCCGTCAGGTAGTGCTCGCGGCCGTGGGGATCGCCCAGCGCCCAGCGCACGTCCAGCAGAACGGTGCGCTCACCGGAGGTCATCCGGTGGTTCAGCGCGGACACGTCCATCAGGGGGTTCATCAAATCTCCTTTGGTTCGGATGACAGGCTGTCCGGTCCGGTGCAGGAAACGCTCGTATGTGCAGGGCTTTGCTGCGGGCGGCCAGCCGATTCCAACTGTAGCCGTGGAGGCCCTCCGTCCCGGGTAGGCTGAATCGGTGAGCAGAGCAGGTAACCGTGTGAGCAGCCAGGACCGCGCCTGGGCCGATGAAGCCGTCCGCAGGATCAACGCCGAAAACAACAGGTCGGCGGACACGCATCTCTACTCCGTCCCGCTGCCGGAACACTGGGGCGTCCAGCTGTACCTGAAGGACGAATCCACGCACCGCTCGGGCAGCCTCAAGCACCGGCTGGCACGTTCGCTGTTCCTCTTCGGCCTGGTCAACGGCTGGATCCGGGAAGGCACCACCATCGTGGAGGCCTCGAGCGGCAGCACGGCCGTCTCCGAGGCCTACTTCGCCCAGCTCCTTGGCCTGCCGTTCATCGCCGTCATGACCCGCACCACCAGTCCGGAGAAGATCGACCTGATCGAGCAGTTCGGCGGCTCCTGCCTCCTGGTGGACCATGCCTCGGAGGTCTACGCGGCCGCGGAGGAAGTCGCCACCACCGCCCGCGGGCACTACATGGACCAGTTCACCTACGCCGAGCGTGCCACCGACTGGCGGGGGAATAACAACATCGCCGAGTCCATCTTCGGGCAGTTGGCCCTCGAAGAGCACCCCATCCCCCGGTGGATCGTGGTGGGAGCGGGCACCGGCGGCACCAGCGCCACCATCGGCAGGTACCTGCGGTACCACCGCCATGACACGGAGCTCGCCGTCGTGGACCCGGAAAACTCCGCCTTCTACCCCGGCTGGAGGGACGGCGTGGCCGACTTCAGCACGGGGATGCCTTCCCGCATCGAGGGAATCGGCCGGCCGCGGATGGAGCCGAGCTTTGTGCCCGCCGTGATCGACCACATGATCCAGGTGCCCGACGCCGCGTCGGTGGCCGCGATGCGGCACCTGCGTGGCCTCGCAGGACTGCACGCCGGACCGTCCACCGGGACCAATCTCTGGGGCGTGTGGCAGCTGATCGCGAAGATGGTCGCGGACGGAACGCCGGGCAGCGTGGTCTCGCTGATGTGTGACGCCGGCGACCGCTACGCGGGGAGTTACTACAACGATGCGTGGCTTCAGGCGCGCGGCCTGGACCCGCGGCCACACGAGGCGACCATCAGGGATTTCTTCGAAAAAGGATCCTGGCCCGGAGGGAGCTAGACCTCCACTGAATCGCCGCTGGAGAGGTGCGCGTACTCGGTGCCGTACTTGGCCCCCAACCGCTTCACGTGCCCTTCAATGAGGCCGAGTCCGGTTTCGTTGAGCAAGGCGTCGTGGATGGGGAACGCCTTGGCGGCGCGGACCCCGATGACGAAGTCCACCACCTCGCCCACTTTGTTCCAGGGCGCGTGGACCGGCACCAGGAGTGTCCGGACCGCGATGCCGTCCGGAATAACGAAGGAGTCCCCCGGGTGGTACACATTGGAGTCGATGAGGTATCCGATGTTGGCCACCACGGGTATCTGCGGGTGGATCAGCGCGTGTTGCCCGCCGAAGGTCCGCACGTCGAATCCGGCAGCCGTGAACGTCGAGCCCGGGTCCACGGCATGGATCCGCGGGGCCGCTGACGGCGCTTCGGACCGAAGCTTCGCTGCTACACCAGCGGGTGCAAAGACCTGCAGCGCATCATTGCCCTGCAGGGCCCCGACGACGGCGGGGACATCAACGTGGTCGCCGTGTTCGTGGGTGATCAGGACGGCCCCGGCGGAGTTGAGGGCCGGGCCGGTTTCGGAGAACGTGCCGGGATCCAGCACGAGCGCCTGGCCGTCCTTCTCGAGCCGGACACAGGCGTGGGTGTACTTGGTCAACTTCATGGAGCCAGCCTAGGGTGGCCCGCACGGCACTGTCCATGAACGGCCATGCATATGAACGGCAGCGCCCATGAACCCCGGCTGGTAATCTTGGACATTGCCAACACCCCTCAGGGAAGCGAGTTCATCCATGGCCCACGGCGCCAAAGCCGACGGCACGAAGCTAGCCGCACCGGCTGCCACCGGTGGCAGGGAGCAGCGTGTCACCAAGCAGCGACTGGCTGTGAGCGCCGCCCTGGATGAGCTTGACGACTTCGTCAGCACCCAGGAGCTCTACCGGATCCTGCAGAACCAGGGCACCTCCGTGTCGCTGGCCACTGCCTACCGGATCCTGCAGTCGCTCGCCGACGACGGGCTGGTGGATGTCCTGCGTAACGGCGAGGGCGAGGCCGTGTACCGGAGGTGCGCCGTCACCGGCCACCACCATCACCTGCTGTGCCGCAACTGCGGCAAGGCTGTGGAAGTCGAGGCTCCCGCAGTAGAGACCTGGGCTGCGCGGACTGCAGCGCAGCACGGCTACACCGAAGTGGCCCACACCGTTGAGATCTACGGCCTGTGCCCGGACTGCACGGCACGGAAGGCCGCGGCAGGCTAGGCGTACACCTAAGCCGCTCCGGCCTCCGCCGGGAGCACACGCCCGTTCAGGCCGCGCCCGGCCCGTACACCGCCGACTATCCGGCACACAACGTAGATCAGGAACGACAGCGTGGTCACATACGGGCTGATCGGAATCCGGCCGCCGAGGGCCAGCATGATCCCGCCCACCGTGGCCGTCACCGCGAAGGCCACACTGAGCGTGACCACCAGCCGGGGTGAGGACGTCACGCGCAGCGCCGCAGCCGCAGGGGTGATCAGCAACGCGAGCACCAGCAGTGCCCCCACCACCTGGATGGACAGCGCCACGCTGATTCCCAGCAGCACCATAAAGCCGATGCCCAGCGTCCGGACGGGCACACCGCGCGCTTCCGCCACCTCCGGGTCCACGCTCGCAAAAGTGAGCGGACGCCAGATCGCCACCAGCGCAATCATCACCACCAGGGCGGCCGTGGCCAGCACCTGGAGCTGGACGGTGTCCACGGACACGATCTGCCCCGTCAGGAGGCCAAACTTGTTTGAAGCCCGCCCCTCGTAAAGCGAGAGGAACAGGATGCCCAGGCCAAGGCCGAACGGCATGATCACACCAATGATGGAATTCTTGTCCCGGGCGCGGACGCCCATCACTCCCAGGAGCAGCGCCGCGAGCACCGAACCGATGAGGGATCCGAAAACGATGTCTGCTCCGATCAGCAGCGCAAAGGCAGCGCCGGCGAAGGATAGCTCGGAGATTCCGTGGACCGCGAAGGCGAGGTCACGCTTCATCACGAAGGTGCCCATGAGACCGCCCAGGAGGCCGAGCAGCGCGCCGGCCCAGATGGAGTTCTGTACCAGGGCCAGGAGCTCGCCGTAGTTCTCGAAATTGAAAATGGCACGCAGGATGCTGTCCAAATCCATTTAGCCCACCTCCCCTGCCACGGAGTGTGCGTCCTCGTGGTGGTGCGTTGCGCCCTCAGGCAGCCCCACCACGATCATCCGGCCGTTGGCGTGGATCACTTCCACCCGGCTGCCGTAGAGGCCGGAGAGCACCTCGGTAGTCATCACTTCAGACGGCTTGCCCACCCGGAACCGTCCGCCGGCAAGGTAGAGGACGCGGTCCACGTAATTGATGATCGGGTTGATCTCGTGCGTCACGAAGACCACGGCGCTGTCCTGGCTGCGGCACTGCTTGTTGATCAGCGCGCTGACGGCCTGCTGATGCTGAAGGTCCAAAGAGAGCAGCGGCTCGTCGCACAGCAAGACCTGCGGATCCGCGGCCAGCGACTGGGCCACCCTGAGCCGCTGTTGTTCACCGCCGGAGAGCTGACCCACCGGCACCTTGGCGTACTCCGTGGCGCCGACAAGGTCCAGCAGTTCATCGATCCGGCGGTTGGCCTTGGCGGCGCCCACCCGCAGGCCCCAGCGGTGGCCGTCAACGCCCAGACCCACAAGGTCCCGGGCACGCAGGGGCGTGTCCGGTGCGAAGGATTTCTGCTGCGGAATGTAGCCGATCAGGCTGCTTCCGCGTTCCACCGGGCGGCCACCCAAGGTCGCCGACCCGGAATGGAGCTCCTGGAGTCCCAGCAGGACCTTCAGGAACGTGGTCTTTCCGCTGCCGTTCGGGCCGAGGACGGCAAAGAACTCGCCGGGATTGATGTCGAGGTCCAGGTCCTCCCAGAGCGTCCGTTTGCCGAACTTCAGGGTGGCTCCGCGGAGGCTCACTACCGGTTTCAACGTTCTTTATCCTCGATTCATGCGGGGCGAAGCGCCCCCACCATCTTAGGACGGCCCGTCCAAGGATGGTTCAATCCGGCACGGTCCGATGCCGGCGGTCCGGTTGCGGCGGGCTACTTGCCCAGCGCCTGCTTGATGCTGTCCACGTTGGCGGTCATCCACTGAAGGTACGTCTTCCCGTCGGGCAGGGTTTCGCTGAAGTCAAGCACCGGAACCCCCGCTCCCTCGGCCGCCTTCTTCAGGGCCTGCGTCTGCGGGCCTTCGGTCTGCGTGTTGTACGCCAGGAACTTGATGTCCCTTGAACCGGCCAGTTCCGTGGCTTCCTTGAGCGCCGCGGGCGGCACATCGGAGCCTTCCTCGATCGCGGCCGTATAGTCCGCCGGCGTTTTGTTCACCAGGCCGGCGGCTTCGAGCAGGTAAAGGGGCACAGGTTCAGTGACGGCCACGGGCGCCTGCGCGGCCGTCGCCGTGAGGCCGGTGACCTGCGCATTGAGCCCGGAAATCTCCTGCTTGAACGCGGCGGCATTGGCCTGGAAGGTCGGTGCCGAGGCCGGCTCCAGCGCTGCGAGCTTGGCCTCAACGGCATCGGCCAGCTTGGTCATGGCACCGAGGCTGTACCAGACATGTTCGTTGAAGGCTCCGTGGTCATGGGAGTGACCGTGTTCGTCGGCCTCGGCTGTGGAACCGGCAGCCGGCTCCTCCTCGGGGGCAAGCCCGGACACCTCAACGGCGCTGATGATGTTGTCATGGCCCAGGTTGCTGTCATCGGCGAGCTTGTGGATGAAGTCGTCATAGCCGCCGCCGTTTTCAACGACCAGCCTGGCTTTGGAGACCGCCAGTTTGTCCTGGGTGGTGGCCTCGTAGGAATGCGGATCCTGGCTCGCCTTGGTGATGAGTGCCTTGACATTGACCTTGTCCCCGCCGATTTCGCGGACGATGTCCCCGTAGACGTTCGTGGAGGCGACCACCTCGATGGCGCCGGAACCCTCCTGCTGGCCACCAGCCGTCGTACTGCAGGCTGACAGCAGCAGGCTCAGGCCGGCAAGGGCGGTGACGGAAAGGACGGCTGAACGGCGCACGGAAGGACCTCGGATCTGGTTGTCTGGACTTGCTACATGAGAATCAGGAGCATTAGCAACAAGACGAGTGTAGCCCTAAATAGGAATGATTCCTATTTAGGGCTACACCGGTCAGGGCGCGGGCGCTGCCGGCGGCTACTCTCTGTCCGGCTGACCCAGCCGGCGGATACCCTTCGCCTGCGTCGCATCGCGGATCTCGCCGACCAGCTGCTCGATCACGTCCTCCAGGAACAGCACGCCCCGGGTGTTCCCGTCGGGTCCGATGACGCGCGCCAGGTGCGAACCGGTGCGCTGCATCACGGACATCGCTTTCTCGATCTCGTCGTCCATGGACAGGTTCGCCAGGGACCTGATCCGGCTTTCCGCAATCGGATGCTCGTAGTCGCCTTCCGGGATGGACAGCACATCCTTGATATGGAGGTAGCCCGAGAGCATGCCGTCCTCGTCCATCATCGGGAAGCGGGAGAACCCGGTGCGGCTCACGGCCTTTTCGAACTCAACCGGCGTGGTGGCCGCTTTCATCATGACCAGCTTGTCCAGCGGGACCATGATGTGGGATGCCGTATGTTCCGAGAATTCCAAGGCGCCCGTAATCAGCCCGGCATCATCGTCCACCAGCCCGTGCCGGGTGGATTCCTGCACGATCGACTGGACTTCCTCCAGCGTGAACGAGGAGTTGACCTCATCCTTGGGTTCGATCCGCATGGCGCGCAGAATGTGGTTTGCGGACCAGTTGAGGGCCACAATCGCCGGATTCACGAGCCGCGCAATGAACATGAGCGGCGGCGCCAGCAACAAGGCCGCCTTGTCCGCGACGGAAACCGAAATGTTCTTCGGCACCATCTCGCCGAAGGTCACATGCAGGAAGGTCACCACGAGGAGCGCCACCCCGAACGCCACGACATCCGCGATTTCCATGGGCAGGCCCACTGCTTCCAGGGGCACCGCCATCAGGTGGTGGATCGCGGGCTCAGCCACCTGCAGGATCAGCAGGGAACAGACAGTGATGCCCAGCTGCGCACAGGCCAGCATCAGCGAGACGTTTTCCATCGCCCGCAGCGTGGTCTGGGCACGCATGGACCCGGCTTCCGCCAGCGGCTCGATCTGGCTCCGGCGCGCCGACATCACGGCGAACTCCGCGGCCACGAAGAAGGCGTTGCCGATCAGGAGGATGACGAGCCACAGGATTCCTACCCAGTCGCTCATGCGGTGCCTCCCTTGCCGGCAACATGCTCTTCGCCGTGGACAGGAGAGGGCTTGAAGCAGATCCGGTCGATCCGGCGGCCCTCCATGCGGGTCACGCTCAGTGTTCCGCCTCCGACGTCGACCCTGTCCCCCACCACCGCGATCCGGCCAAGCTGGCTCATGACATAGCCGCCGACCGTCTCGTACGCGGACTCATCGGGAACAGTCAGGCCTGGAATCTGTTCGGAGAGCTCGTCCGGGCGCAGCAGCCCCGGGAAGTACCAGTCGCCCGAAGCGCTCTGGAGGAGCCCGGGCCTGACTTTGTCGTGTTCATCCGCGACTTCGCCAACGATTTCCTCGACGAGGTCTTCCAGCGTGGCAATGCCGGCCGTGCCGCCGTATTCGTCCAGCACAACGGCGAGCTGCAGGTTTCCTTCCCGCAGTTCAGCCAGGAGTGCATCCAGGTGGATGGTTTCGGGCACCCTCAGCACATCCGTCATGATGGCGCCGGCTTCGAGGTTGGCGCGCCGGTCCCAGGGCACGGCGATTGCTTTCTTGACGTGAACCAGGCCGCGGATGTCGTCCGCGGACTCGCCGATGATCGGGAAACGCGAATACCCCGTGCGCTTTGCGGCGTCCACAATGTCCGACACCGGCTGTTCGGCCGCGATGGTCTCCACCCTGATCCTGGGCGTCATAACGTCCGCGGCCGTGCGGCCGGAGAACTTGAGCGTCCGGTCGATGAAGTTGGCCGTGCCGGCGTCGAGCGTTCCCATGGCGGCGGAGCGCCGCACCAGGGAGGCCAGTTCGGCCGGTGTCCGCGCCCCGGAAATCTCTTCCTTGGCTTCCAGTCCGAAGACGTTCAGCACCTTGTTGGAGAATCCGTTAAGTACGACGATGGCCGGTTTGAAGATCGCGGTGAACACCAGCTGCGGGCGGGCCACTGCCTTGCCGATGGGCAGCGAGAGCGCAATGGCCATGTTCTTGGGGACCAGTTCGCCGATCAGCATCGACAGCAGGGTGGCGATGGTCATGGCGAGCACCAGGGATACTGACGCCGCTGCGGCCTCGGGAACGCCGGCCGCGGCCAGCGGACCTTCCAGCAGCTGTCCCACGGATGGCTCCATAACGTAGCCGGTCAGCAGGGTGGTCAGGGTAATGCCCAGCTGGCAGCTGGAAAGCTGGGTGGATAGCGATTTGAGGCACTTGAGCAGCGGCACGGCCGCGGCGTCGCCGTTGTCCACGGCCCGCTGGACCGTGGCCTGGTCAAGGGCGACGAGGGAAAACTCGACAGCGACGAAGAAGCCCGTGCCAAGGATGAGCAGGAGGCCTGCTCCAAGCAGTAACCATTCCATCAGCGGCTGGCCTCCGGATTTCCGGCGAGCAGACGTCCTTCACCGGGATCAGTGGGCGCCGGGGGTCCAGCGGGCGAAGAGTGGAAGGTGTTGCCGGGGAAACTGGCCGGCGGAGGATGGTCGGCCGGTGCCGACCCTGTTTCCTGAAAAGCTGCGGCGGAGTGAACTGCTGCAGAGTGATGGGCGCGTGAACGGGGTTTGCCGGCTCTGTGGGTGTGCTGCGGGGAGCTCGTGTTCCTGCTCCGCTGACAGCCCCCAGGCCGGCACCTAGATTTACTGTCCATAAGAGTTTCAGTCTACAGGAGCAGCCACGGCGTACCGGAGCGGCGGCCGGGCAGCCGCCGCCGCTCCTTCGCACGCACCCCTCACCAGCTTTGCGGAACGGGCCGGCCTTCCTCGTAGCCGGCCGCAGACTGGATTCCGGCAACGGCACGCTCGCGGAAGCCGGCGAGGTCGGCGGCGCCGGCATAGCTCATGGAACTGCGAAGTCCGGCGGTGATCATGTCCACGAGGTCCTCCACACCCGGCCGGGCGGGGTCCAGATACATGCGCGAGGTGGATATGCCTTCTTCGAAGAGCGCCTTCCGGTCCTTTTCGAAGGCGCCTTCACGCTGGTTGCGGTTCTGCACCGCCCTGGCCGACGCCATGCCGAAGCTCTCCTTATATAAGCGGCCGTTCGCATCCGGCTGCAGATCCCCCGGGCTTTCGTGGGTACCTGCGAACCACGAGCCGATCATCACCTGGCTTGCCCCGGCTGCCAGCGCCAGGGCAACGTCACGCGGGTAACGCACGCCGCCGTCGGCCCAGATCCGCCCTCCCGCGGCCCGTGCCGCGGCCGCGCACTCAAGCACGGCGGACAGTTGGGGGCGGCCGACCGCCGTCATCATGCGGGTGGTGCACATGGCGCCCGGGCCAACGCCCACCTTGACGATGTTCGCGCCGGCGTGGATCAGTTCGCGGGTGGCGTCCGCGGTCACGACGTTCCCGGCCACGAGGGGAACGGAGGGGTCCAGGCGGCGGACGGCTGCCAGGGCATCGAACATCTTCTGCTGGTGCCCGTGGGCCGTATCGATGACGAGTACGTCCACTCCGGCGGCCAGCAGTTCCGCGGCCCGGCCCGCCACGTCACCATTGATTCCGACGGCGGCAGCCACCTTCAGCTTTCCCTCCGCATCCAGCAGCGGCCGGTAGATGGTGGAACGAAGGGCGCCCCTGCGGGTGAGGACCCCCGCGAGGGAACGGTCGAGCTGAACGGGAGCGAAGTCCGCACCCGCGGAATCCATGGCCGCAAAAGCAGCACGGAGCGAGGCGTCTCGGGCGGCCGGGCCTGTTCCCGCCCCGTCCGCGGCACCGGCGCCGAAGTCGGCGGCGTCGAGCACCAGGGCCTGCCGCATCACGGACGCGAGGGAGGCAAAACGGTCCTGCCCCTCGCAGTCCGCCGCCCGGACCACCCCGGCAACCTTGCCGGCGTCGTCCACCACCACGACCGCCCCGTGCGGCCGCTTGCCCATCAGGTGGAGGGCGTCGATGACGGTTTCCGAGGCCAGCAGGCTCACCGGAGTTTCGAATACCGTGTGGCGGGACTTGATCCAGGCTGTGACGTCCCGGAGCACCTCCAGCGGAACGTCCTGCGGCAGGACCGCCAGCCCGCCGCGGCGGGCCATCGTCTCGGCCATCCGCTTTCCGGTCACGGCCGTCATGTTGGCCACCACCAGCGGGATGGACGAGCCGGTGCCGTCGTCGGCTGCAAGGTCCACATCCAGCCGTGACGTCACGTCCGAACGCGAGGGCACCAGGAAGGCGTCCGAATAAGTCAGGTCGGTGGACGGTTCACTCAGAAAACGCACGGCTGCTCCTCGTCGAAAAGGGGTTCTCACTGCGAGTCTAGGCGAGGGCGCGCCCCCAGAGGGACGACGCCGGGGAAGGCGTCGGAGGCTTATTCCCGCAATAGTTTCGCCGCTACATGATTTGGGTCACCCTTATTGGCAGTTAACCAAGAATCGTCACTAGACTGGCAAAGGTCTGGGTTCACAGGACGCAGAAACTGGTTCGATTGTTGTGCTAAGGCACCGAAGGCGACCAGAGGGAAATCAAACTCATGGAAGAGGCGTATTTCAAGTGCCAGAGCAGCCTAGCCACCGTCTACCAGAGGAATTTGGCGGAAACGAGTGGCTCGTTGACGAACTGTACGAGCGTTACCAGCAGGACAAGAACACGGTTGATGCCAAGTGGTGGCCGCTGTTCGAATCTTTCGACGCCGGTGACAGCTCGTCTTCCAACGGGACCTCGGGGGCACCGGCGCCCGCCGACCCCGCAACTCGCGAACTTCCAGTTGTAGCTCCCGCTGCGGCAGCACCGGCAGCGTCGCCGGCAGCCCCTGCCAAGCCGGCTGCTCCTGCCCAGCCCGCTGCTGCCCAGCCGCAGGCAGCCCCGGCAAAGAAAGCTCCTGCCACTATTGCCCGCGACGGCGCAAAGAAGCCCGAGTCCGCCGGCACCCCGCCGATCCCGGCACAGCTGCCCAAGAACATCAAGGCCCCCACGGCACCTGAAGAGGACGTCGTCTCCGTCCTTCGCGGACCGGCGAAGGCCATCGCGTCCAACATGGTCACCAGCCTGGAGGTTCCCACCGCCACCAGCGTCCGGGCCATCCCTGCCAAGCTGCTGATCGACAACCGCGTGGTCATCAACTCCAACCTGGCCCGCGCCCGCGGCGGCAAGGTCTCCTTCACGCACCTGATCGGCTATGCCGTCATCCGTGCGCTGTCCCAGTTCCCCTCCATGAACGTCTACTACGACGAAGTGGACGGCAAGCCCGTAGCGGTCCAGCCGGCACACGTGAACTTCGGCATCGCCATCGACATGCCCAAGCCGGACGGCACCCGCCTGCTGATGGTGCCGAACATCAAGAAGGCGGAGACCCTTAACTTCTCCGAGTTCTGGCACACCTACGAGGACCTGATCAAGCGCGCCCGCAACGGCAAGCTGACGGCGGATGACCACTCGGGCACCACCGTGTCCCTGACCAACCCGGGCGGCATCGGCACCGTGCACTCCGTGCCCCGCCTCTCCAAGGGCCAGGCGGCCATCATCGGCGTCGGCGCACTGGATTACCCGGCCGAGTTCCAGGGCGCCAGCGAGAAGATCATCGCGCACAACGCCATCAGCAAGGTCCTCACGCTGACCTCAACCTACGACCACCGCGTCATCCAGGGTGCCGGCAGCGGCGAATTCCTGAAGCTCGTGCACCAGCTCCTGCTGGGCGCGCAGAACTTCTATGACGAGATCTTCGAGTCCCTGCGCATCCCGTACGAACCCGTGCGCTGGAGCCCGGACCTGCAGGTTGATCCCGCCGACCAGATCAACAAGGTCGCCCGGATCCAGCAGCTCATCCACTCCTACCGTGTCCGCGGCCACCTCATGGCGGACACGGATCCCCTGGAGTACGTCCAGCGCAAGCACCCTGACCTGGACGTCCTCACCTACGGCCTGACCCTGTGGGATCTTGACCGCGAGTGGCCCACCGGCGGCTTCGGCGGCAAGCCCATGCTCGCGTTCCGCGACATCCTGGGCGTTCTCCGCGACGCCTACTGCCGCACCACCGGCATCGAATACATGCACATCCAGGACCCGGCCGAACGCAAGTGGTTCCAGGACCAGCTGGAGCACCCGTACTCCAAGCCGAGCCGCGAAGAGCAGCTGCGCATCGTCTCCAAGCTCAATGCTGCGGAAGCCTTCGAGACCTTCCTGCAGACCAAGTTCGTGGGCCAGAAGCGGTTCTCGCTGGAAGGCGGCGAATCGCTGATCCCGCTGCTGGACGCCATCATCTCCGATGCGGCCGACGACAACCTCGACGAAGTCGCCATCGGCATGGCCCACCGCGGCCGCCTGAACGTGCTCACCAACATCGCCGGCAAGACCTACGCACAGGTCTTCCGCGAATTCGAAGGCACCCAGGACCCGCGCTCCGTGCAGGGCTCCGGCGACGTCAAGTACCACCTCGGCACCGAGGGCACCTTCACGTCGGATAACGGCAAGGAGACCAAGGTCTACCTCGCCGCCAACCCCTCGCACCTCGAGGCCGTGGACTCGGTCCTCGAAGGCATCGTCCGGGCCAAGCAGGACCGCCTGGACCAGGGCGAGGCCTTCCCTGTGCTGCCCATCATGGTGCACGGTGACGCCGCCTTCGCAGGCCAGGGTGTGGTGGCGGAAACGCTCAACCTCTCCCAGCTGCGCGGCTACCGCACCGGCGGTACCATCCACGTGGTCGTCAACAACCAGGTCGGCTTCACCACCGCGCCGTCCTCGTCACGTTCCTCCACCTACTCCACGGACGTCGCCAAGATGATCCAGGCGCCGGTGTTCCACGTGAACGGCGACGACCCGGAGGCAGTGGTACGCATCGGCCAGCTCGCCTACGAGTTCCGCCAGCGTTTCCACAAGGATGTCGTCATCGACATGGTCTGCTACCGGCGCCGCGGGCACAACGAGGGCGATGACCCCTCGATGACCCAGCCGCTGATGTACAACCTGATCGAAGCCAAGCGTTCGGTGCGCAAGCTGTACACCGAATCGCTGATCGGCCGAGGCGACATCACCGAGGAAGAAGCCGAGCAGCTGCTCCGCGACTACCAGGAGCGGCTGGAACGCGTCTTCGCAGAAACCCACGCGGCCCAGACCTCCCCGATCCCGATCATCACTGCGGATTCCGCCGCCGTGTCGGACATCGAACGGCCCATCGCCCAGCAGGCCGACTTCGGCATCAACGCACCGGCCTCCACCGCGATTTCCGCCGAAACCCTGGCGCGTATCGGCAAGGCACACGTTGAAATCCCCGAGGGCTTCACCGTCCACGCCAAGCTCAAGCAGCTGCTGGAGAAGCGGGAACAGATGTCACGCGAAGGCGGCATCGACTGGGGCTTTGGCGAGATCGCAGCCTTCGGCTCGCTCATCATGGAAGGCGTCCCCGTCCGGCTCGCCGGCCAGGACTCCCGCCGCGGCACCTTCGTCCAGCGCCACGCTGTGTTCCACGACCGCGCCAACGGCAACGAGTGGCTGCCCCTCGGCAACCTCTCCGATGACCAGGCCAAGCTCTGGATCTACGACTCCCTGCTATCCGAATACGCCGCCATGGGCTTCGAGTACGGCTACTCGGTGGAGCGCCCTGACGCGCTGGTCCTGTGGGAAGCGCAGTTCGGTGACTTCGTCAACGGTGCCCAGACCATCATCGATGAGTTCATCTCCTCGGCCGAGCAGAAATGGGGCCAGCGCTCCTCGCTGGTGCTCATGCTGCCCCACGGCTACGAAGGCCAGGGTCCGGACCACTCCTCCGCACGGATCGAGCGCTTCCTGCAGATGTGCGCCGAAGAGAACATGATCGTGGCCAACCCCACGACGTCGGCCTCCCACTTCCACCTGCTGCGCCGCCAGGCGTACAGCCGGCCGCGGAAGCCGCTCATCATCTTCACGCCCAAGCAGCTGCTCCGCCTGAAGGCCGCGGCCTCGTCCGTGGAGGACTTCACCACGGGCGCCTTCCGGCCCGTCATCGCCGAGCACGAGCACCTGCAGGCAGATGCTGTCGAGCGTGTGCTGCTGGTCTCCGGCCGGCTGTACTACGATCTCCTGTCCACCCGGCAGAAGACCGGCGACAAGACCACCGCGATCGTCCGCGTCGAGCAGCTCTACCCGCTGCCCGCCGCTGAAATCGCTGCCGAGCTCGCCAAGTACCCGAACGCCGAAGTGGTGTGGGCACAGGACGAACCGGCCAACCAGGGTCCGTGGCCGTTCATGGGCCTCAACCTGCCCGAGGCCCTGGACCGCAGGGTCAGGCTGGTTTCCCGTCCGGCCTCGGCCTCCACGGCCGCCGGTTCCATGAAGCGGCACGCCGCGGAGCAGGATGCCCTCCTTAAGCAGGCGTTCGCACGGAAGTAGCTTGAACGTTGCCCGGTCGGAGCTCGAAATACACGACTCCGGCCGGGCAGTGCTGCTTAATGGAAGGGGCGGCCGCCATCAGACCGTCCGCCGCCGGAGTTGGCCGGGAGCCCGTTTCCATGGAACGCTGAATTTAGTTGCATATTGAGGTAAAGAGGTAGTCGTGGAAGACAGGAAGCTGCGGATCGCGGCTGTTGGAGATGAACTGTTGGCCGGCTTGGGCGACCCCCGGGCGCTGGGCTGGCTGGGCCGCGTACTGGCCCGCACTCCGCAGGACGGCATAACCGTTGAGTGCTATGCCCTCCCCTGCCCGCAGGAAGGCACCGAAGGCCTGGCCGCCCGGTGGCTTGACGAGGCCGGGCGCCGGTTCGGCAACAACCACGAAAACCGGCTCGTGATCGGACTCAGCGGACGCGACGTCGAATTCGGGCTGTCCACGGCCCGCAGCCGGCTGAACCTCGCCAACATCCTGGACTCCGCATCGCAGAACAAGATCGAGGTCTTTGTGGTGGGCCCGCCGCCGTCGCTCGATCCGGCGCAAAACAGGCGGTTGGGTGACCTGAATACGGCGTTCGCGGACGTCACCACACGGCGCAAGCACCTGTACGTTGACACGTTTTCGCCGTTGCTCAACCACGAGCAGTGGCGCCAGGACCTCGCCGCCAACAGCGGCACACCGGGACAGGCCGGCTACGGACTGATGGCGTGGCTGGTGCTGCACCGCGGCTGGTTCCAGTGGCTCGGCATCGCCGCTCCGGAGTAAAAAAAATCCCTGCCGCCGCGCCGTGGGCAATTTGCTGCACCGTACCCGGTAAGGCTTGACACCTGAGTCGTGCCCGTGACCCAATGGCCCCATAGCGCCGTCGACAGAAGGTTGTGGGTCATGACCGCTCCCGGAAATTCCAAGGCTTCCCGTGCCCCGGCAGCCCTGACCGTGGCACTGATGCTTGCCCTGGCAGGGTGCAGTCCGGGCCAGTCTCCCGCTCCGTCCAGTCCGGGGTCGAACTCAGCCTCAACGTCGCCGTCCAACGCCACCACCGGTACATCGTCGCCTTCGTCGGGAGACAGCGCGCTGCACCCATTTGACCAGGCCGTGCTTGAGCAGACCTTCAGCGAAGCTGCCCGCGAACTGCGCGTCCCCGGGGCAGTGATGTTGCTGCGGACCCCTGGCGGCAATCTCACGCGCACCTACGGCGTGCGAAGCATTGGCGGATCCGATCCGGTGACGCCGGAAGACCACGTCCGGATCGGCTCCATTACCAAGACCTGGACCGCCACGGTCATCCTGCAGTTGGTCCAGGAAGGCAGGATCAAGCTCGACGACCCGGTGGCGGACTATCGTTCGGATGTTCCGAACGGCGCCAACATCACCATCGAGCAGCTGCTGACGATGCGCAGCGGGCTATACAACTATACGGAGGCCCTGGCAGTAAACCAGGTCCTCGACTCGGATCCCGGGAAGACGTGGAATACCGACGAACTGCTCGCCGTTGCCTTCCGCAACCCGCCGTACTTTCCTCCCGGCGAGGGCTTCCACTATTCCAATACGAATACGGTGATTCTTGGCCTGATCGCGGAAGCCCTGGACCGTAAACCGCTGGCAGCGGCCTTCCGCGACAGGCTGTTCAAGCCGCTTGGCCTGACCGGATCCGTGTTTCCCGAGCGGGCGTCAAACGACATTCCCGCCCCGCATCCGCAGGGGTACATGTTCGGGACCAACGTGCTGACCCTCGATGACCGCGCCCTCCCCGAGGACATGCAAAAGGCCGCCGCGGACGGGACGCTCCAGCCCACGGACCAGACAGCCATGAACCCGTCATGGGGCTGGGCGGCCGGTGCGGGAATCTCGACGGCGGAGGACCTGGCCACCTGGGCCGAGGCGCTCGGCGGCGGGAAGGTGCTGGGGCCGGATTTGCAAAAATTGCGTTTGGACAGCCTCCAGCCTGTTAAGGCCGACGATCCGGGCGGCGCCCTCTACGGGTTGGGCATCGCAAAATTCGGCAACCTTTTCGGGCACACCGGTGAACTGCCCGGGTTCAACAGCTTCGCCGGCTATGACCCCGGGAACAAGGTCACCCTGGTTGTCTGGACCAACCTGGCCCCGACGCCGGACGGCCGGGACCCGGCAACGGCGATAGCCCGCACCCTCATCGGGAAGCTCTACCGCTAACGGCTGTCGACTCTTGCTTTTGACCAAGACGCGATATATCGTAAATCTATATTCACGATATATCGCAACTTGGAGGAACTGTGGACGACAACACCTGGACCGTCACCGGTCCGCAGACCATCGACGTCGACGGCGTCAGGTCACTCAAACTCGGAATCATCCGGGGCCGGTTCGATGTGGTCACCCAAGCCGAGGATGTCACGCGGATCGAAGTCTCCGAAATACACGGCGACCCGCTGACCGTGACCATGGCCAACGGAAGGCTCGAGGTGCGCCACCAGCTTCAGGGCGCCCAGGGCTGGTTCAAGAACCTCATGGGAACGGTCCACAACAACAGCACGAACTCCATCGTGATCAGCATTGCGGTCCCGGCAGGAGTCGAAGTCGAAGCCGGCACCGTCAGCGGCGACGGCCTTGTCTCCGGGATCAGCGGGCATACGAGGCTGAATACCGTCTCAGGATCAGTCATGGCGGACGGCACCGCCGGCGAGCTCCACGTCAACACGGTCAGTGGCGAAGTCATCGCCCGGAACCACGACGGCGTCCTCACCGCCAAGAGCGTCTCCGGCGAAGTCACCGCCTCGGGCCGGTTCAGCAACATCCGCGCCAACACCGTGAGCGGCGACATGAGCTTTGACCTGCACGGCTTCACCCACGACTTCGGGGCGAATTCAGTGTCAGGTGACCTCACCGTCCGAGTGCCCCAGGACGTCGGTGTGGACATCGTGGCAAAGTCCGCCAGCGGCGCTGTGGTCATCGACGACCACAAATACGTCCAGCCCGGCGGCAAGGTCCAAACCATCGCCGGCCCGGATACGCAGCTGATGCTGGTCCGGACCAACTCCATCTCCGGAAAGACGTCCATCATCCACAGCGAGTCGCCCGCCGAAGCCGAAACGGGGGCCTAGATGCCTCCGGTCTTCGCCCATGGCGCTCTGCGCCTCTATCTCCTCTCCCTGCTGGAGTCCGGCCCCAAACACGGCTACGAGCTCATCAAGGCCCTCAGCGAGCGGTTCGGGGGAACCTACTCCCCCAGCGCCGGCACCATCTACCCGCGGCTCGGCAAGCTGGAGGAAGAGGGGCTCGTGGCCACGGAGTCCGAGGGGCGCCGCACTAACTACCGCATCACGCCTGCCGGGCTGGTGGAACTCAACCGGCGCAGGGACGAACTCGCCGGAGTCGAAAATGATATTTCGGACTCCGTGCGCAGGCTGGCCGACAACCTGCGCGAGGACATCCGCGCCAATATGCGCGGACTCCGGGCCGACCTTGCCGCCACCGCGGAAGCTGCCAGGTCATCAGCACGTTCCGCCGCATTTCCCGACCGCGGCACCCGGCATGGCCCCGAAAGCGACCGAACGCTAAAGGAAGCGGAAATGCTGCTCCAGGCCTTCAGGGACAGCCTCCGGGTTGAGCTCCGGGTTCGGGCCGGCGCCACCCCCATCAGCGGCGTCACGCTGGAAACGATCCGGACGGTACTGGATCAGGCCCGGATATCCATCCGCAACTCGCTGAAGGCAGACAGTCACTGAGCCGGGACTCGGTTCGCGGGCCGTCGCGTGATGTGGGAGACTTGAGGGCAGCTCTTTTGAGTACCAAGATTAAGGAGGCCAGCTATGAGCAAGCGAGCACGTAAACGTCGTGACCGTAAGCGTGGCGGCGCGAACCACGGGAAGCGCCCCAACGCCTAAACTACGGTTTGGAACATGAGCTTTAAAGCGAAGGGCCCCGGAAACCACATGGTTTCCGGGGCCCTTCGCTTTAACATCCGGGGCGGGCTGCCGGCCTGCCGGAAATAGCCTGTCGGCCAGCCGGCAGTCGGACCGCCACGGGGAGCTAGGCCTCCACGGGACGAATCGAGTGGATCCGGTCCAGGATCGCGTTTTTCAGGTTCTCCGGCGCGGCTTCCGTACAGGACCGCTTGACCACCTTGCGGATGACACACTCGAGATCGTACTCCTCAAGGCACTCCGGGCAACCGTCCAGGTGATCCTTGATCTCGGCGATGTCGCTGTGTGTCAACGCACCGTCCAGGTATTCGTAAATACGTTGCATCCGGGCGTCGTCGCAATCGCCCAGTCCCTGGCAGTCGCTCATTTCCTGTTCTCCTGTTTTTTGCTTTCGGCCGCTGCGCCTGAATCGGTTGCGGCTTTGAAACCCCGCTCTGCGGCATAGTCCGCGAGCATGTCCCGCAGCATTTTCCGGCCGCGGTGGAGCCGGGACATCACAGTGCCGATGGGGGTGTTCATGATGTCCGAGATTTCCTTGTAGGCGAACCCCTCCACGTCAGCGAAGTACACCGCGAGCCGGAATTCTTCCGGGATCGCCTGCAGGGCCCGCTTCACATCGGAATCGGGAAGGTGGTCCAGTGCTTCGGCTTCCGCGGAGCGCAGACCCGTTGAGGTGTGCGACTCCGCCCGTGCCAGCTGCCAGTCCTCAATCGTGTCCGAGTTCGACTGGAGCGGCTCGCGCTGCCTCTTGCGGTACAGGTTGATGTACGTGTTCGTGAGGATCCGGTAGAGCCATGCCTTGAGGTTTGTGCCGGGCTTGTACTGGTGGAATGCGGAGAAGGCTTTGGTGTACGCCTCCTGGACCAGGTCTTCTGCGTCAGCAGGGTTCCGCGCCATTCTCATGGCAGCGGAATAGAGCTGGTCGACGTACTGCATGGCGTCGCGTTCAAACCGCTGCCTGCGCTGCTCCGTCGTCTCGGACACCACGTCGACTTCAGCCTCCGCAGCGTCCGTCTCCACAGCTTGCGGCGCGCCGCCAGGGCGGGCCGCAGCGTCCTTCGGGGACTCACTGATGGTCTTGGCGTCGTTTCCGGCAGCCGCATATATGGCCGCAACGGCCGGGTCAATGGTGCTCATTGCCTTCAAGTCTACTGTGACGCGTCCGGCACCTCCCGGCGGGGGTCCGCCAGCTTCGCCGTCGCGTCCGGGGAACTCCAACGGGGCGAGGAGTTTCACGCTGTCCCTAACCAATGTCAAGCTCCATCTCCGCTCTGTGTCCTTACTGTTGGGGCCTTTGCTGTTGACGCCCCGCGCTGACGCCCTGAACGTGCAACCGCCCGGCGTCCGCAAACGTCCCGAGGCCGCGCCCATGCACGGCCCCTGACTCATTGGGACTTGCTTTTGACAACCACGTCCGGCGGGCAAATATTCCGCAAAAGTGCAAGACTAGAACCGGTTCTCCCGCAGAAGTTCCGCGGCTCGTCCACCCAGGAGGAAATTCATGTCCTTAGTCCGTTTTCTCGCCCGGCCCATGCTGGCTTCCAGTTTCGTCCTCGCCGGCCTGGACAAGCTAAGGAACGCGGATGACACTGCGACGCAGCTGTCCCCGCTGCTGCGGCGTGCGGCGGACTCCCTCCCGTTCGCCACGAACGAAAAGGTGCTGGCCCGGGTCATCGGTGGCACCCAGGTGGGCGCCGGCGTGCTGTTCGCCCTGGGCAAGTCAGCCCGGCTCGCTGCCTCCGTGCTCGCGGTTATTTCAGTTCTGAATGCCTATGTCGAGTGGCGCAGCGCGGATATCACGTCCAAGGAAGCACGGGACGCCCGCCGCACCCAGCTCCTGAAGAACGTCACGCTCACCGGCGGCGTGCTGCTGGCCTCTGTGGACACCGCCGGCAAGCCGAGCCTGGCCTGGCGGGCCGAGCACCTGGCCGCTGATGCCCGCAAGGGTGCCAGCCACCTGACTTCGGACGTCCGCAAGACCACCGGCAAGCAGCTCAAGAAGGCCGACAAGGCTGTCCGCAAAGCCGTGGACCACGCAGTGAAAGCATAGGCACGAATGACAGGCACGGCCCCCACCACCCCGGCTCCCTCAACACCTGCGGACGGAACCCACTGGCCCGCACCGTTCGCCGAAACACCGGTCAACGCGACGGTTACCGTCCCGGGCTCCAAGTCGCTGACCAACAGGTACCTTGTCCTTGCCGCCCTGGCCGACGGCCCGTCCCGCCTCCGCGCACCCCTGCATTCGCGCGACTCCGCACTGATGATCCAGGCCCTGCGCCAGCTGGGAGCCGGTATCCGTGAGGTCCCGGGAGACGGCTCGTTCGGGCCCGATCTGGAGATCACTCCACTCAGCCCGGACGCGGCGGCGGCCGGTACCGCCATCGACTGTGGCCTCGCCGGTACCGTGATGCGCTTCGTCCCCCCGGTGGCTGCGCTCCGCAACGGCACCACCGTATTCGACGGCGATCCGCACGCCCGCAAGCGGCCCATGAACACCATCATCGAGGCACTGGCTGCCCTCGGCGTTGAGGTCACTGCCGCCGACGGGACGAGGCCGACGTCGCTTCCCTTCGTAGTGGAAGGCACGGGCGAAGTGCGCGGCGGCCACCTGGTAATTGACGCGAGCGCATCATCGCAGTTCGTGTCGGCACTGCTCCTCGTGGGCGCGCGTTTCACCGAGGGCCTGCACCTGGAGCACGTCGGCAAGCCCGTGCCGAGCCTGGACCACATCAACATGACCGTGGCCGTTCTGCGCGAAGTCGGCGTGTCCGTCGACGATTCCGTCCCGAACCACTGGATCGTGGCACCCGGCTCCATCCGGGCGTTCGACCGCCGCATTGAACAGGACCTGTCCAACGCCGGTCCCTTCCTCGCCGCGGCGCTGGCAACCGGCGGCACGGTCCGCATTCCCAACTGGCCAACTCCCACCACGCAGGTGGGCGATCTTTGGCGCAGCATCCTGGCAGAGATGGGGGCCAGCGTCACGCTGGAGAACGGGACACTCACGGTCACAGGCGGGCCCGAAATCAAGGGCGCAGACTTCGCCGACACCAGTGAACTGGCGCCGACAGTGGCCGCCTTGTGCGCGCTGGCCACCGGTCCCTCACGGCTCACCGGCATAGCGCACCTCCGGGGCCATGAGACGGACAGGCTTGCCGCCCTCGTCACCGAGATCAACCGCCTGGGCGGGGATGCCGAGGAAACAGCCGATGGCCTGGTGATCCGGCCCGCGAAGCTCCACGGCGGCGTCGTCCACAGCTACGCCGACCACCGCATGGCGACGGCGGGGGCAGTCCTGGGCCTCGCCGTCCACGGAGTCGAAGTCGAAGACATCGGCACCACATCCAAGACCATGCCGGACTTCCCGCAATTGTGGGAAGCCATGCTGACGCAGCTTGGCCGGCAGACGGAACAGGCCAGTGGGGCGTAGCACCGGTTCCTGGGACGAGTCCGATATCCGGATCCGCCCAAACAAAAAAGGTACTCGTCCCCGGACCAAGGACCGGCCCAGCTATGACGACGCCGTGACCGGACGCATCATCACCGTGGACCGCGGCCGCTACACGGCTGTGGTCGGCGAGGATACCGGGAACGAACGCATTGTCATCGCGGCGCGGGCGCGCGAACTGCGCCGTTCGCCGGTGGTGGCCGGTGACTTCGTGTCCCTCGTCGGCGATGTCTCCGGCGAGTCGGACACCCTAGCCAGGCTCGTGAAGATCCAGGACCGCCACACGCTCCTGCGGCGCAGCGCCGATGACACCGACCCGATCGAACGGGCGGTGGTCGCGAACGCCGACCAGCTCGTAGTGGTCGTTGCCGCCGCCAACCCCGAACCGCGCACCGGTTTTATTGACCGCGCCCTGGTGGCGGCCTACGACGCCGGGATCGAGCCGCTGCTCCTCGTCACCAAGGCGGACGTCAAGGACCCCACCGAACTCCTGTCCAACTACAGGCACCTGGACTTCCCCGTGATCATCAGCAGGACCGCCGATGCGGCCGCCTCGGGAATCGATGCGCGCTCCGATGACGGGCTGTCCGCCCGGCTCGACGGCGACGCCGTGTCGCAGCTGCGTGCCCACCTCGACGGCAAGGTGACGGTCATGCTTGGCCATTCCGGGGTGGGCAAGTCCACCATGGTCAACGCCCTGACCGGCGCAGAGCGCGCTACCGGAGGCGTCAACGCCGTCACCGGGCGGGGACGGCACACGTCGTCGTCGGCACTGGCCCTGCGGATCAGTGACGCGCCCGCCGGGAGCTGGATTATCGACACACCGGGCATCCGGTCATTCGGCCTCGCGCACGTGGACCCGGACCGGATCCTCCGGTCCTTTCCCGATCTCGAACCCGGAACGGATGCCTGCGAACGCGGCTGCAAGCATGACTCCTCCGCCGTCAACTGCGGAGTGGACGCCTGGGTGTCCGAAGGGCACGCAGGGCCGTCCGGCGCAGCGCGGCTGGCGTCACTGCGCCGCCTGCTCGGCACCGATCCCCGGATGGACGCTCAGGAAGCCAAGGAGCTCGGCATTGTTTCGTAGCGCCGTTTCGCCGCCTGTGCCCGCGGCCACGCCACGGTGCGGGTTCACGGGCAGCACGGTGCAGGACGTGGCCTCCCAGCCGGCCGGCCGCAGAGACGGTAGTTTGGAAGCATGACCCAACCCGCTTCGAGCTACAACGATGACCTGCGCCTCGCCCATGTCCTGGCCGACTCTGTTGACTCCCAGACCATGAGCCGTTTCAAGGCGCTGGACCTTCAGATTGAAACCAAACCGGACCTTACCCCGGTCACGGATGCTGACAAGGCAGCTGAAGAATCCATCCGCGGACAGCTCTCGCGCTCCCGTCCGCGCGACGCCGTCCTCGGCGAAGAGTTCGGCAGTTCCGGGCATGGTTCCCGCCGCTGGATCATCGATCCGATCGACGGCACCAAGAACTTCGTCCGTGGCGTGCCTGTTTGGGCCACCCTGATTGCCCTCGTGGATGAGGGCGAACCCGTGGTTGGCCTGGTCAGCGCGCCGGCACTGGGCAAGCGCTGGTGGGCCGCGAAGGGCGCCGGCGCCTACATGGGGCGGTCGCTTGCTGCGGCCACGCGACTGAAGGTCTCGAACGTGTCCGAGCTTTCGGACGCTTCACTCTCCTACTCGAGCTTGGGCGGCTGGAAGGAACGCGGCAACCTGGACGAGTTCCTCGGCCTCACCGAGGAGGTCTGGCGGACCCGCGCCTACGGCGACTTCTGGTCCTATTGCATGGTGGCCGAGGGTTGCGTGGACATCGCGTGCGAGCCGGAGCTGAACCTCTACGACATGGCCGCGCTGGTGCCGATTGTCACCGAGGCGGGCGGCCGCTTCACGTCCTTGGAGGGAGTGGACGGCCCCTTCGGCGGAAACGCCCTGGCCACCAACTCGATCCTCCACTCCGAAGTCCTCAAGCGGCTGAACCCGGACCTCGACGACCTCCTCTGACCGGTGCACCGCGCTGGAACCCGGTGCGGACGCTTAGACGGACTGCAGAATAAACGACGGCGGGCACCCCTCCCAAGGGGTGCCCGCCGTCGTTTATTCGGCTGGAACCCGCTTCTCCCGGCATGCGTAACAAACGGCTTAATAATTGGCGTGGCTTTCCCGCGGCGCCGCGAATGTCCTAATCTCGAAACAGGTCACGAGTGCCAGCGCGAAACCCCGGTTTGCTGGCCGGCAACCCTCCATTCGCGGTGGGGTGCCCCGGGTGACGACCAGGCCGGTCCGGAACGGACCCGGCAAGCGCGGATCCCCGGAGTGAGGGGTCCTTTACAGTGAGGTCCCCATGACTACTGCCACTTTCCCCGCAAACCCCGGAACCACGTCCGCGACGGCCGCAGGCCTCCTCGACGAACGCTTCACCATTGCCAAGCGGCCGCTCTCGGCCGTCACCGGTGCCGAGATCCAGGCTCCGCTGATCCAGGGTGGCCACGTCCGCTACGCGAACCTGGACTATGGAGCGTCCGCTCCGGCCCTGTCCGTCGTGTCGGCCTACCTGAACGAAATCCTGCCGTACTACGCCAGCGTTCACCGCGGCGCCGGCTACGCCTCGCAGATCAGCACCTCGGTGTACGAAAACTCCCGGAACATCGTCCGCGCATTCGTCGGCGGGAGGACTGACGATTCCGTCATCTTCACCAGGAACACCACGGACTCCCTGAACCTGCTGGCGGGCTGCCTGCCCGTGGCAGACGGCCGCCACACCGGTGAGGTGCTGTATCTCGACATCGAACACCACGCCAACCTGCTCCCCTGGCAGGGTGTGCCGCACCGCAGCGTTGTTGCCGCTCCCACGCTGAGCGCCACGCTCGAGAACCTGCGCTCCGAGCTCAGCCAGGGCGACATCAGCCTGCTGGCCGTAACGGGCGCCTCCAACGTCACCGGTGAAATCCTCCCTATCCGCGAGCTGGCCGCGCTGGCCCACGAACACGGCGCAAGGATCGTTGTGGACGCGGCACAGCTGGCCCCGCACCGCCGCATCGACATCGCGGCGGACGACGTCGACTACCTCGCCTTCTCGGGCCACAAGCTGTACGCGCCGTTCGGCTCGGGTGTCCTCGTGGGCCGGCCGGACTGGCTCGACGCCGGCACACCCCACCTTGCAGGCGGCGGAGCCGTCCGTGAGGCCCGGCTGGACTCCGTCAGCTGGGCTACCGGACCGGCGCGGCATGAGGGCGGGTCGCCCAACGTCCTTGGTGCAGCCACGCTGGCCCGCGCCACGCAGGTCATCGGTGCGCTGGACCAGGAGCTGTGGCACGCCCACGAGACCGCCATCAGGTCCTTCCTCGTTGAAGGCCTGCGGAAGATCGACGGCGTTACGGTCCACCAGATCTTCAGCGACACCGACCAGGCAACGGACACCATCGGCGTGGTCAACTTCTCGGTCGAGGGCTACGACGCTGGCCTCGTGGCCGCCTACCTTTCCGCGGAACACGGTGTTGGCCTCCGCGACGGCCGCTTCTGCGCCCACCCGCTGCTCAAGCGCTTGGGCCTTCCGTCCGGTTCGCTGCGTGCAAGCTTCGGCGTCGGGTCCAGGCTGGAGGACGCCCAGCGCCTGCTGGCCGGCATCGAGGAACTCCGCCGGACCGGTCTCGGCTGGGACTACGTGGTGGACTCCGGCCGCTGGGTGCCGGCCAACGACACCCGCAGCTACCCGGACTGGGCACCCAACACCCCCGGCACCGCGGGAGCAGCACCCTGCACCGAAGACTAAGGGCCCGGCGTTTGCGGTAAATTCGAGGGGTAAGTAATCCAGCCTGCCCGAAGGAGACTGCACGTGGCACGGGGAGGCCCCAAACTGCACCACCAGCGCCGGTATGAACTCGGACAGAGCTTCCAGGACGGTGGTGAGCGCTATGACCGTGTCCGTCCGGGCTATCCTGCCGATTCCGCGGACTGGCTGATCCGAAGCGTCAACGGGACAGGCGGGGCCGCCAAGGCCGCCGACATCGGAGCCGGGACGGGCAAATTCACCGCCCTGCTGGTGCAGCGTGGTCTCGCGGTCTCCGCAGTGGACCCCTCACCGGACATGCTCGGCCAGCTGCGGCTCGCCCTGCCGGGTGTTCCCGCGGCGGAGGGCACCGCAGAGGCGACCGGACTCGCTGACAGTGCGTTCGACGTCGTAAGCGTTGCCCAGGCGTGGCACTGGTGCGACCCCCTCCTTGCGAGCACGGAACTTTCCCGCATCCTCCGCCCCGGCGGCGTGCTGGGGCTGGTCTGGAACCAGTTGGATACGTCGGTCCCGTGGGTTCACCGGCTCTCCCGGATCATGCATGCCGGCGATGTGCACAAACCGGACTTCCGTCCCGCGATCGGGCCGGAGTTCACCGGGCTTGAGAGCCACCTGACACGCTGGAAAGATCCGGTGACCACCGAGGACATCGTGGAATTGGCGAAGTCCCGCAGCTATTACCTTGCCGCCGGTGAGGGCACCAGGGCCAAAGTCCGGGACAACCTGGACTGGTACCTCCACGAGCATCTGGCCCACTCGCGCGGGGACGTCGTCGGGCTCCCCTACCTGACCCAGACCTGGCGGGCGTTCAAAGCATGAGTCCTGCAGACAAAGCGGTAGGCTAGGACCCGTGAAGACCAGCGCGCCCTCCTCCTCCATCGAGGACTACGTCAAGGTCATCTACTCCTTCACGGAGTGGCAGGACAAACCCATCACCTCCTCGCAGCTGGCACAACGGCTCGGGGTCGCGAACTCCTCGGTCTCGGAAATGGTCCGCAAGCTCAAGGACCAGGGCCTGGTTGACCACAAGCCCTACAGCGCCATCACGCTCACAGCCGACGGCATCCGGCTGGCGCTGTCCATGGTTCGGCGTCACAGGCTCATTGAGACCTATCTCGTCCAGGAACTCGGCTACAGCTGGGACGAGGTCCACGACGAAGCCGAGCTCCTGGAACACGCCGTCTCAGACACCTTCATAGAGCGGATGGCCGGCAAGCTCGGCAATCCGCTCCGCGACCCGCACGGTGATCCCATCCCCGCAGCAGACGGCACCGTCCGCATGCCCCGCGCCCACCGTATGAGCGAGCTCGACGAGGGCCACACGGGCCGGATCACCAGGATCAGCGACGAAAACCCCGATCTCCTGCGCTACCTGTCCGCAGAGAAGATCAACCTCGATGCAGACATCGAAGTACTCGGCCGGAAGCCCTTCGGCGGCGCCCTCGTGGTCCGGATCGGCCCGGCGGGCGCCGACCGCGAATTCGACCTCGCCGATGAGGTTTCGTCAGCGCTGTGGGTACACAGCGACACGGGCCATGCCGGATGCCGGCTTGCGGACGCCTGAACGCGTGCCGCCCGAATGGATGCCACCTGTATCGGTACTGCCTGTAATGGTGCTGCCTGAATGAAGGGTGTCGCGGGTCCGGGTTGGCGCGCCTGGGCGGCGGTAGCCGTCGGGGCGCTCGTTGGGACGGAGCTCCGCTACGGCCTGGGCGCGGTCTTCCCTGAAGCCGCCGGAACGCTCCCCTGGACCACCCTGGCCATCAACGTCAGCGGCAGCTTCGTCCTCGCGGCCCTCACCACGCTCTGGATGGCACGGCCGACGACGGCCTTCTGGCTGAGGGCCGGGATCGGACCGGGACTGCTGGGGTCCTTCACCACCTTCTCGGCGGTGGTCTTCTCCGTTGACCAGCAGGCACGTTCCGGCCAGCACGTGACGTGGCTGATCTATCTCGGACTCTCGCTGATCCTGGGGCTCGGCGCTGCCGCCGCGGGCTGGAAGGCCGGCAAGGCCTTAAGCGACTGGACCGGAGGAGCCTCATGACAGCTGTGCTGGTGGGTATTTTTGGCGTTGCCGGGGGCTTGCTCAGGTTTTCCATCGACACCTGGTTCGCGCACCGCACCGGCACGCGCCGGCACTGGCCCTGGGCAACACTGCTGGTCAATGTCACCGGGTCACTCATCATCGGCCTTTCCGTGGGCGTCAGCGGACGGCTGGGGCTCGGCGAGGAATGGCATGCCGCGGTCGCCACGGGTCTCGCGGGCGGCCTGACGACGTTCAGTTCCTGGACCACTGCAACCATCCGGCTTGTCAGTGAAGGGCGGTACCCGGCGGCGGCGCTGAACGTGGCTGTCAATCTCGTCGCAGGGCTCTCCGCGGCGGCGGCAGGCATAGCCCTCGCGGGCTGACAGGCACGGTCCTCCCAACCGACGTACGCAAGCAAGCGTTCCGCCGTCTGAATATGTGAATCTCGAGGGGTCCTGCATCCCGTATCGTTAAACGATGGTTACGCGACGTGAAGCAGCTCAGATCCTTGATATTCCATTGGAAATGGCACACCGTCACGGTATCCCTGCCAGGCTATCGGATGCCGAGCTGTCCGAACTACTGGACAATCCCCCCGCTTGGCTGGTCCAGTCCAAGGCCAACCGGACCGGCAAGCGCCCTGTCTGGGTCCAGCTGACCTGTGCTGTCTGCGGCTTCTCGGAAGCCGCCCGGCCCAAGAAATGGTGGCCGCCGTTCACGTACGTGTGCTGCGTCCATCACGCCCTCGATGACCTCCCCCCGGTCCTGCCGGGCCTGGTTCGCAGCGAGTATGAGGGAATCGGCAGCCGGTTCGTCGGCATTGTTGACGTTGAAGTGCCCGGTTCCTGACGGCCGGCGCCCGGGCGGGGTGCGCTGCGACGCGTGAATGAGGGGCGGTGCCCGAAGCCGGCGTTGGTCCCAGTTACATTCACGAGAAAACAGGCGTACCTTACAAACACGGGGCCCATTCAGGGCCCTACGTTAGGGAGGGCGACATGCCTGACAAATCGCCGCACCGGCAGGTCACCAAGAAGTCGGACAAGACCATCAAGCAAAAAAGGGCCGAAAAGAAGTCCAAGCATGAGGTGGACGCCCACGTGGACCCTGTAGCGCACATCAAGAAGCGCTGACTCGCCGCGGCCACGGCTGGCCGCTGGCGGATGCAGGAACGGTGCTGAAAACACAAAAGGCCGGAAGCTTTCGCTTCCGGCCTTTTGCACGGGGTGGAACGGCGTTGCCGCCGTCCCGATGGTGGAGATGGGGGGAATTGAACCCCCGTCCGATGTCGTGTTGTCAGGGCTTCTCCGGGCGCAGTTCGCGTCGGATTTTCTCGGCCCCAGCTATCCTGCAAACAGGTAGCTGATCCGGGCCCAGTCATTTAAGAGTCCCGTTCACCCCAATGACGAAGGTAAACAGCAGTGGCTATCTTAATGACGCCAGGATCCGGGACGATAGCATTCCCGGGCTGACGGACTGTCTTACTGCTTAGGCAGCGAGAGCGAAGTCAGTGCGCGTTTGTTTGGCACTTATTGTTTTGCAGACAGCGTTTACGAGATAATTCTGCATCCTCGGCCCGCTTCACCTGTCGCGACTAACATCGTCGAAACCGATCATCCCCGTATTTTGTTATCAAACCGGTCAGGACCCTTGCAGAACCTTTCATGGGTTCCGCGCCGTTCCTTCCCGGACTACCAATCATAACGCACTGCCGCGCGGAATCATTCCCGGCAGCAACCCGCGTGTTGCGGACGGCAGCTGGTTTCGCGCCGCTGGCCGGAAGGTCAGCCGCGGTTGCGTTCGCGCATGACCCGCAGCGCTTCGCGCTTGTCCTGCTGTTCGCGGAGCGTCTGCCGCTTGTCGTATTCCTTCTTACCGCGTGCGACGCCGATCTCCACTTTCGCCCGCCCGTCCAGGAAATACAGCTGGAGGGGGACGATGGTGAAGCCGGATTCACGGATCTTGTGCGAGATCTTGGTCAGTTCCTCGCGGTGGAGCAGCAGTTTGCGCCGCCGGCGGGCGGAGTGGTTCGTCCAGCTTCCCTGGTTGTATTCGGGGATGTGGATGCCCTCCATCCACAGCTCGTCATTGTAGAACGTGCAGAACCCGTCCACCATGGAGGCGTGGCCCTCGCGGAGGGACTTGACTTCCGTGCCCATCAGGGCGATGCCCGCCTCATAGGTGTCGAGGACATGGTAGTCATGCCGGGCCTTCCGGTTGGTGGCCACTACCTTACGGCCACTTTCTTTCGGCACGGTGGAACCCCTCAGCTCTTGGTCTCGATGGATGCCCCGGCCGCGGCGGCTCGAAGCTACTTAATTCTACGGCAGGCGCGGGGCATGCCGTTTGTACCGGTCACCGCCCTGTACTCAGGGCCCGGCGCTCAGGGTCTGTCAGAGCAGGATCATGGGATCTACGGCCTTGCCGTTAAGCCAGGTCTCGAAGTGCGAATGGCAGCCCGTCGAGTTGCCGGTCGTTCCTGAATAGGCAATGAGCTGGCCCTGGCTGACCTGCTGGCCCATCGAGACCACCACGCTGCTGTTGTGGTAGAAGATGGTGGTCAGTGAGTTGCCCTGGACAACGCCATGCGAAATCTTGACGTTGTTGCCGCCGCCGTCGTTGCTCCACCCCGCTGAGACGATGGTGCCGGCCGCCGGGGCGTAGACAGGGGTGCCGCAGCTGGCGCCGAAGTCGATTCCGGTGTGCATGTATCCGCCGGAGCCGTAGAAGTCCACGGTGCCGGGGGGCGTCGCGCGCCAGCCGAACCCCGAGGTGATGGGGACGTCGGCCGAGAACGGGTGCCGCAGCCCGAAGGCTGAGGGCGGCCCGATCTGCGGGACATAGGGCTGGGCTGCCTGGCCGGCTGCCCTTGCCGCGGCGGCGGCGGCCTCGGCAATGCGGCGCTGTTCCGCTTCCCATGCTTCCCGGAGCTTCCGGTCGCGCTCGACGATCTCGGAGGCTACTGCATCCTGCGCCGCCTGGACCTTCGAGAGCTGGCTCTGGATACCGGGCTTGGCTGCCTGTAGCTCGTTGTTGAGGCGGGTGGTGTCAGCGATGAGCTTGTCCACCTGTTCCTTCTTGGCGGCAGCCTCGTCACGGGCTGCCTTCTCCCGGGCCAGGGCGGCGTCCGCCTTGGCCTTGAGGTCCTTGATCTCCGCTTCAACCGCTTGCAGGCGGGCCTGCGAATTGACGTTGGTGGCATTCTGCTGGGACAGCTTGTCCATGGCGGAGTTCTGGCTGCGCATGGCCTGGTCCGCGAGGTCGATGGTGTCCGTCAGGCTTCCGCCGCTCTTGGAACCAAAGAAGAGCGTGAGGTTCGAAGGAACGCCGCCGGATTTGTAAGCCTGGGTGGCAATCTGCCCGATGAGTTTCTTGGTGTCGGCGATCTTCTGCTTGTCGGTTTCAAGCTGCTGGGTGATCTTGGCTTTGTTCTGCTGTGCAAGATCCACACGGGCAGCGAGGGCCTCGACTTCCTTGACTGCACTCGCGACCCGGCCCTGCGCCTCGAGCAGCGCCTGCTGCGCGGCAGGGAGCTGCCCCTGGTAAATCACCAGGTCGCCTGCAGCCTTGGCAATCTTGGCGTCCACGAACTCAAGGGACTGCTGCACGCGGGCAGCCTCGGCTTCAAGCGCGGCCTGCTTGTCCTCAAGCTCATCCGCGAAAGCCACGGGTGTCGAGGCACCCAGGCTCGCGGCCAGAATTAGCGCCAAGGCGGCACTGATCATGCGGCTGCCCCGTCCCGCGGTCCGGAACCGGCGGCCCTTGCGGTCCATAGCTGTCATCATCATTCCTTCGTTGGTAGCCACAGCCTAGACCCGCAAATATCTACGTAAGGTCAAGAGAGACGAAATTCCAGCCAAGGTTGCACCAAGGGCGAGCAGCGCCGGAGCAAGGAGCAGCGTCTGCGCCGGCGAGATGAATGCCGTGTCCGGATACTGCTTGGACATGTATTCGCCAAGGAAGAAATGGGCCACAGCCCAGAGCGTGCCGGAAGCCAGCGCCGCTCCAATCACGGCAGCGATGACGCCTTCAAGAATGAACGGCAGCTGGATGACGATCTTGGAGGCGCCGACCAGCCGCATGATTCCGGTCTCCCGTCGCCTGCTGAACGCGGACAACCGGATGGTGGTGGCAATCAGCAGGATTGCACAGACGATCATCACGCCGGCGATGATGACAGCCACCAGCGAGGCGGCGTTCATGACCGAAAAAAGCCGTTCCAGGACCTGGCGCTGGTCGATCACGGTTTCGACGCCGGGCTGTGACGCAAACGTCTCGCTGATGATCTGGTACTTTTCCGGATCCTTCATGTTGATCCGGAAGGAGGCGGGCAGCTGGTCCGGGGTCACCGAGTCAACGATCGGTGAATTGGAGAACTGCTCCTTGAAGTGCTTGTACGCGTCGTCCTTGGATTCGAACTGGAAGTCGTTGATGTACTGGGACACGGCGGGCGATTCCAGGAGCGTGCGCAGGTTCTCCTGCTGTTCCGGGGTGGCCGTCCCGGTGGCGCAGCCGGCCGCCGTCGAGCCCTCACCACAAAGGAAGATTGCCACCTGGACCTTGTCGTACCAGTAGCCCTTCATCTGGTTGATCTGCAGCTGGAGCATACCCGCCGCGCCAACGAACGTCAGCGATACGAAGGTCACCAGGATCACCGACACCACCATGGACAGGTTGCGCCTCAGCCCGCTGCCAATTTCACCGAGAATGAATGCGAGCCTCACTTGGACTCCCCTGCGGACGAAGGGACGGATCCGTCACCGGGTTCGGTTGCGGACTCATCCGGGCGTCCGCTGGCATCCTTGAGGCGCCGGGACTGCCCCACGACCGGAATCATCGAGGTGTACAGGGCCCGGGCCTCGTCGCGGATGACAACGCCGTTCCGGAGCTCCACCACACGTTTGCGCATCTCGTTGACGATATCGTCGTCGTGCGTTGCCATCACCACAGTGGTGCCGTTCTGGTTAATCTTGTCCAGGACGCCCATGATGCCCATGGAAGTGGTGGGATCGAGGTTTCCGGTGGGTTCGTCGGCCAAGAGGATCCCCGGACGGTTGACCACGGCGCGGGCGATCGCCACGCGCTGCTGCTCGCCGCCGGAGAGCTCGTGCGGCATCCGGTGTTCCTTGCCCTCCAGGCCCACCGTTTTGAGGACCTCGGGGACCGTGTCCCGGATGATGCTGCGGCTCTTGCCAATGACCTGCATGGCGAAGGCGACGTTCGCGAAGACATTCTTCTGCGGGAGGAGCCGGAAGTCCTGGAATACGACGCCGATCCCCCGGCGCAGCCGCGGCACGCGCCAGCTTGAAATGTTCGCTACGTTCTGGCCGGCCACGTAGACGGCGCCGGAAGTGGCCCGGTCTTCCTTGAGCACCAGGCGGAGGAAGGTGGATTTGCCGGAACCGGAAGCGCCCACGAGGAACGCGAACTCGCCACGGTCAATTTCAAGGTTGACAGAGTCCAGCGCCGGCCGGGCCGTCTGGTCGTAGACCTTGGTGACATTTTCGAAACGGATCATTGCCCTAAGTACCCTGCAGGACACGGCTGATGGAGCCCCGTACTGCAGCCGGCGCACGGGCTTTCTTTTGGGGGAAGTAGAGCTCCGGCCCCTCGACTATACGCACGGGTACCTGCAGAAAAGCTTGAGTTCCTGCGCGTGTCGCAGGTTTTCAGCCACCGAATGGAATGCCCCGTCACCGTATGGTCCTAGTTGGCGGCGTTGCGGTTGTCGGTGCGCCAGCGGATGCCGGCGTCAATGAAATCGTCGATTTCGCCGTCGAAAACGGCCGAGGTGTTGCCGACTTCGTGCTCGGTCCGGAGGTCCTTGACCATCTGGTAGGGGTTCAGCACGTAGGAGCGCATCTGGTCGCCCCACGACGCCTTGACATCCCCGGCGAAGGCCTTCTTTTCCGCGTCCTCCTGCTCCTTCTTGAGAAGCAGGAGCCGGGACTGGAGCACCCGCAGGGCGGCGGCCCGGTTCTGGAGCTGGGACTTTTCGTTCTGCATGGACACCACGGTCCCGGTGGGGATGTGCGTCAGGCGAACGGCCGAGTCGGTGGTGTTCACGGACTGGCCACCGGGGCCGGATGAGCGGAAAACGTCCACGCGGATTTCGTTGTCCGGAATGTCGATCGAGTCCGTCTGCTCGATCAGCGGAATCACTTCCACGGCAGCGAAGGACGTCTGACGCCGGCCCTGGTTGTCGAAGGGGCTGATCCGGACCAGGCGGTGCGTGCCGGCCTCGACGCTGAGCGTGCCGTAGGCGTAGGGGGCCTTGACTTCGAAAGTGGCGGACTTGAGCCCGGCTTCTTCGGCGTAGGAGGTGTCCATGATGGTGGTCGGGTAGCCGTGGCGTTCAGCCCAGCGCAGGTACATCCGGAGGAGCATCTCGGCGAAGTCCGCCGCGTCCACGCCGCCGGCGCCCGCACGGATGGTGACAACGGCTTCACGCTCGTCGAACTCACCGGACAGAAGCGTCACCACTTCAAGGTCCTTTAGCGACTTGCGGATGGACTCAAGTTCCGCGGCCGCCTCGCCCATGGAATCGGCGTCGTCCTCGTCCTGGCCCAGCTCCACCAGGACCTCAAGGTCGTCGATCCGGGAAACGAGGGTGTTGAGCCGTTCGAGTTCGCTCTGGCGGTGCGAGAGCCTGGAAGTGATCTTTTGCGCGGCCGCCGGGTCGTCCCAGAGGTTCGGCTCGCCGGCGCGTTCGCTCAGTTCGGCGATGTCTTCCTTCAGCTCCTCAACATTCGAGACGTTTTCGATGGAGGTGTAGGTGGCGCGCAGAGCGCGGATTTCTGCGGAAAAATCAATTTGAGCCATGGTTGTTAAAGCCTACGCTATCCTTCCTAGCCGCCCTCACCGGTTCGGACAGCTACCGGACGAGCCGGGAACGCGCGGTGGATGTCGCCTCAATCCTGATTCCGTCCGGGATGAGGAAGTTAACGATCGGAGGATGTACTTCCGCGGTCAGTACAACGACGGCGGTGGAACCGTCCGGGCTTCCTGTGGCCGGCGCGACAGCGAGGCCGTGGAGGCTGGCATGGGCGTCATTCCGGATGAGGTAGTCAGCGGCGACGCTCCGCACCCGCGCGCCGTTGAGCACCGCAGTGGGGCTTCCGCCTTCGGTCTCGACCTGGCCGAGCGTGTAGCTGTCCGCCGCTGCCACGGATGCGCCGTCTGCCGCCGACAGCAGCTTCTTGTGTTCAAGGTAGAGAGCGGATGCCGCCATGACTGAGGTGGTGACCAGGAGCGCAAGGAGAACGTAGCCGATGATGAGGACCATCATCTGTCCGTCCTCAGCGTCAGGTTCAAGGCTCGGGTTGTTCACGGTTATCGGAATCGCCCCACAACCTGGGTGGCCGAGGCGTCTAGTTGGCTTGCGTTGAGACGGAACGAATCGCTGAACGGCACAAATGGCAGCGGGACCGTGAGGTGGACGGTGACGGTGACGGCCGACCCCGGGGCGAGGCAGTCCGACGGCTGGCAGCTTGCGTCCATCCGCGCGTTGTCCGCCGGATGCCCGTAGTCCGCCAGGGCGAGCATGACTGCCTGCTCAGCAGCTGCACGGCCGCTTTCCGCGTCGGGCTGGGCAACGTACACCTTGGCGGCCTGGTCAGCCGCACCGACAACGGCGAAGGCCCCACCCTGGATCTGCCCCACGGTGATGATGAAGTACACAAGGGGGACCATGAGGAGGAGGGCGAGGAACGTGAATTCGACGACGGCACTCCCCCGCTCCCCCGGGCGTGTTGTCCCGTTTCCGGACGTTGTACCCGGTTCGGATTCGTGTGCGCAGGCGCTTTGGGTCCCCCGATCGGACCCGGGGCTCCCGGCGCGGCCCGCAGTTTCCAGTAGGCGGCCTGTCGGCCTTGATCGAAATCTACGGCTGGATGGCGGCATGGCCTTTCACCTCCAGAGCCTCGCGTGGACCGATCAGGCCGATCACCGGCAGCGGCGCCCGGACCGTCACTTCGAGCGCACGGATTCCTTGAAATGTGACTTCCGTGGTGGTCACGTCCTTGGCGAAATCTTCGTTCAGGGCCATTCCAATCAGTTCGCCCGTGCGGTCCCTTGCATCGGCGGCGTTCCGGTCGGCGAGTGTGCCGTACCTTGCCCCCGAGGCCGCAGCATCGATCAGGGTGTTGCGGACGTGGAGGACCAGCGTCAGCTGGATCACCGCGAGGAAAAACATTGTGAGCAGGCCGCCGACCAGGACAAAGTCCACAACGGCGGAACCGCGTTCCCGCCGGGGCGTGCCACCGCACCCGGCCGGCAGTCCTGCCGTCCGGCAGCAGGCATCTTCCGCCACCGGGATCGCCGCAGGCATGTGCTAGTTTCCGACCTTGTCCATGGCCTGGTTGAAGAGCCCCTCCAGTGCAGGTCCGGCCAGGGCCAAGAGGGCAGCGACCAGCACTGCGGACATCAAAGTGATCATTACCCAGCCGGGCACGTCGCCCCGTTCGGGATGGTCCCCGTCCCGTGACGTACTCACCCGGGCTCCCACTCCGGAAGCCGCCGACGTCCAAACCATCAGCGTGAATGTGTGGATCAGGGCCAAGGCGCGGATTCCGTGGTGTTTCATTGAGTTTCCGTTCTGTGGTTCCGGCTGCGTTTGTTCCCGGCGGTCCGGGCGATCTGGATTACGTCATAGTCCGAGGCTGATGGCCGCGAGCCCGGGAAACACGGCAAAGATGACCGTCAGCGGAAGGACACCAAAGACCAACGGCACCATCATGGCGATTTCCTTCTTTCCGGCCGATTCCATCAACTCGCGCTTGGCAGTGTCGCGGACATCCTGCGCCTGGGCCCGAAGGACATCTGCAAGGGGTGTTCCGCGCTCCACTGCCACGATGATCCCGTCAACGAACCGCACCAGGGGTCCCAGATCGGTCCGCGAAGAGAACCGCTGCAGGGCTTCGACAAGTGGTTTTCCGGCCCGCGTTTCCCCAAGAACCAGGTCAAATTCCTTGGCCAGTTCGCCGTGTGAGCTGCGGCAGACGCGGTCAAGTGCACCTGTGGCACTTTCACCTGCACTGACGGCAAGTGCCATCAGTTCGGCCAGGCTTGGGAACTCAGCCATCATCCGCTTCTCCCGCCGCTTGATCTGGGCGCCCAGCCAGTAGTCCCTGAAGAGGAATCCCCCAAGTGCACTGCCCAAGATGGCGACGACTGCTAGGAACGGATTGAACCGTCCCGATGCCGCCGCGATTACTACCAGGCCGGTGGCAGCAGTGAATCCCATGACTGCCCACAGCAGCTGTTCGGCCCTGAAGTCGACGGCTGACTTCCGGATTCCGGCCTGGGCCAGCCTGCGGCTCAAGGCCGACGCCCCCAGGTTGAAACGGCTAAGAAACGAGAGTCCGTCCTTGAGAACCGGACGCAATATGCCCTCCAGCGGACCAAATGGCGTGAGGGTGTCGTTGGCCGCCGACAGCAGCTTGGACTCCAGGTTTTGCGACTTCAGTTGCGGCTCAATCCGTTCCGTGAAGCTGATTGGCCGCATGAACGGCAACCGCACCACCAGAAGCCAGAGCCCCGCTCCGAGAAGGATCCCGCAGACCACGGCCGCGGCGTCCGGCGACGTCACCTGAGCACCCGCTCGTCTTCGGGGAGGGCACCGATCCTCAACATGACGGAGTAGCAGATGGCGGACACAACCAGCCCGCCGAGGAGCACGGCCGCCCCCATAGGGGTGTTGTAGGCGGCGACTGCTTCCGGCCGGGTGGCCAGCAGCACCATGACAATCCAGGGCGCGGCCACTGCAAGGCGGGCCGCGTTCACCGTCCAGGACTGCCGGGCCTCAAGCTCACTTCTGGTTCTGGCGCTCTCGCGGAGGAATTCGCCAAGCGTTCCGAGCAGCCGTCCCAGGTCTGAACCACCCACCTCACGCGTGAGCCTGAGTGCCTCCACAATCCGGTCGGCGACGGGATCTGCCAGCCGTTCCTTAAGCCTGTTGAGGGCCGGATCGAACTGGCCGCCGGCGCGGTAGTCGGCGCCGAAGTCACGAAACACGTGCCGCAGCTCCTCGGGGCCCTTTTCACCCAGCTGGATCAGCGCTTCCGGCAGGGACAGCCCGGCCCTGATCGCAGAGCGGAGATGGTCAACAACATCTGGCCACAACTGGCGCAGCGTCGCCGTGCGTTTGCGGGCCCGCCATCTGACAACAGCCATCGGGAGCCACCCACCGAACAGGCCGAAGCAGGCTGAAATGGGCCAGGACCGGGTCACAGCGAAGAAGATCAGTCCGACGAATGCCGCGAGGCCCAGACAGGTGGATGCCAGGCCCAGTCCCGAGACGTTTTCAATCCCGGCTGCACGCAGCAGGTCTTCGAGCCGGCTGGACCGCGGCCGTCGCTTGGCCTTCTCGGGCTGTTCCCAAGCAGACCACCACATGAGGAACAGCCCGGTTCCGAAGAGCACGCCCAGCACAGGTGCCATCAGCGGACCTCCAGAAGGGCCGCGACGTCGAATCCTGCCGCGGCAAACTTCTCAGCGGCAGGCATGGAGTTGGCCTTGGGGTGCAGCTGCCCGTCGGCCATTGCGAACACCATCGACGATTCGATAATCCCGTTTTCAACGCGTCTGCCCAGCGACAGGATCTCCGTCACCTGGCGGCGCCCGCTGGACTGCCGGCTGCAATGGACCACGAGGTCAATGCACGAGGCAACCGTCGGCACGACAAACGCGCTTGAGATGTTGTCACCGGCAAGGAGCGGCAGCGTGCAAAGCTTGGTGACGGCGTCGTGCGCCGAGTTAGCGTGGACGGTGCACATCCCGGGAAGCCCGGAATTTAGGGCGATCAGCATGTCCAGGCTTTCGGCTTCACGGACCTCTCCGACCACGAGGCGGTCCGGCCGCATCCTGAGGGCTTCCTTGACCAGCCTTCGCAGCGGGATCTCACCTTCGCCTTCAAGGTTTGGCTGCCGGCACTGCAAACCGACAACGTCACGCAATGGAAACTGCAGTTCGAAGATTTCCTCAACAGTGATGACGCGCTCCCGGGCGCCAATGCTGGCAGCCAGGCAATTCAGCATGGTGGTCTTACCGGCCTGCGTCGCCCCTGAGACCAGGATATTCAGCCCGCTGGCCACGGCGGCACCCAGGAACCGGGCCGCCTGGGGAGTCAGCGTGCCGAGCTCCACCAAGTGTTCGAGCCGGCTCGCCTTGACCACGAACTTTCTGATGTTGACGGCCCAGTGACGCCGTGTCACATCGGGAATGACGACGTGGAGCCGGGATCCATCGGGGAGGGCCGCGTCCACGAACGGCGAGGACATGTCGAGGCGACGGCCCGAGCTCTTCAGCATGCGTTCCACGAGGTCCCGTACCTGCTGGTCCGAAAGGCTCAGGGACGTGAGCTCAGACTCGCCGTTCCGGGCCACGTAGATTTCGTTGGGCGCATTGAGCCAGATTTCCTCGATGGTGGGGTCATCCAACAGGGGCTGCAGCGCGCCAAAGCCGGCTACGGCGTCGTAAACATATCGGCGGGCAGTCTCCAGCGGGCCGATCGGCGGAAGCGGACCCATCAGTGCGCGTTCGTCGTAGTCGCTGACGGCCGCCTCGACGAGGCGCCTGACCTCGCCGGCCTGCCGTAGCGGGTCCAGGCCACGGCGCCGGATCAGCTCGCGGACCTCGTCCTCCACGATTCGAACAGCATCCATGTGTTCCCCAATACGACTGCCGCCCCCGACTGAGGCAGTACAACTGGGTTAAAGCTAAGGGAGCATACACATGTAGGCCAAGTCACATCTTAATTGCTGTGGATAACCCTGGTCAGGGTCCCCTGGAACCGGGCGCTAAATCACACTGACTCTTCGTACCCTGAGGGGTTCCTGCTTTGCCAGCGCCAATGGTCTTCGCACATTGTTGCCAGGTTCCGCCGGGCTGACCAGCCCAGGTCCGCCAGTGCCGCGGAAGGATCCGAATAGCTGACGGCAGCGTCGCCGGGCCGCCGTGGAGCGATCTCGTAGGGTACGGGCACTCCGGCCGCCTGGCTGAAGGCCTCAATGACCTCAAGGACGGACGATCCACGGCCCGTTCCAAGGTTCCAGCGGTAAACACCGGCCTTGTTCTGCAGGTAGCCCAGCGCGGCAAGGTGACCGGCTGCAAGGTCCATCACGTGGATGTAGTCCCGGACACCGGTGCCGTCCGCCGTCGGATAGTCATCCCCGAAAACCATGACCTTTTCCCGTCGCCCTACCGCAACCTGGGCCACGAAAGGCAGCAGGTTGTTGGGTACGCCGACCGGGTCCTCGCCGATCAGGCCCGACTCGTGGGCACCGACGGGATTGAAGTAGCGCAGAAGGGCTATGCTCCAGCTGGGGTCGGCCGCACCAAGGTCCGAGAGGATGTCCTCGATCTGCTCCTTGGTTCGGCCGTAGGGATTGGTGGCGTCCAGCGGCGCCTTCTCGATCAGGGGTACTTCCTCGGACGCCCCGTACACCGTGGCGGAGGAGCTGAAGACGAGGCGGCGAACACCGGCCCGGTCCATGCTGTGCAAGAGATTCAGGGTGCCGACGACGTTGTTCTGGTAGTACCAGAGGGGCTTGGCGACCGACTCCCCAACGGCCTTGAGGCCGGCGAAGTGGATCACGGCATCGAAGCTGTCCTCGGCGAAGAGACGGTCCACGGAGGCCGCATCGAGCAGATCAACCTCGCGGAAGTCGATTTTCTTTCCGCTGAGCTGCTCCACCCTGCGCAGCGACTCACGGTTCGAATTCATCAGATTGTCGAGGACAACGACCTCATGTCCTTCTTCCAGCAGACAGAGCGTCGTGTGCGATCCGATGTAGCCGGCGCCGCCGGTGACCAATACCTTCATGGGCTCTAGTCTAGGACGGCGTCGAGGACTGGTCACAGTCACACCGCTGCCTGACGTTGTGTGAACGAACCGAAACGAGCGTCTCCGGCTGCTGTGATCCACACGGCAGAAGTCCTTGGATCCGGCTCGAACGTTAGTATGTTCAGCATGACGACCTCCGAGCCCGGCACTTCGCCTGCCAACCAAACCGGCCACTCAGACGCGTTGAAGGTGGGGGTTTCCATGCTCACGCTGGTCCCCGGCGGGATGGGAGGCAGCGAAACCTATGCACGCGAACTGGTCCGCAAACTCGGTGCCTCCCAGGCGGTGAATCCCACCTGCTACGTCAACGAATCCGGGCGCGGGTTCAGCGAGGGCGCGGATGAAGTCGTGATTCCCGGGCTGGCCGGCGGCGCCTCAACCATCGCTCGTCTGGCCACCCTGGCCAAGGGTCTCGTCATGAGGAGCTCCATTCTGCGCAGGATGCGTCCGATGGACGTTTTCCATGTCCCCTTCACCGTTCCGCTGCCGAAGCCGCCGAAGGGCACGCCGTTTGTTCAGACACTTCTGGACGTTCAGCATCTCGACCTTCCCGAACTGTTCGGCACCGCCGACAAGCTCTACCGCAAGGTCTTCTATGAGAAAGCCGCCCGCGACGCGGACGCCATCGTGACCATCAGCGACTTTGCCAAAGAGAGCATCGTCAAGCACCTCGGCATCGCGCCGGACAAGATCTTCACCGCGCACCTGGGCGTCAACGCCGAAGAATTCATGCCGAATTTCGGACCGCGCGAGAGTTTCATCATGTACCCGGCCCGGGGGTGGAAACACAAGAACCACGCCAAGCTTTTCGAAGCCATGCGGTTGCTTGAAGTCACCAACCCCGAGCTGCGCCTCATTCTGACAGGCGGTGCCCTGGACACGCTGACGGACATTCCCGCCAACGTGGAGGTCCGCGGCCTGGTCCCGCTCGCCGAGCTCAGGGAACTGTACCGGAGCGCCGCCTGCATGGTGTTCCCCAGCCTTTACGAGGGATTCGGCCTCCCGCCGCTGGAGGCCATGGCTTCGGGCTGCCCCGTCGCAAGCTCAACCGCAGGCTCACTTCCGGAAATTGTTGGAGACGCCGCCGAACTGTTCGATCCGCAGGACCCTGAGGCCATCGCCGCGGCGATCCGGAACGCCATCGGCAGAACCGACGAGCTGCAGCGGCTTGGCCTGGAGCAGGTGCGTAAGTTCACGTGGGAACACTGCGCCGATGTGCACGAACAGGCGTACCGCTATGCACTCAGTCAGCGCGCCACAGCAGCGAGCACCGTTTGATCACCCTGTACACGCCGCCTCTGAGCCAAAGCTCCCTGCCATATATAGTTGCTGTAGCCCCGCAAACAATCTGTAAGGACCTCTTCCCATGCCCCGTGCGCTAATCACCGGAATCACTGGCCAGGACGGCCTGTATCTCGCAGAGCTCCTTCTCTCGAAAGGCTACGAGGTATTCGGCCTCATCCGAGGACAGAATAACCCCAAGCACGATCTGGTCCGCCAGACCGTTCCGGGCGTGAAGCTGCTCACCGGCGACCTCACCGATGTCTCTTCACTGGTCCGGGTGCTCGGCGTTGCCCAGCCGGACGAGGTCTACAACCTCGGGGCGATTTCCTTCGTGGCTTACTCCTGGGAGAACGCGTCACTGACCACAGACGTCACCGGCAAGGGCGTGCTGAACATGCTCGAGGCAACCCGCCTCTATGCCGGGGACGACATCTCCAGGGTGCGCTTCTACCAGGCGTCCTCGTCCGAGATGTTCGGCAAGGTCCAGCAGGTGCCCCAGACCGAGGAAACCCTCCTTTGGCCCCGGTCCCCCTACGGCGTAGCCAAGGTCTTCGGCCACTACATGACAATCAACTACCGCGAGTCCTATGGCATGCACGCATCAAGCGGCATCCTCTTCAACCACGAGTCACCGCGCCGGGGTCCGGAATTTGTCACCCGCAAGGTTTCCATGGCGGTCGCACGGATCAAGCTCGGACTCCAGGACGAAATCGTCCTTGGCAACCTGGACGCCAAGCGCGACTGGGGCTTCGCAGGGGACTACGTGGAAGCCATGTGGCTGATGCTGCAGCAGCCCGAAGCTGACGACTACGTCATCTCTACCGGTGCAACGCACTCCATCGAAGAACTCCTCCAGGCTGCCTTTGACGCAGCGGGCCTGGACAACTGGCGGCAGTACGTCCGGCAGGACCCCAAGTTCATGCGCCCCGCCGAAGTCGACCTGCTGATCGGTGACGCGTCCAAGGCCCAGGAGAAGCTTGGCTGGAAGCCGAAGGTCTCCTTCAACGAACTCGTCAAGATGATGGTTGAGAACGACATTGCCGAGCAGACTGCCTTGATGCGGTGAACCCGCTCAGCGAGGCGGGACCCGTTCCCGTCGGCACGGCCTTCCTAACCGGGGTAACGGGCCAGGACGGGTCCTACCTGGCCGAATCCCTGCTCTCCCGCGGCTGGGAAGTCCATGGCCTCGTCCGCCATGCACTCCAGCCGGGAGCGCTCGAAGGGGAAACAACCGTGGAAGGGGTGGAGTACCACCTCGGCGATCTTTCCCGCCCGGACGATGTGGGCTCCATTCTGGAATCGGTCAAACCTGACCTGGTCTTCAACCTCGGCGGCATCAGTTCGGTGTACCAGTCGTGGCAGCACCCGTACGACACGGCGCTGATCTCGGGTGCCTCGGTCGTCTCAATGCTGGAAACCATCTGGCAGCTGCAGCAGGCCACCGGCAAGGAGATCCGCTTTCTCCAGGCTTCGAGTGCCGAGCTGTTCGGTGAGGCGGAGTCGGCACCGCAGAGCGAGTCCACCCCGATCAGGCCCATCTCGCCCTACGGTGCCGCGAAGGCGCTGGCGCACCACGCCGTCAGCGTGTACCGGAGCCGCGGCATGTTCGCTTCCTCTGCGATTCTCTACAACCACGAGTCGGTGCGGCGGCCGGCAAAATTCGTCACGCGCAAGATCACATCGGGAGCTGCGGCCATCGCGGCGGGCAAACTGGACAAGCTTTCGCTGGGAAACCTGAACGCTATCCGGGACTGGGGCTGGGCTCCGGACTTCGTCGACGCCATGGACAGGATTATCCACGCCTCCGAGCCCGACGACTTTGTTGTCGCGACCGGCGTCTCGCATTCCGTCCAGGACTTCGTGGAGGCGGCCTTCAAGGCTGTGGGCATTGACGACTGGCGCGCGGTGGTGGACGTTGACGAATCCTTGGCCCGTCCTACCGACGCTGCAGAGATGAGGGGTGACATCTCCAAGATTTCGTCCCGGCTGGGCTGGCGTCCGTCCGTCGATTTCGACGCCCTGGTTACTGCCATGGTCCGGCACGACCAGGCACTCCTCGCAGGCAAATAGGCTCCCACTAAGTTCACTTTGGTAACAACTTGCACTCTGGTTACACCTGTAACATTGGTGCTACATTGGCCGGGTCATGAAGATGATCTGGAAACGGCCCAGCTGTCCCCACCGTCCGAAATGACAAAACCAATAGGTTTCTAATTTCGCGATGTGTGGGGATCTGCGCGTTGCCGGCCGGAGCAGAACATGAGTCTCAGCAAAGTCACAAGCGCACGTGCGGGCGCAGCAACTTCCTTGGGCGGACGGGTACTGGCGGCGGCCTTTCTGACCTCAGCCCTGGTGTGCAGTTCCTTTGTGCCGGCTTTGCCGGCATCTGCCGCCGAACAGGTTGCGCCGTCACCGTCGTCGACACCCACACCGACGGGCGACGCCACACCGGCGCCCGGCGCCCCTGCGGCGCCTGCTACGGCCACCGCAGCTGAAAGCCCGACGCCGCCCGCTCCGGCCCCGACCTCGGGCGAGGCGGCAGCGCCCAGCCCGGCGCCGACCGCCACCGAGTCCGTTCCGCCGGGATCAACGGTCGACGCAGAAACGCTAGCAAAGCTCAAGGCCGCCCAGGGGGCAGATGGCGCGCACATGGGCCAGGGGCTGCAGCAAAAGCTCGGGATCAGGGCAACCACCGAATCAACCGGGGCTTCGACACAGGCCACATACATGCCGCCCGGCATCCAGGGGCTCGACGTCAGTAGCCACCAGGGAGCGGTGAACTGGCAGGAACAGCGCAACATGGGCGGACTGTTCGCCTATGTGAAGGCGACAGAATCCCTCAGCTACCTCAACCCCTACTTTTCCAATCAGTACAACGGCTCCCGCAACGTCGGCATGATCCGGGGCGCTTACCACTTCGCGATCCCGAATGTTTCCTCCGGGGCCTCGCAGGCGAATTACTTCGCGTCCAACGGCGGTGCGTGGAGCGGCGACGGAACCACCCTGCCTCCCCTGCTGGACATCGAATACAACCCATACCCGGAACTGGGCAACACTTGCTACAACATGTCCCAGAGCCAGATGGTCCTCTGGATTGCGGACTTCTCCAACACGATGTACACCCGCACAGGCCGCTATCCCGCGATCTACACCACCACAGACTGGTGGACACAGTGCACGGGCAACAGCCCGGCGTTCAAAAACCAGCCGCTCCATATCGCGTCATACCGCACCGTCTCACCGGGCGTGTTGCCAGCCGGCTGGACCAAATACGATATCTGGCAGTACAGCAGCCAGGGGCCTTTCGCGGGCGACTCGAACGTCTTCAGCGGCAGCTACGCCGAACTCCAGGCGCTGGCAACCGGCTTCGATCCTGTCCTTAACAAGTACAACTCGATGGGCGGCGCCTCCAGCCGACTGGGTGCCCAGACGCACCCGCTCTACTGCGGCCTTCCGGCCGGCGGATGCTACCGGCAGTATGTCGGCGGCCAGATCATCTGGCACGCCAACACCGGCGCGAATGCCGTCTATTTCAGCTCCATCGGCGGTACCTGGCGCGGCTGGGGCGGCGTGGACGGCCGCCTCGGGTACCCAAAAACGGATGAAACCTGTTCTGCCACGGCCTGTTCCCAGACTTTCGTTGGCGGCGAGGTGTACTGGTCCACGTCAACGAACGCCGCCGCCGTCTTCAACGGCGGAATCGGCGCACGCTGGCGGGTCATGGGTGGCACCTCCGGGACGCTCGGCTACCCCACAGCCTCCGAGACCTGTTCCGCCTCTGCCTGCAGTCAGACCTTCCAGGGCGGAAAGATCCTGTGGACAGCCGCCACCGGCTCCTGGGCAGTCACATCCGGTGACATCGCAACGGCCTGGGAGGCGCTGGGCGGCGAAACCAGCCGGCTCGGCTACCCAACGAACAACAAATCGTGCACCGACACCTCGTGCGTCCAGAGCTTCCAGGGCGGAACCATGGTGTGGACCGGTGCCACGGGGGCGGTCCCGGTCTGGCGGACCTCCATCGGAAGCAAGTGGCAGGCCGACGGCGGACTCTCCGGCCAGCTCGGGGCACCCCGGACGGCCGAAAGCTGTGAGGGATCAGTTTGCCGCCAGGTTTTCGTCAGCGGCCAAATATTCTGGACCCCGGAATCCGGGACGCGGACCATCGTCAACGGCGAAATTTCCAAGAAGTGGACCGCACTCCAGGCCGAGAAGGGCCGCTTCGGCAGTCCCATCAGCGATACCAACTTCTGTGACGGAAAAGAGTGCTTCCAGGATTTCGAGGGCGGCCGGATCCTCAAGGACCCCACCGCTGCGGGTCCTGCGTTTGGGGTGCTCCGCGGTACGGGTATCGGGTCATTGTGGGCGGCCATGGGAAGCGAGAATGCCCGCCTGAGTTACCCTGCGACCGATGAGTCCTGCGCCGGCAGCACCTGCAAGCAGTCCTTCAGCGGCGGAACCATTTACTGGACCCCCGCCACCGGGCAGTGGGCGGTATACAACGGCAGCATCGGCGGACTCTGGCGGACCCTCGGAGCCGAGAACGCCCGTTTGGGCTACCCCGTCAGCAACGAGACCTGCCTCGTCAGCTCCTGCCGCCAGAGCTTCGCCGGCGGCGACATCCTTTGGTCGCCCGCAACCGGTACTGCGGCGGTGTACTCCGGTGGCATTGGATCCCTGTGGCGCTCGCTCGGGTCCGAATCGGGCCGGCTCGGTTTCCCCACGACGACGGAAACCTGCGCGGCAACAACATGCACCCAGTCGTTCGCCGGCGGAGAGATCCTGTGGGCATCCGGCGTGGGCATGGGCGCCGTCTACAACAGCGGCATTGGCGGCGTGTGGCGGACCAACGGGGCCCAGAACGGCTTCTTTGGATTCCCCACCAGCACCGAAACCTGCACCGCGGATACTTGCGAGCAGTACTTCAAGGGCGGCTCCATCAAATGGAGTGCAACGGCGGGCTTCACCATTGCCCGCTACTAAGTTAGCTGCCCCACTGCCGCCCCAGGCGTAAGGCTCCCGAGCGTAGGGCCCCGCGGGGTCCTACGCCGACGGGGCAGCAGTGCGGCGTGAGAGTGCCACAGTGTGGATGGAGACGCCCAGCAGCGGACCCACCAGCAGGGACAAGACTGCCCTGAGGTCCGCGTCCAGGGGCAGCAGGAGGACCACCAGGGTGAGGACGCCTGCACTCACCCAGCCGACAGAAGATACCCGGTGCCGGTTGAGGGCTACACACATACCGCCGGTGAGGGTGAGCAGCGCCAGCACTGCGGCAGCAGCGGTCAGCCCGGCGAGGATCCACGGTGCTACATGGTAGTCCGGGCCGAACAGCAGGACCATGAGCCAGGGTCCCAGGAAGTACGCCGCCACGGCGCCCACAACCGCGACGCCGGTAATTGCGAGGGCGATCGGCCGCAGGGCCCCAAGGCCGCGGTCGCGGTGCCGGACGAAATGGGCGATGGCCACGCTCTGGAAGGTTCCCAGCGGAACCATCAGGGGTGCCCTGGTCAGGAGGATGGCAAGCAGCAAAGGAGCCGACGCGAGGTACACGTCAGCCGGCGTCGTGATCCGATACAGGATCGGGAATCCGACAACGAGAGATGCGCTGGCGGCCGTCGAAATGCTGGCGTGGCCCACTTTCCGTGCAAAGTCCCGGACGGGAACGGCCAACGGCATCCTGAACGCGGACCGCAGTTGAGTGCTGAAGACGGCTACCAGCACCCACGCGAGGGCCCCGCCTGCCGCTGCGGCCGCCAGCCCGGCAGTGGATCCCGCCAGCAAACCGACGATGAGGACAAGGACCAGGCGGAACGAGGACTCGGACGCGACGAGGGCCGAGAAATTGCCCCAGAGGTGCCGGCCGCTGAGGACGCCCGCCAACGCGGCGTGGACGGAGAAGGCCACGCAGGCACCGGCGAGGACGAGGACCAGCACCACCCAGTGGGGTCCCAGCACTGCCCGGCCCCACAGCAGTGACGTCATCACCAATACGAGTGCGACGCCGGCGGCGATGCCGAAGACCACTGCGAAGAGGGAAACCGTTCGGGGCCGCTCCGTGCCGCCGGGCGTGGCGGAAGGGGCCGTGCCCAAGGCGGTCACGTACCGGATGATCTCCGTTTGGAGGCCGCCAAGGATACCGAACAGCAGGAAGAGCGCGGACCAGAACGCCAGGAACTCGGCGTTGTCGGCCTTGCTGAGTACACGCGGCACAAACCAGATGACCAGGTACCCGGCTGCAGCCGAAGCAATCGACGCCAAACCGACCGAAGCGGCCTGGCGCGCAGCAATGGTCGACTTCTGCGGTGCCTTCCCTTCAGTGTGCGTCATCCGTTAAGGACCGGGGCAGCAGGGGTCAATGGCCGGATAACGTGGGAGGTCATGGCAACATATTAGTGTCGGATACGGACGGGCGCTCAATTGAAGCCGCCGTCCCGGCACCCGTGAACGAGCTCAGATGAGCTACGACAACCCGTGGAAGTTGGAAAATGCCGCTCGATATTTTTGTACCGTACTGGGGCGATCCTTCGCTGCTCAAGGAAACAGTCGCGAGCGTCTTTGCACAAACCAACGAGGATTGGTTGCTGACGGTCATCGACGATTGCTACCCCGATCCCTCCGTGAAGGAGTACTTCGCGACGATCGACGATGAACGGGTCTCCTACCAGCGGAACGAATCCAACAAGGGCATTACCGAGAATTACCGCACGTGTGTTTCCCAGGCGACCCAGGACCTCATGGTGATCCTTGGCTGCGATGATGTGCTGCTGCCGAATTACGTGGACGTCGTCCTGCAGGCCCACCGCGATTTTCCCGACGCTTCCGTTATCCAGCCGGGAGTCCAGGTCATCGATGAAACCGGACAGGTTGTCCGGTCCCTCGCCGATTCGGTTAAGCGGAAGTTCGTTGGACCCAAAACCAACGCCACAACCGTCCTGGCCGGGGAATCCCTCGCCGTCAGTCTCTTGGGCGGCAACTGGCTGTACTGGCCTTCCCTCGCCTTCCGGACGGACGCAATCCGCAAGGTCAGCTTCCGCGACGGCCTCCCCATCGTCCAGGATCTGGCGCTGGTGATGGACATCGTCCTGCAGGGCGGATCGCTGGTTCACGTCCCGACCCTGGCGTTCTCCTACCGCCGCCACTCCGCAAGTGCCTCGGCTGCGACGCTGACCGACGGAACGCGTTTTGCCGGCGACCGGGAGTACGCCCGCATTGCCGAGGACCTTTGCCGGGCAAAGGGCTGGAAGAAAGCCGCGGTGGCAGCCCGTGTGCGCTGGACCTCGCGCCTGCACGCCGTCACCCTCATGCCCGGAGCCCTGCTCTCCCGCAATCCGAAAGCGGTCAAGGCCACATTCAGGCACGCTTTCGGTCACTGAGCCACGCCAGTCCTATGAGAAACTGGACCTTGCAGATGTCCGCCCCAGAAAGGCCTCACTAGTGACCCCCTCAACGTCATCAACAACGTCCACTGCCAAACGGGGTACTGTCCTCGTGACGGGAGGCGCCGGGTTTATCGGATGCGCCGTTTCCCCGGCCCTGGTTGCGGCGTTCGACCGAGTGGTAGCTGTGGACAGCCTGCACCCGCAGATCCACGCCAGCCAGTCGCGGCCGGAGGAACTCGATCCCGCCGTCGAGCTGATCGTTCGTGACATCACTGAGGCTCAGACCTGGGACGAGGTGCTCCCGGATGTCGCGCCCGACGTCGTGATTCACCTTGCCGCCGAGACCGGAACCGGACAGTCGCTGGAGGAATCCACGCGACACGCAATCGCCAACGTGGTGGGCACCACGCAGTTGCTGGATGGCCTGAACCGCAGCGGTAAGCTGCCGCGCCGCATCGTCCTGACGAGCAGCCGCGCTGTATATGGAGAAGGCGCCTGGAAGTCGGACGCGGACGGCACCCTGTTCTATCCCGGTCAGCGATCGAACGAAATCCTGTCACGTTCGCAGTGGGATTTCCCCGCGGCCCAGCCCGTGGCTATGTCTGCTTCGGTCGTTGCCCCGGCTCCGGTCAGTGTGTACGGCTCCACGAAGCTCGCCCAGGAGAACATCCTGGAGTCGTGGGCCAAGTCCTACGGGGTCGAAGCCGCCGTGCTGCGCCTCCAGAACGTCTACGGTCCGGGCCAGTCCCTCATCAACCCTTACACGGGGATCATGTCCCTCTTCTGCCGGATGGCAAAAGCCGGGAAGTCCATCCCGCTTTACGAGGACGGCGAGGTGCGCCGCGACTTCGTGCTGATCGACGACGTCGCCGCAGCTGTGGTTGCAGCTGCTGTCGCTGACGAGGCACATGATGGTGCCCTCGACATCGGATCGGGTGAATTCCAGACCATCCGGACGGCCGCTGAGATCATCAGCCGCCACTACGGCGCACCGGAACCGCACGTCACGGGCCAGTTCCGCCAGGGCGACGTCCGGCATGCATGGGCCGACGTGGAGCCGGCCAAGGCCGCGCTGCCGTGGGAACCCCGCTACGACCTGGAGGCCGGCATTGCACGCCTTGCTGAATGGATCGACGGGCGCTTACCGGCAGAGGCAAAGCTCTAGGTTTACTGCCCGCTAGCGACTGCTTGGGCAAACAAAGCGAGGGCCTCCGGTATCGATTGGGTGATTACACTCAACCGATTACCGGAGGCCCTCACTTTTTACGTCGATTGCGCGGATCATACCCGCACCCGCGGTCACAGCGCCGTGGTGCTAGCGCCTTCCTGCCGTTGCGATTCCAGCTTCCGCCGGGGAGTCAGCAGGCACAGCTACGCTGTCGTTCCCGGCTTCGGGAGGCGCCGCTGCCGGAACTGCAGAGGGCACCGATGCCTTGCGCCGCCGCCGGACCGCACGCATGACAGGCCGCTCCACCAGCAGCCAGCTGAGCGTGGCCAGGACCAGGGTGCCGGCAGCGGAAGCCAGGATGTAGATTGCCATGCCGTGGTTATGCACACCATAGAGCGCCAGCAGCTGCTGAACGGGCCAGGCGTAGATGTAAAACCCGTAGGAGACATCGTGGATACGGATCAGCTTCGGTGAGGGCAGCACTGACGAGACCCACAATAGGCCGTAAGCGATAAACGGGCCGGCAAGCTGGCCTCCCCATACGGGAAAAGCGAAGATGCAGAGCGCCGCCGCCGCGATGGACCCGATGCCGGTGGCCCAGTGAAGGCCAACCCATTTGGAGATGGACTGGACAAGGGCTCCGCCGAGGAAGAACGGCACCAATTTCGCCAGCAGGGAGAAGTCGGTGTCCTGCAGCAGGGGCATGATGGCCGGCAGGTTCGCGTAGACTGCGACGCTTGCGCCGAACGCCAGTGCGAGCGGCACCGGTGAGCGCCGGACCCACGCCAGGCCTCCGATGGCCGCAATGATCAGATAGCAGAGGAATTCGTAGTAGAGGCTCCACAGTGAACCGTTCCACGAGCCGGCAAAGGGCACAGTCGCGGGAGTGAAGGCCACATCGTAGTTCTTCATCTCCAGGAACAGGTTGGAAAAGACGAACCGGAGCGGCGTCGTTTCCGTGGTCCAGTAGCCCGTCAAAGTGCCGTTCTGGCGGAGGAATCCGAGCGGGGCAAACACCAGGACCGTTACCGCGAGGCACGCCAGGAACGCGGGATAGATCCTGGCGACGCGGTGTACGAGGTACTCGCCGAGGCCATTGGTGAAGCGGCTCCCGGTGATCAGGTATCCGCTGAGGGCGAAGAAGCCCGCAACAGCCCAGCCGCCAAGGTTTTCACCGCGAAGATGGGGCCCCTCACCCGCACCGGCCAGATAGAAGCTATGGGCAAAGAGCACCATGGCAGCCAGGCCCAGCCTGATCATGTTCATGCTGTTGTTGCGCGGATCCAGCGCCTTGCCCCAGCGCGGTCCGGAACCCCGCGGCTCAACTGGGCTCGAGGCAGCCGAAGCGGCCATCGGCTTTCGCGTGATTGGGGATGTGGCGGAGGTCTCCTCCACTAGCTCAGCTGCCCGGGTTTCTCGGCTTCATCGATCGCGATGCGGCGCGAGAGCTTAGTGAGGGCGTTTTCAGCGTGGCGGAAGCGCTGGTAGGTGGTAGCCATGAAAACGAAGAGGGAAACTACCGCGCCGTAGAGCACCAGGTCGGTTCCTCGTCCGATGCCAAGGAAGCCCGCAACCCGCGTGAGGGCTTCGGGAAAGAACACCGACAGCGCCGCGACGACTGCGAAGATCATCAGCAGGATGCGGCGTACGGCCAGGTGCCGGGCGTTGGAACCGCCGCGCATCAGGGCGAGCGAGACCACCATGACGGCAGCAACGAGGACAATTTGGACAATGATTAGCAATCCGACACCTTGGCTTGTTGAAGAACTGGGGGCTATTTGAAGAACAGTTCGGCCACGATGTTGACCGAGTTCAGCAGGGACTGTCCCTTGGACTTGGAATAGTCGGTGTAGATGATCTCCACGGGGTGCTCAGCATATTTCGGCTTGAGCCTGGCCAGCTGGTTCACCAACTCGGAAGCATGGGCCATCCGGTTCTGGGTCAGGTGGATATTGGAGGCGACACGGGGGTTAAAGGCGCGCAGCCCGTTGTGTGCATCCGTCAGGTCCATACCTGTAGCAAGCCTGGACTGAATGGCTGCCGTCTTGAGCACGAGCCGTTTCGCGGCCGAGAGCTTTGTGCGGTCGTCCAGGAAGCGCGAGCCGAGGATGATTTCGGCCTCCCCTGATTTCACCCGCTCCGCCATGGCCATGGCGTCGTCAACCCGGTGCTGGCCGTCAGCGTCGAACGTTACGATGCACTCCAGTTCCGGATCCTGCAGGGCGAACTCGATGCCGGTCTGCAACGCGGCACCCTGGCCCAGGTTGATAGGGTGCTGAACAACGACGGCGCCAGCCGCACGCGCCTTCTCCTGTGATCCATCCGTGCTGCCGTCATCAACGCAAACGACGTGGGGGAACTGCTTCCGCAGCCCCTCGATGACCGAACCTACGACAGTAGCCTCGTTGTACATGGGGATTACGATCCAGGTGCGACTCACAGATCAATTGTTGCATATGGCACGCCTCCGGCTTGGCAGCGGCACCGGAGTCCGATGCCGCTGCCAAGGCCGTGAATCCGGCAATTCATGCCCGGTTGAGGGCCCGCCGGCGCCCTTCGGCTAGCTCAAGTACTCTTTCAGCCTGCTGGCGACGTTGGCCGGATGAAAGCCTGTGGACTGGATTTTTGCCAGGTCCAGCATGCTGTTCAGTGGCCGGGGCGCTGCGTTCTTGCCTTTGAAGTATTCTTCGGTGCTGACGCCGGTAACGGCGGTCCGGGGCTGGCCTGACAGCTCGTATACGTCTGCGGCGATGTCCGCCCATGACTGCGGTTCGCCGTCGTTGCTCAGGTTGTAGGTGCCGTAGGCGGCGCCGGATGCCAGCAGATGCTGGATGCCCGCGGCGATGTCCGCGGTGAAACTGAGCCGGCCGATCTGGTCGTTGACCACGGACGGTTCAATGCCGCGGCCGGCGAGGGACGCCATGGTGCGGACGAAGTTGTTGCCTTCACCGATGACCCAGCTGGTCCGGACGATGTAGTGGCGGGGAACAACACTGACGACGGCGTCGCCGGCTGCCTTGGTCTGGCCGTACACCCCCAGCGGAGTGAAGGGTTCAGCCTCGTCGTGGTTCTCGCGGACGCCGTCGAAGACGTAGTCCGAGGAGACATGCACGAGGGTGAGGTCATGTTCGACGGCGGCCCGGGCCAGGCGTGACACGGCGGCAACGTTAACGGCCCAGGCGGCGGCGCGCCCCTCCGCGGTTTCCGCGGTGTCGACGGCGGTGTAGGCGGCGGCGTTGATGACTGTCGAATAGTTCTTCCAGTTCCGCTCCGCGAAGGCCGCTTCACTGCCGAGGTCGAATCCGGCGCGGCCGGCGACCTCAACGGTCGCGTCGCCGTCGTACAGTTCCCGCAGCGCTTTGCCCAGCTGTCCGTCGGCACCGACAACGAGGATCTTTTTGGCTGGCATCGGCACGACGTCCGCGAGGCGGGGGTGTGCCTTGTCCTTGTCGGAAAGCTCGGCCTCTTCCAGCGGAACCGGCCATGAAATGCCGGCCGTCTCGTCTGCGAGGTTCAGGAACGTGTACTGCCCCTGGGCGTCTGCGGACCAGTGGTCGTTGACGAGATAGGTGTAAGCGGTGTTGTCTTCCAGGGTCTGGAAGGCGTTGCCCACGCCGCGGGGAATGAAAATGGCCTGGCTCGGGTCCAGTTCGGCGGTGAAGACGGCGCCGAAGGACGGGCCCTCGCGCAGGTCCACCCAGGCGCCGAAGATTTTGCCCGTGGCGACAGAGATGAACTTGTCCCACGGCTCGGCGTGGATGCCGCGGGTGGTGCCGGCCTTTTCGTTGAACGAGATGTTGTTCTGCACGGGGCGGAAGTCCGGCAGCCCCAGGGCCACCATTTTCTCCCGCTGCCAGTTTTCCTTGAACCAGCCACGGTTGTCACCGTGGACGGGCAGGTCGTAGAGGACGACGCCGGGGATCGGCGTTTCGTGCGCGGTCAGCTTTTTGGAGAACTCGATCGGCATCGTCTACTGGCCCTGTTCCTTGTATTTGGCTTCGGTCTGGGCTTTTTGCGGCCGCCACCAGTTTTCGTTCCCGCGGTACCAGGCGATGGTGTCTTCAATGCCGGCGTCGAAGTTGGAGAACTTCGGTGCCCAGCCGAGCTCGTCGCGGAGTTTGGCGGAGTCGATCGCGTAGCGCAGGTCGTGGCCGGGCCGGTCCACGACGTGGTCGTACGCGTCACGGGGCTGGCCCATGTGCTCCAGGATCAGCTCCACGACGTCCTTGTTGTTCTTCTCACCGTCCGCGCCGATGAGGTAGGTCTCGCCGATGATGCCTTTGTCGATGATCGCGAGCACGGCCGAGGAGTGGTCGTTGGCGTGGATCCAGTCGCGGACGTTCTCGCCCTTGCCGTAGAGCTTGGGGCGGATCCCGTCGATCACGTTGGTGATCTGGCGTGGGATGAACTTCTCCACGTGCTGGTACGGGCCGTAGTTGTTCGAGCAGTTGCTGATGGTCGCCTGCAGCCCGAAGGACCGCACCCAGGCGCGGACCAGCAGGTCCGAGCCGGCCTTCGTGGAGGAGTACGGGCTGGAGGGGTTGTACGGGGTGGACTCGCTGAACCGTTCCGGGTCATCGAGTTCCAGGTCCCCGTAGACCTCGTCGGTGGAGATGTGGTGGAAGCGCCTGTTGTGCTTCCGGGCGGCCTCGATCAGCGTGTAGGTGCCGATGATGTTCGTGTCCAGGAACGGGCGGGGGTCATGCAGGGAGTTGTCGTTGTGCGACTCGGCCGCGTAGTGGACCACCACGTCGGCGTCGGCCACGAGCGTCTCGACCAGGGCGGCGTCGCAGATGTCGCCCTGCACGAAGCGGAAGCGCTCCTCCGGAAGGCCCCTCAGGGATTCCAGGTTGCCTGCGTACGTCAGCTTGTCCAGGACCGTGACGTGATCCTCGGTGTTCTCCAGAACGTAGTGGACAAAATTGGAACCGATGAAGCCGGCACCGCCGGTGACAAGGAGTTTCTGCATTCAGCCAGCTTAGCGCGCGCCTGCAGCCGGGACTTTCAGCGACGGGCCCTCCGCAACAGGTCTTACTGGTTTGCTGGCCGTGACAATGCACGCAATGATAGAGCGCATGCGTGGAATCATCTTGGCTGGCGGCACAGGCTCGCGGCTGCACCCGATCACTCTTGGCTCAAGCAAGCAACTGGTGCCTGTCTACGACAAGCCTATGATCTACTACCCGCTCTCCACTCTGATCCTGGCAGGCATCCGGGACATCCTGATTATCACCACGCCCCACGACGCCGAACAATTCCAGCGCCTACTCGGCGACGGTTGGCAATTTGGCGTCAATATTACGTACAAGCAGCAGCCGAGCCCTGACGGACTCGCGCAGGCATTCGTTCTCGGCGAAGAGCACATCGGCAATGAGCCGGTGGCCCTGGTACTGGGCGACAACATCTTCTACGGCCAGGGTATGGGCACCCAGCTTCGCCGCTTCAAGGACATCGAGGGCGGTGCTGTATTCGGGTACTGGGTCTCGGACCCGACAGCCTACGGTGTCGTGGAGTTCGACGGCAGCGGACAAGCGATCTCCCTGGAAGAGAAGCCGGAGAAGCCGCGCAGCCACTACGCCGTTCCCGGACTGTATTTCTATGACAACGAAGTCATTGCCATCGCCAAGGACCTCAAGCCTTCCCCCCGCGGCGAACTCGAGATCACGGACGTCAACCGCACTTATCTGGAACGCGGCCAGCTGAAGGTTGAAATCCTTCCCCGGGGCACCGCGTGGCTGGACACCGGCACGTTCGACTCGCTCAACGATGCGTCCAACTTCATTCGTACCGTAGAGCACCGCCAAGGCCTGAAAATCGGCGCACCGGAAGAAATTGCGTGGCGGCTCGGCTTCCTGAACGACGAGGAACTCCGCGTCCGCGCCGAACCCCTGGTGAAGAGCGGCTACGGAGCTTACCTGCTGGAACTTCTCCGCAGCGCAAACAACTAAGAACAGGTATAGCCCTACATGTCCTGGTGGAACGCCCTGCCCGCATTTGCCGTCGCTCTTCTCATCACTTTCGGCCCCGGCGGAGTGCTCGCCTACTTCATGGGGGCCCGGCGGCTGCCGCTCCTGTGCCTTGCGCCCCTGCTCACTGTCGGCATCATCGGCGTGGCCGGAATCGCTGCCGGCGCTGTGGGCCTGCGATGGAACGTCCTGCCGCTCCTGTTGACCACGGCGGGTGCCTCCGCCGCCGCATGGGCCCTGCGACGCTTTGTGCTTAAAGCCAAGGTTGCCGTTCAGGAGCCGACACCTTTCCGCGCCTGGGCGGGAGCCGCCACCGGCATGGCCGTTGGTGCATTCCTGACCGCACGGCGACTCGCGGAAGTCATTGGCAGCCCGGAGAACTTCGCGCAGCGCTTTGACAATGTGTTCCACCTCAACGCCATCCGCTACATTCTCGAGACCGGCAACGCATCCTCGCTGACCCTCGGAGGCATGGCGGGCGGCGAAGGCGGCGGCGCCATCTACCCCTCCGCGTGGCACTCCACAGCGGCCCTGATTGCTCAGCTTTCCGCCTCGGACGTGGTTGTTGCGGAGAATGTATTCAACATCATCATTGGTGCGGTTTTCTGGCCGGCGGCGCTGATCTTCCTAGTACACCAGATCGTCGGGCCACGGCCCGTGGCCCTGGCCCTCACGGGCGTCTTCGCCGCAGGGTTCACGGCATTCCCGATCTCGATCATGGACTTCGGACCGCTGTACCCCAACATCCTGTCCTACGCCCTGCTTCCGTCGGCCGTCGCACTCGTCATTGGACTGTGCAGGCTTGGTTTCGACAAGCGTGAAGACCGGACAATGTTGTGGATGGCGCTTGCCGTGGCCGTCCCCGCGCTGGCCCTGTCACAGACGAACGGGCTCCTGTCCCTGGTCGCGTTCTCACTCCCCCTCGGTCTGTGGGTCGCAGGCCGCGAACTGGTGGGCCTCCGTGGCCGTACGTTCCGTCCGCTGCAGCCACTGATCATCATCGGGGCAGCCTTTGCGGGGCTGCTGGTGTTTGCCCTGGTTTGGCGGGTTTTGCGTCCGCTCGTCGAATACGACGGGTGGGCACCGTTCACGAGCCTGACCGGCGCGGTGGGCGAGGTCATTTTGAATGCACCCATCGGGCGTCCCGTCGCATGGGCCGTCTCCATACTGGCCCTCATTGGCCTTCATCGGGTGCTACGGCACTCCCGGGACCTCTGGATCGTCCTGTGTTGGCTCGTGCCGGTATTCCTTTACATCACCACCGCATCCGCGCCCAAGGGCTTTTGGCGGATGTTGCTGACGGGCGGCTGGTATCAGGACAGCTACCGGCTTGCGGCCCTTCTGCCAATCTTCACCGTGGTCCTCGCCGCTATCGGCAGCTTGTTCCTGTGGGATGCCCTCAAGGCTCCGATAGCGAAGGCAGCCACCAGGATGAACGGGGCGCTGAGCCACAAGTACCCCGCTGCGGGCCCTGCCGCGCTGGCGGCACTCTTCATTTTGGCCGCCACGGTTACTACGCAGACGGGAACCATGCGGGGAATTACCGAGGAGGCGTCACGGGCGTATGTTATGGACGCCTCGTCGCCGATCGTCGACTCAGACGAGCTGGCTGTGATCAACCGCCTGCCGGAGACAGTTCCCGAAGACGCTACCATCGCGGTGAACCCTTGGAACGGAGGCTCGTTGGCGTACGCCCTTACCGGCCGCAAAGTCAGTACGTACCACATGTTCTCCACTGACGACCCCGCGCTCACGGCCATCAACCAGGACATCGGCGAGGCACTCCCCGGCTCCGACGTGTGCTCGATCGCCAAGGCGCGGAACGTCGACTACATCCTGGACTTCGGTTCCAAATACCTGGCCAACGCAGCGGCCGCCAAGGGCTTTGGAGGTGTTGTGGATGTCAAGGATTCACCGTCAGTGAAGGTTGTGGACAGCCAAGGCCACGCCAGGCTGCTGAAAGTTGTCTCCTGCGGCTAGGGCCGCCTGCGGTTGATGTCTCCTGGGCCGAAGCCACCTGCGGCCGAAGTCACCGGGAGCTTGAAGCGTTGCCGCTCCCCCAGAGCCGCGCTTCGATCATCCGAGCCGGGCTTCGATCATCGGGCCCAGGAGCCTGCTGAACTCCACGTTCAGGTGGTTGACGTCGAAATAGACCACCACGCCCCCCACAACGCTGTAACACCGGCCGCTGTCGCAAAAGTAGTCGGTGAGGTCAACGAGCTTCAGTCGCGGGTCCTTATTGGCGTGCGCCGCGTAGACCATGGGATCCAGGGGAGCTGCCGCGGACCGGTCCACAGCGCAACGCGCGGGATCCTCTACGTTGAGCAGGGGACAGTCTGCAGGCCGGACATCGACGTTGTAGGGCGGATCTGCCAGGACTACCACTGTGCTGCCGGCGGACGTCCATGCCTTCCAGTATTTGCCGAAGCCTTCGGCGTACTGTTCGTTCTGGGACCGTCCTGAACCGTCGTCGACACGTTCCCTGCGGGCAAAGGCAGACGTGAAGACGTAGGCGGGCTTGTCAGCGGCCACGGCCTCGGAGACGGCCTGCCCCCACGACCTGCAGTTGTTGACGCTGCCCTGGTCGGCCACCGACGCATAGAAGCCTGCATACGTCACCGCAGCCGGTGGGCAGCCGCCCAGGAAACTGATCTTAAGCAACCATTTGTTCTTTTTGGCCATGTCGAACAAAGGGGCCTGCCATTGCTGGGCGTGGGAGTCCCCGACCAGCCAGACGGTCGGGGCGTCCGGGGCACCGCCGCTGAAGTCGCAAAACCTTGTGGTCCTCTTGTCACCTGCCATGAGGATGTCCAGGTTGTCCGTGCATTCGGAGGCCGTCTTGTGGTAGGCGTTTGCTTCGCTCATCGTCGACACGAAGGCGGGCCCGAACCGGTCCCCGCATTTGGCAGGGTGGTCCATTGCCCGGGGGCCGTAGCAGATGGACGTCTTCTGGTTGAGCATGATCTGTTCTGCTTCTGCCACCCGGGCCTGCTGTCCCAGGGACACACCGGCGCAGCCGGCTGCTATCACAGCCATTCCCAGCACCATGGCCACCACGGTCTTCACGGCGGGTCTGGACTTCGGCCGGAACTTCAGTCCCTTGTCCTCAACCCAGACTTTGGTGGCCCACGCCAGGGGAACCGCTATCGCCAACAGAATGAGCTTCTCTGGTGTGTGGAGTTCCGCGTCAATGAGGAACGGGCCCACAACGATCAGGGGCCAGTGCCAGAGGTAGAGCGAGTAGGAGATGTTCCCCAGGAACTGCACCGGCGGCAGCGAGGTCACCCGGCTGTGCCACATGAAATGGCCCGGGGTTCCGCCCGCAATGACCATTGCGGTGGCTACGACCGGCAGGAGCGCGGCAGTGCCCGGGAAGGGCGTGCCCGCGTTATACAGGACGGCACTGGCGATCAGACCGCCAAATCCCAGGAGCGCGAGAACATTTGCGGCGACGGGCGGGAATTTGAGCCTGTTGACCATCAGGGCCAGCCCGGCACCCACACCGAATTCCCACAGCCGTACCTGGGTGTAGAAATAGGCCTCATGGCGGCCCGCATCGGCAAGGTAGGCGGACAAGGCGAATGAGCCGGCGGCAGCCACGGCGATTCCCGCCGCGACGATGACCCGGGGCCGGGCCCTCAAACGGACCGCCGCCGTCGCCAGACCCACCATCAGCAGGGGCCAGAGCAGGTAAAACTGTTCTTCCACGGACAGTGACCAGTAGTGCTGTGCAACTGTGGCGGATTCGGTGGATGCCGAATAGTCAACGGCGTTGGCCGCCAAGACCCAGTTCTCGGCATAGAGTGCGCTTGCCAAAACTTGCTGGGCGGTGTCGGTCCATCTGGAAAACGGAAGGATCATCACTGCCGCGATGAGGGATACAACGAGTACCACGAAAGCCGCCGGCAACAGCCGGCGGATACGCCTGGAATAGAAGGCGGCCAACCGTAGTTTTCCCGTCGCGAAAATCTCTTTCGACAGGTGGGACGTGATGAGGAAGCCTGAAATGACGAAGAACACGTCAACGCCCACGTAGCCGCCGGTTAGCTTGTTGGGCCACACGTGGCCCAGAACCACCATCCCAACGGCAATCGCACGCAAAGCCTGAATGTCGGCACGGAAGCCGCTTTTCGGTCGGGACGCGGGTTGCGGGCGGCGTTCTCGCTGGTGGAACTCCGCCCGTTGCCCCAATGGCACAGTTCGACTTGTCGACAAACCCAACTCCTCAGACTTCACAGTAGTGGGTCGCGTATAGCCGGGCCCAAAGTAGCTTATGCCATGGTCCGCTACGCGCCCAAGTTGGAGGCCGGCGGGTCGCCGGTTTTCGCGCTGCCCTAATTGGGTTGACGCCAAAGGAAAGTGTTAACCTTGGCCGATGACTGAGAACATCTATCTCGTTGCCTCCGGTGGGAACCCGAACTACGGCGATGAGCTGATCGTAGCTGCATGGCTGCGGTTCCTGGCCCGCGTCCGGCCCGACGCATCCGTATGGCTTGACTGCCCCCAGCCCGGTACCGCAAGCGCACTCTTTGCCGGAATCCACCCTGGTTTCCACGCCACGAATACGCTGTGGCGCTCCTGCGCCGAGGCTCCGGATCAGTCTGCCCAGGCCGTGTGGGATCACGTGGTCAACGTCGTCACCCGCGGCGGGACGCCCATGTACGACATCGGGCTCATGACGTTGGGCCAGGCGGACTCGATCCACCTCCTGGGCGGCGGCTATGTCAACGGTGTCTGGCCGGACCATGTAGGGCTGGTAGCGGGAATGGCCGCAGCACGAAACCTGAACGGCTGCAGGCTGGTGGGTTCCGGGCTCGGCCTGATGCCCCCGCCTGAAAATGCGGAACTGTTGGCGAAGACGTTCGCGGACTTCTCGGCGGTCAGCGTTCGCGACGACGCCAGCGCGGCCTTCCTCGGCCTCGAAACGGGACTGGACGATGTTTTCCTGGGCCTTCTCCATGAGCTGCGCCGGAGTACTGAATCGCCACGCGTCCAGTCCCGCGCGAAGGATGTCATGTTGTGCATCCAAAGCGACATGACCGATGAACCCACGTTCTTGCGGCTCAGGGACAAACTGCGGGTTGTTGTCGAAAACGCCCTCGCAAACGGCCTCTCGGTCGGCTACGTGGAGGCGATCCCGGGGTCGGACCGTCGAATGTTCGACGCCCTCGAAGGGCTCATCCCGGAGGAGAACTTCGTCCCGTTCACACAGGTCTGGAGTGAAGGATTGCCAGTCCGCCGGGGTCAGCAGTGGTACACGTCCAGGTTCCATCCGCACATGGTTGCGGCGGCCGCGGGCGCTCAGGGCGTGGCCATCGGCATTCTTGACGACTACTACGACATCAAGCATCGCTCGCTGCTGGATCTTGGTTCCGGCTGGACGTACGCCGCCGCAAGCAGCGACGCCGAACTTCCGGAACCGACCGGTTCGCCCGAGTTTGAAGCAACTGCCACCCGGTTGGCGGGCAGCAAGAGAACCGAAGCGCTGGCTTTGTATCCCGTCCGCTAAGGCTTGGACATAACAAAAGGGGGCCCTGCAGGGCCCCCTTTTGTTATGCGGTTATGCGGTCAAATGGTTCAGCGGACGCTGCGGGCCATTTTCGGCTTCGGATCGAATTTGAGGCCGGCAAGGACCTGCTTCGCAACCTTAAGCTGCAGCCGGCGCCCGACGCCGCCCTTGACCATCCAGGCGTACGTTGTGACCACAAACTGCAGCCAGGCGAGCTTGTCGTCGTGGTGCCAGCGGTACGACGACTCGTTGCGCGCTCCGTAGAGGAACTTCCAGGCATTCCCGGGGTTCAGGTCGCCGAAGTTCACGCCGCGGTTTTCGGGCATGTCGTGGGTTACCACGCTGTCGATAATCTGTACACCGGGTCCTTCTGCACTGATCCGGAGCGTGTATTCCATGTCGTCGAACCAGATGAAGTACTCGACCAAGGGCAGTCCGTACTTGGCGATGGACCGGCGGGGAATCAGGACTGAGACGAAGGAACAGTTGGTGATGAGGACCGCCCGTTGGCCCTGTGCGATCAGACGACCCCAGTCCCAGGTGGGGCCGGCGTTGTTCATTTCGCAGATGGAACCGTCGGTGTAGCGGACCAGCGAGCAGCTGTACGGTACGTTCCTTCCGAGCCCCTTCTCAGCTTCCGCGTGCCCGGCGAGAAGCTTCTCCAGGGCGCCTTCCTCGGTGTAGCAGTCATCATCCATGATCCATACCCAGTCGGCGCCGCGCTCGTAGGCACGCTCCATACCGGCAGCAAAACCGCCTGCACCGCCCGTGTTCGAATCCAGGCGGACGATCTCCACCCGCGGATCGTCATCGTAGACAGCGAGCAGCTGTGGTGTGGAGTCCGTACTGGCGTTGTCGATGACAATCACCCGATCAACGGGCCGGCTCTGGGCGAGGATCGAGTCGAGAACCCTTCCGAGCTTGTCAACACGGTTGTAGGTGACGACTACGGCTGCGACCTGGTCGGTCATGCTTTCCATCCTTCGTAAAGTCCTGTGGTCCATTCCCGTGCTTCCGGGAGTTCCTTGAGCGCGGCGATTTTCTGCCTTTGTTCTTCCACGATCTGTTCACGCAACTCCTCCGAGGCCATGATCGCCTTGGTGCGCTGGACAGCTTCCCTGATAAACGCGAGGGGCTGCCTCGGTACCAGGACTTTGTCGGACACAAGGGAAGCCTGTGAGCCGACGTCGGTCGACAGTACCGCCACGTCCTGGGCTGTCGCTTCAAAGGTCGTGAGTGTCAGCCCCTCATTGTCCGAGGAAATCACCAGCAGGTCTGAGTCGGCCAGGGTGTCGTCCACGGAACGCGGCGGCTGACGCAGCTCAAGACAGTCCGAAAGACCGTACTTTGCGACAAGCCGCGAGGTCTCTTCAGCCAGGGCCCCTGATCCGTGCAGGATGAAGCGCACGTCCTGTTCGGTGGAGCGTCGGAGCTGGGCGGCATAACGGAGGAAGAGATAAGGGCGTTTCTGCTGGCTGAGCCGGCCAATGAAGGACACCGTAAAGGGCCGCTCCGGGTCCTTTACCGCCTTCGGGGCAGCCGACAACTCACTGAGTCCGTACAGCGGCGCGAGGGAAACCCGTTCCTTCGGGACGTCCCGCTGCAGGACCATGTAGTCCCTCAGCTGCGGCGAAATGACGTGGTGCATGTCAATGGCATTGGACAGCTTGACGGCCAATTCGACGAAACCGCCGGTCCGCCACTCGATGACGTGCAGCGAGTCGACCGTCCGGATCCCGGGATCCATGGCCTTGAACCATGGCAGACGGTGGTACAGCCACCCGTTGTGGTGGACGTGGATACCGCGAACCGAGAACTTCGTCAGCAGTGCCAACAGCAGTTCGGATTCTTCCTCGTCTGAAATGGGAAGGTTCACCGGCAGGACCAGCGCGCCGTCCAGTTCGGGGCGCACAATCCAGGGGTGGGCCGACTCACGGTCAGTCAACACGATGGGCAGGAAGCCGGCCTCGCGGGCCAGCGCGATGGTTTCAATGGCCCATCGTTCCGCCCCTCCCATTTCCAGCCAATGCAGCCCGAAGATGATTGCCGGCTCGCCGTCTTCGGACGGGCTGCGCAGCGGCGCGGCGGATTCGATCGGAGCCATCCGATGCGGCCGGCGGTTCGGTGTGAGGCGTTTTTCGTGGTAGTCGGTCAGTCCCTGGCGCAGGGCGTCGAAGGCGATCGGCGCTCCAAACCGGGCAAGACGAAGCACTTTGGCTTTTCGGCCCGGGCGGTCGTAGAAGGTTGCGCCCCCTTCGGCGCGTTCCCCGCCCAAATCGATGACGAGGGGAACGACCGGCGAATCGGCAGACGCCGTCGTCGGAACCGTGCTTTTGACGCCAACCGTGCAAACGACGGTACGGTTCGGTTCCCACTCGTGCCGGTGGCAGGCGTAGCCGGTCAGCTGGGGAAACTCGCCGTCCGGTGCTCGGAGGACTATGACCTTAAATTCCCGGCCGGGCTGGATCAGTGAGTGATAGTTCAACCCGCCAACAAGCAGGCCAATTTCCCGCTCGGAGAGTCGGGCCTCTCCGCCTGCCAGGCCTGAACCGCCGTCGTCTAAAACTTCGAAGAGCTTACGGGCCCTACTCATCTGCGCTCCCTACTGCAATCGTGTTCATGTCAGCTTCGTATCAGCTTTCCCGGAGAAGGCGGACTGCTTCCCCGATTGGCCCGTCTGCAACCTTCTTGCCTTGCCGCAGCACAACGCCTCTGTCACAGACCTTGCTCACCATGTCCAGGTCGTGGCTGACCACGACGAGCGTGCAGCCCGAGTCCCGGAGTTCCTGGATGCGTGCCAGGCACTTCTTCTGGAAGGGCTCGTCGCCCACCGAGAGGATTTCGTCGATTAGGAAGACATCCGGGTTCGTGTGCACGGCGACCGAAAAGGCGAGGCGCAGGAACATACCGGATGAGTAGAACTTGACCTCGGTGTCGATGAACTTTCCGATTTCGGAGAACTCGACGATTTCGTCAAAACGCGCTTCTGTTTCCTTCTCGGTCATTCCAAGAAGCACGCCATTGAGGAACACGTTCTCCCGGCCTGTCAGGTCGGGGTGGAAACCGGCGCCCACCTCAATGAGGCCGGCGACCTTGCCGCGGGTCCTGATGCTTCCGCTGTCCGTACTCATAACACCGGAAATGAGTTTGAGCAGGGTCGACTTTCCCGACCCGTTGAAGCCGAGCAGCGCAACCGACTCCCCGACGCCAACAGAAACGTCCACACCATCCAGCGCCATGAACGTCGAGGAAAGATCCCCGCGTCGTCCCTTGAACAGCCACACAACCGTCTCCTTGAGGGACCGTGTGTGCCGAAGGTTAAAGCGTTTCGATACCTTTTCAACAATGATTGCTTCTGCAGCCATCACAACTCCTGCGCAAATCTGCCCTCAAGGCGTCGGAATACGGTCTGGCCAATTGCGAGGAGCGCCAAGGAAATCAGCAACCCGACCGGCAGCCACAGCGAAATGAGGTTCTCCGGCATTCTGGCGCCTTCGGCGGCATTCCGCACGGCGCCGGTCGGTGCCCAGAATGCAAAGTGGAACAGTTCGACGGCGATAGTCATCGGGTTGAGTTGGTAGAAGAAGTAGAACGTCTCTCCCAGCGCGTCCCGGACCAGGTACCAGGCGTAGAGAACAGGCGAAAGCCAGGTGGCCATCATGAGCATCAGGTCAACGATATTTTCGGAGTCACGGAACATCACGTTGGCGGCGGCAAACAGCAGGCCAAGTCCAAGGGACAGCATGGCGACAATGACGAACGCACCAATGGCACCAATGATCTGCACGATGCTCGGGGTCCAGCCAAAGAAAAAGCAGGCCGTGAGGAGGATCAGGAACTGGGGCAGGAAGTGGACCATGGCCACCCAGACGGACGCCACCGGGAAAAGCTCACGGGGGAGGAAGATCTTCTTGACCAAGGCCCCGTTCGCAACAATGGACCGCGTTGCGTTGCTGAAGGCTTCCGAAAAAAAGTTCACCAGGATGATGCCCGAGAACATGTAGATGACGAAGTTGGGCTGCTTGTTCAGGCCCAGGAAGACTCCGAGGGCGAAATAGAAAACGATGAACTGCACGCCCGGCTTTACGTAGCTCCAGAGCAGGCCCAGCACCGAGCCGCGGTAGCGGACCTTGAGTTCCTTCCGCACGATAAGCCGGAGCAGTTCACGGCGCCGGAACACGTCGAGGAGGCCGCCGCCCTTGTCGGGAGCAGCCAGTAGCTCAGCGCTCATGCGTCTACCCCTCCGCTTTCAAGGGTTGTTCCACTCTCGAAGTGCGGACGGATTTGGTTGTCGAACATGGTCAGGGCTGAGCCGATTGCCATGTGCATATCGAGGTACTTGTACGTTCCAAGCCGGCCGCCGAACAGCACATCCTTCTCGGCAGCCGCGAGGTCGCGGTACTTGAGCAGGCGTTCGCGATCGGCTGCGGTGTTGATCGGGTAGTAGGGCTCGTCGCCCTTCTCGGCCGCACGGGAGAACTCCCGCATGATGATGGTCTGCTCACCCTGGTAGTCGCGTTCCGGGTGGAAGTGGCGCGGTTCGATGATGCGCGTGAAGGGGACATCGTCGTCGTTGTAGTTCACGACCGACGTTCCCTGGAAATCGCCGACGTCGAGAATTTCCTCTTCGAAGTCGATGGTCCGCCAGGACAGATCGCCTTCCGAGAAGTCGAAGTACTGGTCCACCGGCCCCGTGTAGATCACCGGGATGTTGCCGACAACCTTGTTCTTGCTGTATTCGTGCGACTCATCGAAGAAGTCGGTGTTGAGCCGGACCTCGATGTTCGGGCTCTCCGCCATCTTCTCGATCCACGCGGTGTAGCCGTTGGTCGGCAGCCCCTCGTACTTGTCGTTGAAGTAGCGGTTGTCGTAGTTGTAGCGCACCGGCAGCCGGGAAATGATCCCTGCGGGCAGGTCCTTGGGATCCGTCTGCCACTGCTTGCCGGTGTAGTGCTTGATGAACGCCTCGTACAGCGGCCGGCCGATGAGCTGGATGCCCTTGTCGTTCAGGTTCTGGGGATCAGTGCCCGCGAGCTCGCCGGCCTGCTCCTGGATGAGGGCCTGGGCCTGCCCCGGAGTCAGGTTGGCACGGAAGAACTGATTGATCGTGGCGAGGTTAATCGGCAGGGAGTACACCTCGCCCTTGTGGACGCCGTAGACCTTGTGGACGTAGTTGGTGAACGTCGTGAACCGGTTGACGTACTCCCACACGCGCTCGTTGGACGTGTGGAACAGGTGGGCGCCGTATCGGTGCACCTCGATGCCGGTCTGCTCTTCTTTTTCGCTGTAGGCATTGCCGCCGATATGGTGGCGGCGGTCGAGGACAACGACCTTCAAGCCCAGCTCAGTGGCGGCCTGTTCTGCGATTGTCAGGCCGAAAAAGCCCGACCCTACGATGACGAGGTCAGCGGTCACAAAATCTCCTGATTCGAATGCGGGCAGCCCAATGTTGTGCATTGGCTGCTGCTCTAGCCTACCCGAGGCTGTACGGCCACCAGTGAATCGCCGGCACGGGCCGGGCTTGTCCACATAGTCGGATGAGGGCGATGACCGGGGGCAGCGCCCGCCGGTAGCTTGGGCAGAAACCGTCTCCTTCCCAAGGGAAAGCCCCCGATGACGCTCCACTGCACGCTGGTCCGCGGACCCGATGCCGGCAGCCCTGGCCCACCGCTCGAACTCACCATTGCGGCCGGGCATGGCGCTGCAGGCCACCTCGTGCAGCAAGCCATTGCGGAGCAGTACGGCGCAGGGGAACTGACCGTACGCGGACTGCCCTTAGCCGGCCTGGCTGTCGGAGTCCCTCCGTTTGTTACTGGGGCGGTCATAGTGGACGGTGTGGGAGGCCACGCGGCGGACACCGGCAACGCCACGGATGCTGGCCTGCTGATCGCCGTACACAGCGGACCTGCGGCCGGGACTGTACTGCCCCTGCGGCGCGGCACTTACCGGATCGGCCGGAGCGGCACTGAAATCGCCCTTCCGGATGCCGCCCTCTCCCGTGAGCATGCCCGGCTGGACGTGACGGACACCGCCATCACCATAACGGACCTTGGCAGCGCCAACGGAACCATCGTGGACGGGAAGAGAGTGGCCCACTCCGCGGTTTCGGCAAATTCGCTGATCAGCTGTGGAAATTCAACGCTATCCATCACCTTCGGCCCCCGGCCGGCAGGACAGCTCGCCGAGTGGGAAGCTGCCGGGTCCAGCGTCACTGAGCCTTTGAGGGTCCCGCACAGGGCCGAAGGCGGCAACCGGGTCATTCTCTTCCTCACCGCGGCACTGCCGCTGCTCATCGGCGTGGGCCTCGCTGTGATCACCGGAATGTGGATGTTCCTGGCCTTCACGGCGGTTTCTGCCGTTTCCGTGCTCGTTCCCATGCTGGCGGGCCGCCGCCAGCGATGCCGCCTCAAGGCGTCGGTGGCTGCCGCCGTTGAAGAAGACAAGGAACGACGACGCCGGTCCGCACCGTCCGCCGCTGCGCTGGTCCTCAGGGGGCAAGCGGAACCCGCGGTCGGGACCGGAGGAACAGTGGCACCGGACGATCTTGGGTTGCGCCTGGGACTCGCGGATCAGCAGGCCAACGTCAGGCTGGATCCCGCCGACCCGGATTTCGACGCACCGGCGGCCGGCCGCATGCCGGTCATCCTCCACCTTCCGGATAGGACATTTGTCCGTGGGCCCCGGCAGGACGTCGCCGGCCTGATCAGGTTCATGGTTATGCAGCTCACAAGCTACCGGAATGCGGCACGGACGCGGATCCTGTTGCAGGGCCGGCCCGAGTCACTGCCGCTGACGTCCCGGTATCTCACGCCGGTGTCGCTTTTGTCGAACGCCCGGAAGACATCGGACCTGCTGGAGCGCGGCATCGACCGGAGCCGGGAACGGGGCGTGCTGATACTGATCGATGACGTCGATGGCGCGCCCGGAATTTCCGGCATGACTGCCACCGCCATCAACCGCGGCTGGCACGTTCTTGACTGCACCCGGGGTGGCTCCGCGGAGGCGGGCACAGTCATCGAACTTGGCGGAAACATGGCCCGGCTCTGTGCCGGGAACTCCACGCAGGACTTCCTGCCTGACCTTGTTCCGGAGCGGGTGTTCGACCGGTACTGCCGGGATATGGCACCGGCCCTTGAGCGCAGCCCGGCTACCCCATCAGTGGTGCCGCTGAGTTGTTCACTGGCCGATGTCCTGCCGGCGTCGGCGGCGGACACGTCGGTCCGTTGGCTTGGCGGGCGCGGGACGCGCGGACTGGCCGTGCCCATCGGAATGTCAGCACAAGGACCCCGCATGCTCGACCTTGAGTCGGACGGTCCGCATCTGCTGGTGGCGGGAACCACCGGTTCCGGAAAATCCGAACTCCTCCGGAGCCTGGCGGCCGGGCTGGCTCTGAGCTTCCCGCCGGATGTGGTCAACCTTCTCTTTTTTGATTTCAAGGGCGGTTCGGGACTGGGACCGTTGACGGGCCTGCCTCATTGTGTGGGTATGCTCACGGACCTCACCCGGGATGAACTGGACCGTTCGCTGATTTCCCTGCGCGCCGAAATCCGGCGCCGGGAGGAATTGCTTTCCGCCGTCCAGGCTCCGGACCTGGCGGGCTATCGGGCGGCAGGTGCCGCCGCCGGTCCGCTCCCCCACCTGGTTCTGATCATCGACGAGTTTCGCATGCTCGTCGAAGACGCCCCCGAAGCGCTGACGGAACTAATGCGGATCGCAGCCATCGGACGATCGCTGGGCCTACACCTCATCATGGCCACGCAGCGGCCCCAGGGCGCCCTCACGGCGGACATCCGTGCGAACGTCACCACCAGCATTGCGCTGCGCGTCCAGTCTGAGATGGAATCGTTCGACATCATCAACTCCAGGGTCGCCGCCGGAATCGACGTGGCCACTCCCGGGCGCGCCTATCTCGCCCGCGGCTCCGAGGATCCGGTCGAGTTCCAGACGGCGTCGCTGGCCGGTGCCGCAGCTGACCCCACCGCGTCCGGGGTCAGGGTGTGCCTCGCCGCCGAGGCACTGAGGGAAGCCCCGGAAGGACCTGGGCAACCGAACCCCGATCTGCAGCCTTCACCGGCGCAGGCCGCAGCCCCCCTGATTGAATCCCTCGTGGAGCTTTGGAACGGCATGGGAGGAACTCCGCCGCACCGCCCTGTGGCCGGCCCGCTGCCGCGGGCGGTCTCCCGCCCTGGGACTGCAACGCCTGACCGGACAGCGGTTCTCCCGACATCCGAACCCTTAGGGGTGAATACGGAAGGCGACCCATCACCATGCGTCTGGTCCGTCCAGCTCGGCTTGGCGGACGAGCCGCAGCGGCAGCGCATCTCCCGGCTGACGTGGCAGCCATCAGGCCACGGCCATCTTGCCGTGGTCGGCGGACCGGGCAGCGGGGCAGACGACGCAGTGGCCCTGGCCCTGCAGCAGCTGATCGAACACGTCGAGGAATCGCACCTTTATATACTCGACGCCGGCAATTCGTTCAGCGCGTCGCGGGCTGAGCCTCGGGTGGGCGCGGTGGCCGGACTGCATGAACTGCGCCGGGCTGTTCGCATCCTGGAACGTATTGCCCTCGAAATGTCCCTGCGGCTCAGCCAGCGGGTAGAAGAACAGGCCACCCCGCTCGTCCTGGTCCTGACCGGCTGGGGTTCGTGGGTCTCCGCGTTCCGGGCCGGCCCCCTGGCCTGGGCTGAAGACCTGGTCCAGGACATCGTCCGGGACGGTACCAGGGCAGGTGTCACGGTCCTCATTTCCGGGGACCGGGACGTTGTGACCGCCCGCTACTTCGCCGCCGTCCCCAACCGGGCTTTCTTCCCCAACGGCTCCACCGAGGAGAGCCGCCTGGCGTGGCCACGGATCCCTGACGTTGCGCGGGTCCGCGGACGGGCGGTGGTGTTCGGCCCGCTCACGGGAAGCCCGGGGTCGGTGGCCCAGTTTTATGCACCGGCCGCAGGGACGGCGGCGAAGACGGCGACAGTCAAGGAACCTGCCGCCCGGCCCTTCAGGATTGAAGCCCTGCCCACGCGCCTGAGCGTGTCCGATGTCCAGGAACGCACCGCACGCCTGGCAGCGTCACCGTTGTCCGCAGATGCCGCCACCGGAAGCGGAACCAAACACCGCACAATTGTCATCGGCATCGGCGGTGACGAACTCCTTCCGGCAACTGTCCGGCTTCCGCCCGGATGTGTCCTGCCCGTTCTGGGCGGTCCGGCCACCGGCAAAAGCTCACTCCTTGCAGCCATCCCCCAGCTAAACCCGCACGTCCCCGCGTGGCTCTTCCCCGGTACTGACGATGCCGCCGACAACTACTGGGCAGGCCTCAGGCTAAGCGCTGATGCCGGCGCGTTGAGCAGGGACGCGGTCCTTGTGGTGGATGATGCGGACATGCTGACTCCGGAGGCCACCCGGCATCTGATGGACCTGCACAGCCTGGGGTGGACAGTACTGCTCACCGCCGGGTTCAGCCCGACGCTCGTTCAGCGGGTACCGCTGGCTGCACACGCCCGAGGGCACGGCAACGGAATCCTGATCGCGCCCCGGAACATCATGGACGGCGATTTCTTCGGTGTTCGTTTCGAAGTGGACCCCAACCCGCCGCCCGGGAGGGCGGTCCTCATTTCCGAGGGTCGGGCCACCCCCGTACATCTGGCGGCGGGATCCAGCCCCGGCGTCACAGGGCGGGGGGCGCCCCACCGGCACGCGAGGCGAAGCTGATCACGCTCTTGCGGAACAGCAGCACCAACGCGACGGCGGCCGGAACCAGCATGGCAAGCCCCGCCACAATGTAACCGCCGGTGAGAGTCGGAAATCCGATCGTCAGCACAAACAACTGGGCCACCAGCGCACCCGCCCGCGGCCAGCGGAATCCACGGAAAAGGAAATAGGCAACGGCAAAAAGCCAGGCTGAAAAGGAAAGGAGGAGCGCCAACGTAAACACAGCACCCCAAAATGAAAGCACGGGCGCGCCGGTGGTCAGTTGCACGGCGTACCAGCCCGCGGCCACAAGGAGGGCCGCCGCTTCAGCAGCGACAATCAGGCTCAGCGCGCTGACTTCCCGCGGCCGGGAGGCCGGAACTCCCTTGGAAACGGAGTGCGAGGAAGCATCCGAACCGTCCGCGGAGCCTGCCCCGCTGGGCTCAGAACTGAAGTCGGAGGGGTTCTCTGGGGGTCTTGACACACTGGCACCATACCGGACATAGTCGACTAGCGGGGAGGGCGCCGGCGACCTATGTGACGTATCGCTCACGCTTAAGAGGCACTTCTTAGACGATTACCCCTTGTTTACACAGCGTTAACATGACACGCTTAATTCAGATGACCAAGGGGACCCGGCAGGGTCCCTTTCTTATGTAGCCTCTAGTGAATATTTTCACAAGTCGCTTTCAACGAGTTCCCAGGAATGGAGTGACTGATCAGCATGGATTGGCGTAACCGCGCAGCGTGCCTCGACAAGGACCCGGAGCTGTTCTTCCCAGTAGGAAACACCGGGCCAGCTCTCCTGCAGATCGAGGAAGCCAAAAGTGTGTGCCGCCGTTGTCCGGTGGTGGACACCTGCCTTCAGTGGGCCCTCGAATCGGGACAGGACGCCGGTGTTTGGGGCGGGATGAGCGAAGACGAGCGCCGCGCACTCAAGCGCCGCGCTGCACGCGCACGTCGCGCCTCCTGACCGGACAGACACTGCATTGGCCTAATTTAGGCAAATAGGAAAGCGGCCGCGGACTGTGAAGTCCGCGGCCGCTTTCCTGTTTAAGACCCTGCTACCGCTTTTGCAGGCTCAGGACGATCTGCACGGCGGTTCCGCCGCCCTCGCGGGGCTTCCACTGGATGCTGCCGCCGAGTTCACTGGTCACAAGCGTCCGGACGATCTGTAGTCCCAGACCCTCCACATGGGGCGTTTCCGGCAGCCCGACTCCATCGTCTGCCACAGTCACAGTCAGGAGCTCGTCCCCGTCATCGCCTTCGGAACGGTCGGCCAGAAGCCAGACAGTTCCGGTCCTCCCCTCCAGACCGTGCTCGACGGCGTTCGTCACAAGTTCGTTGATCACCAGGGCAAGCGGGGTGGCGAAATCGCTGGGCAGCTCTCCGAAGAGCCCGGACCTGGCCGTCTTGACCTGCTGGGAGGGTGAAGCGACTTCGGCAGAGAGACGGAACTGGCGGCCGATCAGTTCATCGAAGTCAACGCTTTGCGTCAGCCCCTGGGACAGGGTCTCGTGGACGAGGGCAATCGTGGCGACTCTCCGCATGGCCTGCTCGAGGCCCTGTTTGGCCTCATCGCTGACCATCCGGCGCGACTGCATCCTCAACAGGGCCGCCACCGTCTGGAGGTTGTTCTTCACCCTGTGATGGATCTCCCGGATGGTGGCGTCCTTGGTCACCAGTTCCATTTCGCGGCGCCGCAGCTCGGAGACGTCACGGCAGAGCACCAGGGCCCCGAACCGCTGCTGTTCGTCGCGCAGCGGGATGGCCCGAAGGGAAAGGCTGACCCCGCGGGATTCGATTTCGCTTCGCCACGGCATCCGGCCTGTCACTACAAGCGGGAGCGTTTCGTCCACCATGCGACGGTCCCGCAGCAGTCCCGCTGTGACTTCGGCCAGCGACCTGCCTTCGAGGGACTCCCCGTCACCCAGGCGCCGGAATGCGGAGACGCCGTTCGGACTGGCGTACTGCACGATGCCGTCTGCATCCAGCCGGATGAGGCCGTCACCCACACGTGGAGCGCCGCGGCGGGATCCGGTGGGCGACGCAAAGTCGGGCCAGAGGCCGAGCGTTCCCATCCGGAGCAGATCGTAGGCACACTGGCGGTAGGTCAGTTCGAGCCTGGAAGGCATCCGTGAACTGGACAGATCCATGTGGGTGGTCACAACGGCCAGGGTCCGGCCGTTCCTGACCATGGGCACAGCTTCGACCCTGAGGGCCATGTCGCTGCTCCAGTTGGTTTCGCTGGAGCGCTCAATCGTGCGACTGCCCCAGGCCTTGTCCACCAGCGGCTGCAGGTCCGACCTGATCCCCTCCCCCACGAAGTCGGCGTGGAACACCGTGTGCGTGGTGGAGGGGCGGACGTGGGCCAGCGCCACGTACCCGAACTCAGGATGCGGAAACCACAATGCCAGGTCAGCGAAGGCAAGGTCGGCGACCATCTGCCAGTCGCCAACCAGGAGGTGCAGCCACTCGGCATCCCCCGGCCCAAAATCAGCGTGTTCCCTGATGGGGTCCGTAAAGATTGCCACTACACCTCCAGATTCGACGCTTGGGACTGGTCCCTAGCGTCGGACGATTGACCTCAAGAGCCTCAATGCTACCGACAGTGACGCCATATCGTCCGCTTCGAGCGAGTTGACCTCGTCAAACATGCTCCTGGCACGGCCGAGCTGTTCGGCATTCAGGCCTTCCCAGTCCAGTACGCGGTCCTCCGCGGGGGTCCCGGACGGCGTCGAGTCAAGGACCGACGTCGTGATGTCCGAAATGGTGGAGTAGAGGTCATCACGCAGGGCAGCGCGGGCCAGCGCCTGCCAGCGGTCCCGCCTCGGGAGCTTCGTGATCCGCTCCAGGAGCGAATCCGCGTGGAAGCGGTCGAACACCGAGTAATAGACGTGCGCGATGTTTTCCACCGGCTCCGCGCTGACATGGGCGATCTTGGCGATGTCCAGCAGCACAAAGCTTTCGAACAGTTCGGCCCAGCGGTGGGCAAGGTCCTCCGGAAGTTCCCAGCTCCGGGCCTTTTCGAGCCACGAAGCCACGCGGGCACGGTCCTCTCCACGCAGGTAGTCGAGGAGGCGGGCACGCATCGGATCCATCAGCGGCTTGAATTCGCCCACGATCTCGGAGATCGGCCGGGAACCGCTGCCTTGGCTGAGCACCCACCGGACAGCACGGTCCAGGAGCCGTCGGATGTCAAGGTGGACGGTGCTCCAGTGCTCCGTCGGGAAGGACGCAGGCAGTTCGTTGAGCTCGCCCACCATGACGTCAAGCTCGTAGATTTCGCGGAGCGCAACGAAGGCCTTGGCCACCGCGGCTTCGTTGGCGGAGGTCTCTTCAATGGTGCGGAACGCAAACGTGATGCCGCCCAGGTTGATCATGTCGTTCGCCACGACCGTAGCGATGATCTCGCGCCGCAGCGGATGGGTGTCCAGTTCGGCGTCGAACCTCTCCCGGAGCTGCTTGGGGAAGTAGGACCGGAGGGTTTGCCTGAACCACGGATCGTCGGCGAGGTCGCTCTCACGCAGCGCCGTCGCAAGTTCGATCTTCGCGTAGGCCGCCAGAACGGAGAGCTCCGGCGAAGTTAGCCCCTGTCCCTGTTCCAGGCGTTCCCGGAGCGTCGCCGTTGTTGGCAGGGCTTCGAGTTTGCGCTTGAGGTCTGCGGATTTCTCCAGCCAGTCCATGAGCCGCTCGTAGCTGGGGCTCCACTCCGCAACACGGATGCGGTCGTTGAGGAGGAGGATGTTCTGGTCGATGTTGTCTTCGAGCACAAGCCGCCCGACTTCATCCGTCATGGATGCCAGGAAGTCCGCCCGCTCGGCGGACTCGAGCTTGCCGGCTGCGACCATCCGGTCAACAAAGATCTTGATGTTGACTTCATGGTCCGAGCAGTCGACGCCGGCCGAATTGTCGATGGCATCCGTGTTCAGGATGACTCCCTGGAGTGCGGCCTCGATGCGGCCGCGCTGGGTCATGCCGAGGTTTCCGCCTTCTCCGACCACCTTGACGCGAAGGTCGCGGCCGTCAACGCGGATCGCGTCGTTGGCCTTGTCCCCTACCTCCGCATGCGTTTCGGTGCTTGCCTTGACGTAGGTTCCGATACCGCCGTTGTACAGCAGGTCCGCGGGCGCCAGGAGAATCGCGCGAAGGAGCTCCGGCGGACTCAGCTCCGAGGTGCCGTCCGGCAGTCCCAGGGCCGCCCTGACCTGGTCGGAAACAGGAATGGACTTTGCCTGCCGCACGAAGACGCCGCCGCCTTCGCTGATAAGGGACTTGTCGTAGTCGTCCCAGGAGGACCGGGGCAGGTTGAAGAGCCGCTGCCGCTCGGCGTACGACACGGCCTCGTCGGGATTCGGATCCAGGAAGATGTGGCGGTGGTCAAACGCCGCGAGCAGCCGGATGTGCTTGGAAAGCAGCATGCCGTTGCCAAAGACATCGCCGGACATGTCGCCGACGCCCACCACGGTGAACGGCTCCGACTGCGTGTCGAGATCCAGTTCGCTGAAGTGGCGCTTGACCGATTCCCACGCGCCCCGGGCGGTGATCCCCATGGCTTTGTGGTCGTAGCCCACCGAGCCGCCGGAGGCGAAGGCGTCCCCCAGCCAGAACCCGTATTCGTCCGATAGGCCGTTTGCGATGTCCGAGAACGTTGCCGTTCCCTTATCGGCAGCGACGACGAGGTAGGAGTCGTTGTCGTCGTGGCGGACGACGTCGGCCGGCGGAACCACGGCTTCCCCGTCGGGAGTTGTGATCAGGTTGTCCGTCAGGTCCAGCAGACCGCGGATGAACGTCTTGTAGCTCTCCACGCCCTCCGCCATCCAGGCCGCCCGGTCGGCGGCGGGGTCAGGGAGTTGCTTGGCGAAGAATCCGCCCTTGGCGCCGGTGGGCACAATGACGGCGTTCTTGACTGTCTGTGCCTTAACAAGGCCCAGGATTTCGGTCCGGAAGTCCTCACGCCGGTCGGACCAGCGCAGTCCGCCTCGGGCCACCTTGCCGAAGCGCAGGTGCACGCCCTCCACACGGGGCGAGTAGACCCAAATTTCAAACATCGGGCGCGGGAACGGCAGGCCATCGATGGCGGCCGGATTCAGTTTGAAGCTCAGGTACGGCTTTTGCTGATAGAAGTTGGTCCGCAACGTGGCCTCGATGAGGTTCGCGAAGGTCCGGAGCACACGGTCCGCGTCCAGGGTGGCGACCTGTTCGATGGCGGCAGCCAACTCTGCACGGACCGACGCTTGGCGCTCGGTCCGAACATCGTCCCCGAGGGCGGGGTCAAAGCGGGCCGCGAACAGGGCACTGAGCGCACGTGTCACGTCCGGATTGGCCAGCAGCGTGTCCGCAATGAAGCCAAACGAATTCGTGTTGCCCATCTGGCGCATGTATTTGGCATAGGCCCGCAGGACCACGATCTGGCTCCAGTGCATGCCCTCGCGCAGGACCAGACGGTCAAAGCTGTCAGACTCGACGGCACCGGAAACGGCGGCGCCAAAGGCTTCCGCAAGCAGCTGGCCCGTTGCGAGCGGGGCCACACCGGCGGGGTACTTCAGGCCCAGGTCGTAGAGGAAGAAGTCCCGCTTGTCCGAGGTCTCGATTTCGAACGGCCGTTCATCGAGCACTTCAAGGCCAAGGTTATGGAAGTACGGCAGGATCTGGCTGAGGCTCTTGGGCTCCAGCATGTACAGCTTGACACGGGCGTCCTCTTCAAGGGTGGCTCCGGCCCCTTCGGGAAGGTACACGTGGACGCCGGGCCGCTCCGGCCGGCCCTTTTCGGCCAGCTCGGCAGCCGATCCGTACTTCTCGAAGCGGGCAATGTCCGTCAGGGCATCCTCCACCTCGTAGTCCACGCGGTAGCTGGCCGGAAAGGCTTCGGCCCAGGCCGAAGCAAGCCCCTTCGTGTCATCTTCCGGACCGCTGGCCCGCAGGACTTCCGCGATGCCCTCGCTCCATGATCGCGCAGCCCGGACAAGCCGTTTCTCCAGCTCTTCGGCGTTGACGTTACTGACGTCGACGTCCTTGGGCAGCCGGATCCGGAAGAACAGCCTGGCCAGCGCGGATTCGGTCATCCTGGCTTCGTAGTCGATGGAGACGGCGTGGAAGGTCTCGCGCAGTTCCTGCTCGATGCGGAGGCGAACGTTTGTTGTGTACCGGTCACGGGGAAGGTAGACGAGCGCGGACATGAACCGGCCGTAGATATCAGGCCTCAGGAACAGCCGGGTGCGACGCCGTTCCTGCAGCCGCTGGATTCCGGTTGCCGTCGCTGCGAGGTCGGAAACCTCGATCTGGAACAGCTCATCGCGGGGGTAGGTCTCAAGGATGCCCAACAGGTCTTTGCCGGAGTGGGAGTGCGGCGGGAATCCGGCCTTGCGCAGGACGGCTTCAACCTTCTCGCGAACGATCGGGATGTTCCGGACGGAGCCGGCGTAGGCGCTGGTGGCGAACAGGCCGATGAACCGCTGCTCGCCATTGACGTTTCCGGCGGCGTCGAAGCTCTTGACCCCGATGTAGTCGAGGTAGGCCGGACGGTGGACGGTGGAGCGGGAGTTGGCTTTGGTAATGACCAAAGCGCGCTTTTCACGTGCCTTCTTGCGGCCGGCAACGGTGAGGTGCTGGACGTGGTGTCCGTCCGCACCGCTGCGCAGCAGGCCGAGACCGCTTTTCTCCCGGAGTTCCAGGACGTCTTCCCCGGACTCGTTCACCAGGTCGTATTCGCGGTACCCGAGGAAGGTGAAGTTGCCTTCGTCGAGCCAGCGGAGCAGGTCCTGAGCCTGGCGCAACTCCTCGATCTGTGCAGGATTGGCCACGTTGTCCAGGTCTTTAGCGATCTGCAGCGCCTTGTTGCGCATCTTCGGCCAGTCTTCGACTGCTGCCCGTACGTCCCCGAGCACGCGTTCAATGCCTCCGATCAGCCGTCCATGCAATTCCTCGCTGGCAAGGTCGATCTCGACAGCGATCCAGGACTCCATGTGGGAGGCGTTGTCGCCCTGGGCTATCAGGTGCGACAGGCTCGGCATGGCGGCGGTATCTCCGCTGGAAATGCCGATGCTGGACGGGACCCTGTCCACCTTGGTCAGTTGAGCGGTTTCCCGGTTGCGTGTCACGACAAACAACGGGTGGAGGACAAGGTGGATTGCAGAGTTCTGGCGAACGAGCTCAGCGTTGACTGAGTCCACCAGGAAGGGCATATCGTCCGTGACGATGTACACGACGCTTCGGTCGGCTTCGTCCACGATTCTGATGTTGGCCGTGCCCGGAACGCGGACAGCGGCCACTTCGCGGTGGGTTTCAGCGCGGGCGGCCAGGAGGTCAGGCGAATATGCCCGGCCGTCCTCCTCCGCAAGGTGCTCGTAGTAGTCTCGGAGGTACCCTTCACGGGCTCCGAGTAAAACGGACTGATCCTCCACGCTGGACCCAGACGACATCGACAAACGCCTCCATCAAAAGTTCATAGCTGCCTCTTTGCAGCCCTTATGGCGAGCCTAGCCCTTTAGGCGACGCTTCGCTGTGGAAGTAAAGACAGAGGATCGGCGTTTTCGCTGGACAGGTGCACAAGCCAATTCTGCGATTGCCAGACGTAGTCCTGATTGGGGTGCAGCCTCGAGCAGGAGGCACCCGGACAAAAGTGCCGAGTCGCTTGCTGCGCTGTCCGATGGCAGGAACGCGGCGATTGCCGCCGCCGGCCCGTACCTTTCCCAGGCGTCCCTGAGCTGGCGTTCCGGTGACCTTCCGGCGGCCGAGGCACGGACCTTATTCAGGACTACCCGGGGAACCGCCTGCGGGACCGCGGCCTCAAGCTCGGAAAGGCCGCGGACGAGCCGCGGCACCCCGATGGAGTCAGCCGCCCCGACGGCATAGACGGTATCTGCCAGTTCGAGGCTCCGGAGGGTGGCGGCGTTCCTGCGCGGCGCCATGGTGTCAAAACTGAGTTCCTCGTCTGCCTCAAGGCAGAATCCGGTGTCCACGACGACGTAGTCCGCGATTTCCCGGGCTTTCTCAAACACGACCCCAAGGGCGGACGCGCGCAATTCCGTCCAGCGGTCCGCGCGCGTGATCCCGGTCAGGATCCGGAGCGTCCCGGATTTCAGGGCGACAGGTGTGGCAACCCTTAGCAGGGCGTCGGCATCCAGTTGCCCCAGGTCAGCCAGCCGGCAGGCCTGCGCCAGCCCCGCGGACTCATCCAGGAGTCCCAGCAGGCCCGCAACGCTCGCCCCATAGCTGTCAGCGTCGATCAGGAAGACTGAATTGCCGGCTGCAGCCAGCTCGCCTGCCATGTTCGCCGCCACGAGCGTCCGGCCGGGCGACCCTGCCGGACCCCAGACGGCAATAAGCTGGCCGGCGCCGGACGGCTCTGCTGAAACGTCGCTTTCCGCACCGGGCTGAGTCCGGATGGCCGCCCCCGTGTCCGCAAATCCGCTGTCACCCGCCTGAAATGGCTTGGGACGGGACCACTGCTCCACCGCGCCGGAAATCCGTCCGGCCAGCGCCGCTGAGTCCACTCCCGCCGGCGCCGCCGTGACGCCGATCGCCGTCAGCCTCGCGGTTTCCGATGCGCTGTCCGTCAGGGCAACGATCACGACGCCGACCGCGGCGAGCCGGTCCACCAGCGAAGCAGTCAGTTCGTCGCTGCCTTCTGCGACGACGGCCGCCCGGGCGAGGCCGCTTTGGCAGGCGGCCAGCAACTCCGTCAGTTCCGAGCACCTCCTGACGACAGTGACCGGTCCGTGCAGTCGTTCCAGGCCGCCCACCAGGTCTTCGCGTGACTGTCCGACCGTGACCACCGGGATGCTCATGGCGTCCCACCGCCAGGGTTCCAGACGACGGAAATCTTGGCTTTGTTCGCTTGGGCGCCCAGCAGCTTCGGCATCTGCTCATCAGTGACGAGCACCAGCACTACTGTGGACCGGGAAGATCCGAGCGTGGTTGTTCCCGGCGTGACTTCAGCAATTTCTGCGCCGGGAAGGAGTAGCTTCGGCTCGCTGAATCCGTTGCGGGCATCAGGCAGGGCGACCCAGGCGTCCACGCGCGAACCGGCAGCGGCCTGCTCCGGCAGGGTTTCGTCTATGGTGATTGCAACCGGCTTGCGGTTCAGAGCGTCGGGCTTGCCGAGGCTTGCCCGTGGCACCAGCTGGTCCGGGCCAATGCGCTGCACGGCGACCATGCCCTCGGGCAGTCCTGCTTCAGCGGTGATGTAGTGCGATTCCACGTCGCCAAGCCTGACCTTCACCCGGTTGACGTTCTCAGCCGTCAGCTTCTCCCCAACGGCTATCGGCCCTTTCGCCGCGTAAACCTCGGTGGTTTGGTCGGCAGCACCTACCAGGGACACAACACCCGCCACGGAGGCCAGGACCAGCAGGAATCCGAGCAGGAGCCGGGGATCCTTCCAGGACGGCTTCTTCAGCCGGACCCCTGCGGCTGTTGTGCTTGCACTCATCCGTGTTGCTCCCCCCATCGGTGCTGACCGGACTGCTTCATGCGCCGGACTCCCTCATTGTTACGGCAAAACAGCCGGATCGAAAGTCATAGGATCAAACAACGCCAAACTGTGGATAACCGCACCACTTGACGCCACTGGTGGCAAAATAGAACCATGCCCCGATTCCTAACCCTCGCAGACGTAGCCGAACAGCTGCAGATCAATTCCCCGGCAGCCTATGCGTTGGTCCGCAGCGGCGAACTAAAGGCCATCCAGGTGGGCGGCCGCGGGCAGTGGCGCGTGGAGGAAAAGATGCTGGAGCAGTACATCGAAGAGCGTTACGCGGAGGCGGACCGCATGATCCAGCAAGCGAAGTCCAAGTCCTCCTGAGACCTAAGTACGCCTGAGGCACGGACGCAGGCGCGCGCATCCCGCCCTGCCGCCAATTCGGCCTGCAGCCCGGCAACTGGGGTGTGCGTTCAGAGCTCGGCGCCGCGCAAGGACCGCAACGCACCGAGCGAGGCAAATGGAACCGTGGCCACCTGGCTGACGTTGGCCGCGCGGCGGGCCTCCCCCGGCCGGGTTACAGCCAGGTCGAAATAGTCCCGCCCCACGCGGTCGATGACACCGCTGAGTCCGGCTACCCCCTCCGCGCCGCCGATCAGGAAAACTGACAGACCAGTCCTGTCGCGCGCCAGGCCACGAAGTGCGCTGGCCAGGCCCAGTTTTCGCCGGACAGAGGATGGCTCCGCGACAGCGAGCCTCCCGAGGCCCTGATACCGCGAGACCGCAGCATAAGGAATCAGCACCTGACGATACGGATCGCTGAGCACCAGGCTCTCTGCGCCCACGTGGCTCAGCGTTCCGTCGAACACTGACCCGGACGCCAGATGGACACCAACCCTGAGCCCGAAGGATCCGCGCAACCTGTCGGCCAGTTCCACACCTGCCACGTCCGCCCGCGACCGCTCAGCGATTTCCGCTTCGAGCTCCAGCCGGTCAACTGATGCCAGCTGCGCCTCCATGTCATCAAACAGGGCATCCCAACGCATGCCGCAAATCTAGGCCTGCTCGGCGCCGGGGTCAATTCAATGCCGGACCCCGGGACGAAAAAACAAATCACTGGACAAAACCCGGAGGGCGGGTTCAAACTTTACTTACATACATCAAACAACATCAAATCGTATCAAACAGCTTGGAGGAGTAGGATCATGAAGGGTTCGCAGCGAAGACCACTTGGCTCGGACGCGGCATTGGCAGCAGCGATTCTTCTTCTGGGTACTCTCCTGGCGGGGACGGGCGCCTCGCTGGTGGAGCGGTGGCAGCGGTCAGCGGAGAGGGGCCAGTCGCTGGCCTTTGAAGACCTGCTGGGAATTGCCGTCAACACGATTGGACTCATCATCGTGGCTTGGTGGTTCTTGTCGATGCTGATCGCGCTTGCCTCCGCCGCCCTCGAGCGCACCGGCAACGGCCGGGCAGCGGAAATCACCGGCAAGTTCAGCCCGGCATTCATGCGCCGGCTCGCCCTCGCCGCAGTCGGTTTGCAGCTGCTGGGCGCACCGCTTGCCCATGGCGCCACGGACCCCGGGGTGCCGCCGCCGAGTCCAACATCCGGCACGGCCATTGCTGCGGTATGGGCGCCAACGGAACAGGCAGGTGGGGGAGCCAGCGCGCTTCCGTCAGAGCCGGCCGCACTCACCACCGCAGTGGTTGGCGGGGTAGGCGGTACAGCATCCATTTCCGTTTTGCCGGCGACCTCAGCGTCCGGTGACAGCCTGGATCCACAGTGGAAACCAAGCGCACCCGTCGTGGATCCAGGTCCGCTCGCGGCTCAACCCGTGAGGTCCGCACGGCAGCAACCAGCCTCGGCCGGCCCCGTCACAGTGGTGGCTGGGGACTCGCTGTGGAGTATCGCAGCCAGGGGGCTGGGCGGCTCCCCCGCTTCTGACGTAGACGTCGCCTTGGAATGGCCACGTTGGTATCAGGCCAACAGGGCCGTCGTTGGAGACAATCCCGATGTCCTTCTCCCGGGCCAGGTTCTCCGGCCACCGTCCAGCTCATAGTCCGCGGCCGGCTTCGAGCAGTCTTCAGATATCCGTCATCAATCAGAGGAAACGTCATGAGCGCATTGCATTTGGTCCCCTCATCTCCTGCGACGGGCCGATCCGATCCGGGTGTTCCGCCGGTCCGCGGGCTGACGGCGGTCCCTGAACCGGCCAGCATCCCGCCTGCGGGTCCGCGCCCTGCTGGCGCTCCTCCCGCGCCGGGCCCGGCCGGCCCGGCTCGATCGGCCGGTAACCTGCGGACCCTCAAGGCTGTGAGTGAGAGCAGGGAGGTTTGCGCGATCGCCCGCGGTACCGTGCAGGCCGCCATCGAAGTACTGGCCGGAACGCGTCCGATCCAGCAGCTCTCGCGGCGCCTGGACCAACGCTGCCTGGCCTCGCTCCAGCACCGGGCCGCGCTTACCCGCCGGCTCGCGTCCGGGTCCTCACCGACGGCCGGCCGCCTACACCGTAACCCGGCTGTCCGGTCGGTCCGCGCCTGCGAAGTCGCGGACGGCATCTACGAGGCAAGCGCCGTCGTGGTGGACGAACTGAGGGTCCGCGCGGTGGCAGTGAGACTTGAGCGCAGCAACCAGGTATGGCGGGTAACGGCGCTGGAAATCGGCTGACTCATCAGCTTTGAGCCGACTCGCGCCGCCCTCCGCCAATCCAACTGTCCGGACAAGAGTGGATACAGGTAAGGGCCGGAACAATTGTTCCGGCCCTTACCTGTATCTCAGCTGGCTGCGGTTTCGGCAGTCATCAGTTCCTAGCGCTTCTTCTTTTTCGGCGCCTGCTTCCGGGCACCGTCCTGGGC